>JBEKZQ010000055.1:0-18087 GCA_049509675.1 Thermoguttaceae bacterium | reverse complement strand
TCGAGGTGGCGGGCATGAAAGTGATGTCGATCGGCCTGTTGGTTCCGCCGGATGAGGCAGTGATTTGGCGCGGCCCCATGTTGCACTCGGCCCTGACCCAATTCCTTCGCGACACCGAATGGGGCGAACTGGACTACCTGCTCATCGACATGCCGCCGGGCACGGGCGACGTGGCGTTATCGCTCTGCCAATTGGTGCCGACGGCCGGCGCCGTGGTGGTCTGCACGCCCCAGGACGTTGCCTTGCTGGACGCGACCAAGGCGATCACCATGTTGCGCAAGGTGAATATCGCCGTGTTGGGGATGGTCGAGAACATGAGTTTCTTCGTATGCGACCACTGCGGCACGCGCCACGACATTTTCGGCAGCGGCGGGGCTCGGCGCCGTGCCGCCGAACTGGACATTCCTTTTCTCGGGGCCGTGCCGCTGGACACGCAGCTCCGCATCCTGGCCGATCGAGGCGACATCGGCGCGGCCTTTGCACACGTGCCGACCAAGCCGTATCTGGAGGGGCTGTGCCACGCGCTGGTCCGGCGCCTGGCTGACGCGCGCCGCGCAAGACCGCAACTGCCCACGCTGCCGGTGCTGTGACCGCGCTCACCTGTTCGCGCGGGGCGGGGGAACACTGGCAAAGCCAATGCCACCCGCGGCGTCACTTGATTTTCCGGGCGACGCGCGCGACGCGCACGCCAAGCTTCCTCGCCACACTGCCGCCGATGAGGTTTGCGCCGGCGATGTCGCCGACGGCCAGGCTGCCGGATGCCTGCGCTGCGACCGGGTGCAGCGTCTGTGTTGAAAGCGCGGTGATGGCCAGATCCGCGGCGGCCTGCCGGCGCGTCGTGGCCGGCCGCGGCGCCGCGGCTAAGGTTGCCGCCGACCGCACCGTGCTAACCGGTGTCGTCCTAGTCGGCGCCGCAGCCAGCGGCGTAGCCTGGGCCTCGTTGGAAGCGGCGCTGGCGCCGGCGGCGTTGACGGCCACCACCTTGTAGTCATCGGTCGTGCCGAACTGCAAGGCGCTGGAACTGTCCGTATACGAGGTTGTGGTCACCCCGGTCTTGATCGCCGTGGCGCCCTCGCCGCCCGGGGTGGTGCCACGGTAAATGCTGTAGCTGGCAGCTCCCGCAGCGGTCCAACTCAATGCGACCTGCGCCTTGGTGGCCGGGGTTGTCACCGTCGCGGCCAGGTTCGTGGGCGCCGCCGGGGGCACGACCGCGTACGTCCACGTGAGGATGTCCTGCGTAGCCGTCAGCGCGCCCGTGGCGGCGGTAAAACCGACATAGGCCGTGGTGTGCTTGAGGGTGGCGGGAATGTTGACCGCGTAGGTCTGCGTGGCCGACACGTTGGTCGTCGTATCGAGGAGGACGACGGTCAACGTGGTCCCGTCCGAGGTGAGGGTTGCCCGGAACACGTGGCCGCTGTGCAAGTCGATGGTCGTCAAGGGGATCGAAGTGATCGTCGTGGGGCTGGCGCCGTTGATGCACAGGCCGGTAGCACTGCCTTTTTGGCCCTTGTTGTACAAGTCGAACTTGACGGCCACGCTGGGGCTGATGCCCGAGTAGCCCAGCCCGCCGCCAACCGGGCCAAGCGCGGTCGGACCTTTGTCTTGAATCGTGAAGGTGAAGCCGTCGGCAGTCGAAACGCCGGGCGCGATCTGGAAGGTGAACTGCGTCGTGAACCGGGTAACGTCGAGCAAAGTGGTGGAAAAGAGGCTGGCCGCCTGGTTGAGCCCGCCGTTGGTCAAAACGGCCGCAACAGGATTGCTGCCGGACGGCAGGGTCGCCGTTCCGTTGAACGTCAGCTTGCTCGTCGAACCGGCAAAGCCGGCCCCAAAATTCAGGAGCACGAGCTGATTGTTCACTATTGCGCTCGCCTCGCCGGACTGCGGGCTGGCGCCGCCGGCGTTGACGGCGGCGACCTTATAGTAATAGGTCAGTCCGGGCACGACGTTGGTGTCCGCGTACGTGTTCCCGGGCACGCCGCTGGTGATAGGCGTGGCGGATTCACCCCCTGGCGTTGTGCCGCGATAGACGTTGTAACCAGCCGCGCCGGTCGAGGCGGTCCAGTTCAAGGTGACTTGCGGCGTGCCGCCGACGTTCGAGGCCGTGGCGGTCAAGCCGCTCGGGGCCGCGGGAATGGTCAGCGCGGCGGCCTCGTTTGATGGCAGGCTTGCGCCGCCCGCGTCGACCGCCGTGACCTCGTAGTAATAGTTGCTGCCGAAGGTCACGCCGGTGTCGTTATAGGAGGTCAGGATCACGTTGGTGGCCAGCGGCGTGGCGGCCTCGCCGCCGGGCGTCGTGCCGCGATAGACAGTGTAGCTGACGGCGTTGGCCGAGGCGGTCCAGGTGAGCGTGACTTGCGGAGTGCCGCCGGGGGCCGAGGCGACGGCCGTCAGGCCGGTGGGCGCCGCCGGGCTCGCCAAGACGGTTGCCGGGACCTCGGCGGATTGTGCGCTCAGCACATCGGCGTCCACCGCGGCAACGGTATAGTAATACGTTGTTCCCAAAGTCGTGCCGGTGTCGGTAAATGAAGGCGCGGTCAGGCCGGTGACCAGGGGCGTGGTTCCTTCGCCGCCGGAGGTCGGGCCGCGGTAGACGTTGTAGCTGGTGGCGCCGATCGAGGCCGTCCAAGCCAGTGCGATCTGCGGAGCGCCCCCGATGATCGAGGGCGTGGCGGTCAAACCGATGGGCACCGACGGCGCGGTTACGGCCGTGGGCGTGTAGAGCCACGTAAGGATGTCCTGAGTGGCCGTCAGCGCGCCGGTCGCGCCGGTGAAGCCCACGTATGCGTCGTTGCCGCCCAGCGCGCCGGGGATGTTCACGGAGTAGGTCTCCGTGGCCGAGGCGCTGGTCGCCGTGTCGAGGATGACTTCGGTCAGGGTGGCGCCGTCGTAGGTCAGGTTTGCCTGGAACACGTCGCCGCTGTGCAGGTTGATGCCGGCGGTGCTCATGTCGATCGTATTGGCGGCCCCAGTTGGGCTGGCGCCGTTGAGGTACAGCCCGGTGGTCGAGACGGCCGTTGGAGTGCTGGTGCTGCTGAACAGGCCGAATTTGACGCCGATGCCGGGGCCGATGCCGGAATAGCCCAGCCCGCCGCCACTGGCCCCCACGGCCGTGATGCCTTTGTTTTGAATTGCGAAGGTAAAGCCGTCGGCGGTGTTCGTGCCGGCGGCAATCTGGAAGGTGAACTGAGTGGTGAATTTGGTGATGTCGACGGGAGTCCTGGAGAAAACGCTGCTGTCCTGGTTGAGCCCGCCGTTGGTCAACTCGGCCTTCGCGCCGTTGACCGCGGCGGGGCCGTTGTAGGCCAGCGTGCTCGCGGAGCCGGCAAAACCGTGGCTGAAGTCCAGCAGCATGTTGGGATGGCTGCTGTTGGCCTCGTTGGACGGGCCGCTTTCGCCCCCGGCGTCGACGGCCGTGACCTCGTAGTAATAGGTCGTGCCCGCCAGGACCGTATTGTCGCTAAACGAAGTCGAGGTGAGGCCCGTGGCGATGGGCACGGTCCCCGTCTCGCCGCCGGACGTGGTGCTGCGGTAAATGTTGTAAGCAAGCGAAACGGAGGGATCGGCGGAGGGTGCGATCCAGGAGAGGTTGACCACGCTGCCGGCAAGCGTGGCGGTCAGGCCGCTGGGAGGCAAGGTGAGCGTGGTGGCATTGGTCCCGGAGAAATCGTTGTAGCCGGAAACATTGAAGGCCTGGATGTGGTACTCGTAGAAGTTGCCCGGCAGAACGCTGCTATCGTTCCAAGTGTAAGTAGTGCCGAGGGGATCGCTGCCGTTGACGGCCGGCAACGTGGCCACGAGGACGAAGGTGCCGTGATCGACGGCCCGTTGGACATGGTAGCCATCGGCCGTTTGACCGGCGTTGTCGGTCCAGCTCAAGTCGAGCTCAGTGGCGGACACCTTGGTGACCTGGGCATTGGTCGGCTTGGCGGGGGCCAGGGGGATCGTGACCTGAGCGGTGTTGGAGTTGGCCGAGGGTCCCGCCAGATTGAACGCGCGGATGCGGTAGTAGAAGGTGCTGCTCGGGGCCAGGCCGCTGTAGGTGTCGCTGTAGGAACTCAGGGCGGCGGCCAAGGGCCCCTCGGTGATCAGGCTTTCGGTGAAGTTCGGATCGATGGCCCGGTCCAGGTAAAAGCCGGTCTGGTTCGTGGCCGTGTTCGTCCAGGTGAGATTGACTGAGGTGGCCGAGGCGGGCGTGGCGCCCAAGCCGGTCGGGGCGCTGGGCGCCTGGCTGGCATTGGGGGCGAAGGTCCAGGTCAAAATATCTTGGATGGCCGAATTGCCGCCCGTGCTGCCGGTGAAGCCCACGTAGGCCGTGTTGCCGCCGATGACGCCCGGGATGTTGACGGTATAGTTTTGCGTGGCCGACCCGTTGATCGTCGCGTCGAGGACCACGACGGTCAGCGTGGCGCCGTCGTAAGACATGTTCACCTGGAACACGTCGCCGCTGTGCAGGTTGATCGGCGTGGAGCTCAAGTCGATGGAGATGTCGGCCGCGTTATCGCCGCTGACGGGCACCGTCGGGGTATCGCCGTTGAGGAACATGCCGGTCGAGTCCGAGCCCTCGCCAGCGTTGTTGAACAGATCGAACTTGATGGCCAGGCTGGGCGAAATGCCGGCATAGCCCAGGCCGGAACCGCCCGAGCCCAACGCCGTCGCGCCCTTTCCCTGGATGGTAAAGGTGAAGCCGTCGGCGGTGTCCAAAGCGGCGGGCAAGAGTTGGAAGGTGAACTGCGTGGTGAACTTGGTGATGTCTACCGGGCTGGTGGCGAAGACGCTGCCGCTCTGGCTGTCGGCGTCGGTCAACTGCGCGGAACTGACGTTGACGGCCGCGACCCCGTTGTAGCTCAGCTTGCCGCCGGTGGCGGAGCCGGCAAAGCCGGCGCCAAAATCGATGGCCGCAACCTGATTGGTGGTGATGGCATTGGCAATGTTGGAGTAGGGCGAGTAGCCGTCGCCGTTGAGCCCGCGGATGCGGAAGTAATGCTTCGTCTGCGGAGAAAGGCCACCGATGGCGATCGACGTAGCGCCCGCGGGTGCCGTGGCCGCGGACGCGAACGTCGTGCCATCGCTGGACTGCTCGATCGAGTAACTGATGGGCGTGTTGGGCGACTGGGTGGGATCGCTCCAGGTAAGGTTGATGGAAGAGCCTGAGAGGGCTGTGGCCGAGAGGGACGGCGCCAGCGGTGCGGCATTGACGGGCGGTTGCAGGCCATAGCCCACCACGCCGTCGAGCGTGCCCACGAAAACCTCGCCATTGGCGACCGTGGGGGTGCCGAACTTGCTCGGCGCCCCCACGTTGGCGACGCCGCCGACCTGCTGGCCGCTGTTCCACAGTTCCGTGGCCAAGGTGGTGGCGTCGTAGGCGTGAATCTGATTGGCAGTGCGGTCCATCAGCCACACGATGCCGCCGATAGTGCCGTTGGCCGAGACGACCGGCGAACCGGGCTCGTAGCCGAAGGTGAGGGTGGTCTGCGAGGTGACCGTCAGATTCGCGCCGGTGCTGGTGGGGGTGATCGAAAGCGCCTTGGCCACGCCGCTATAGCCGCTGATGTAATAGATAGTGCCGTTGAAATAGGCGGGCGTGCTAAGCACGCCGGTCATCAGCACCGGCGGCGTGTTGTTGCCGTTGCCGTTGGGCACCGAGTTGAGGACGTGGTCGTTGTTGGGATCATACTTCCCCATGTTGTCGCGATCGATCAGGTAGACCACGCCCTGTTTGCCGGCCGCCAGGAGCAGGTGCGGATGGCCGGGGATGCCGGCCGAATCGGGCAACAACAGCGGCCCGCCGGAGCCCACGTCCTGGTCGACCTTGTCCAGGGCCGGCTCGTTGTAGGGGATGAAGAAGTCGGCCACCTTCAAACCCCAGCCGTTGACGTTCTGATTTTGGGCGTTGGTCGTGGGATCGGCCACCACCTTGACGATGGCGTCGGGATAGCCGCCGTTGGCGGGAAAGCCCGCCGAGTTCAGCACCGGGGCGCCGTGGTTGGCGAGGCCGTTGCCGGCCTCGAAGTAAAAGGCGCTGCCATCGGACTCGAAAACCAGCCCCCCGCCGGCCTCCCAGATGCCCGCGTCGCCGTCGTTGGGCGAGTCGTTCAAAACCCCCTTCAGCACCAGGCCGCTGGTGGCGAGGTTCGACACGTCCCACGCCACCACCCAACCGTGATAGGGGCCGTTGTCGCCGTGCGAAGCCCAATCGACGTACACGGTGTTGTTGACCAGGCTCAGGGCGGAGCGCTGGTTCTCGCGCAGGGCATCATAGGGCACCACCGTGTTGCTGGTATTGTAGTAGGTGTCGCTGGTGCTGCCGTCGCCCGTGCCGTAGACGAAAATCGGAGTGGTGTTCACGTCGCCCGTGTACGTCGAGTTCGTCACGGTGTAGCCGATCATGTAGGGGGTGGTCCGATCTGTGCCATCGGCGATGTTGATGGCGTGCAACCGTTGCACGTATCGCGCGGTTCCCGCTACGATCTCCTTGGTGAAGGCCACGACATACAACGTGTTGCCGGCCGGGTCGATGACCGGCGTGCCGGTGATGCCGATCTCGGGATAGATGTCGGTCGAGCTGGTGTCCGGCTGGTTGGGCACCGAGGTAATGGCCGTGGCCCCGAAAGGATTGTTGATGTTCGTACCGGGGCCGGCGCCGGCGCTCAGGTCGGTAAAGGTGCGCTGCCAGAGGATGGCGCCGTTGCCGGTGGGGCTGGCGTCGATGGCGTACAGCGAATCGTGCTCGGTGGCCACAAACAGGACGTCGTGGACTCCGGCTTCACCGGCAACCGTGTTCGGGCCGTTGGCAATCGTGACGCCGGTATCGACCAACGGCTCTGCGTAGATCTGGCCGTCCACGTTGGCGGCAAACAGCTTGCTGAAGGTCCCGACCTTCACGTTAGCGGGACTCAACTGCGTTTCGCTGGCGTTCAGTCCGGTGCTGGCGATGTTGTCGTGAAACGTGAGCACGTTGACCGACAGCAGCCAGCGCCGTTCGAGTTCCTCCGGGGCCAGGCCCGTGCGAAGGTAATGTTGGCGGCAAGTCGCGCGTTGCGACTTGCGGGTCTTCCGCAAATTCCACCTCATGCCGAACCTCCTCGGGGCTACGCCAACTGCTTCCGCGCCGCAATGCATTGCACAAGCGATTGTACGGCGACGGACAAGCCCACCGCTCATGGGGAATTTCCTGAAGGGCTGAGCGGGAGGCCATGAGTTGCGGGCGAGTTGCCCTCACGGCTGGCGAACGAATGCAGCGCCGCCGCGACTGCCGATCCTGCGCAGTAGAATTACGGCTGGAGGGCCAGCGCCCGCCGCGCCACCTGAAGCTCGGGTTGCACCGGCCAGTGCGGTTCGATCCGCAAGGGCGAGTGCGCGGGCAGGTCGGTGCCCGGCTTGGCCACGACCAGAACGGCCTGATCGACCCATTGCTGGCCGAATTCGCACAATGCGATGCGGATGTTGCCGCGAATCGGATCGGCCAAGAAAACCCGGTCGCCGAGCGTCCCGCGCAGGACGACGAAATGCTCCTGCTTGCCGGGCTTGATGCATACGATTACCGGCACGCGGACTGCGATCAGCTTTTCCAACGTGAGCCGTCCCACCGAGGCCATGTACCCCTGGGCAACCGCCGCCTTGCGCAAATCGGTCATCGACAGCCCATTCTTGACGCGGTCCTGCAACTGTTCGGGCGTGAGCGTGGCGACGATGGCCTTGAGCAGATCGATCTCGCCGACGTTCTCGCCCCAATAGTAGCGGATCAACGTGGCCAGGGCGGCGGCCCCGCACGAGTAATCGCGCTGCTGCATGACCACGTTCTGTTGTGCGAGCGCCTGCAACGACATCACGCGTTTTTGCATGAAGTGGTGGTCATCGCGGACGGGCGGACCAGGCTCTCCGCCCGCGGAGCGCCCTCGATCAACCCACCCCAAACACAGGGCGAGGCACAGAACAAGGATGGGCCGAGGCATGACGGCGTCCTCCCAAACGGTCAAAAGTTCCTGGTGACGGTAATGCCGATGTCGGCGTTCGGGGCGTCCGCCGTAATGCCGAAGCGGGCGAACGGCTCGATGATGTAGCACTCCGAGGCGACAATGGTCACGGCCAGGCGCAGGCTGATCGGCTCAAACGCGGTGCCCGGTTGTCGCACGTGGTCGACGTACACTTCCGTATCGTACGTTCCCAGCAACATGGTGCTGACGGTGATCCGGTCGTTGACGGCCAACCCTGCGCCGAACCGGTAGTTTACTTCCTCACCCGGGGTCACTTCGCTTCCCTGGTACTCGTGTTGGAAGTAGTGTTTGTAGCCGGCCCCATAGAAGAGCACCACGGGGTCGTAGGTCTTGATGGCCAGGAGATCGGCGGAAAGGGCCCAGAAACCCGTTCCCAAGGCCGCCACGCGCACGCCGGAACCGAACGGATTCTGTCCCGTGGCGGCCGTGAAACCGAGCGTGCCGATCACGTCAGGACAACCGCACTCTGCCTTGCGCAAGAGATAGTTGACGCCGGCGCTGACGTCGCCGATACCCCACGCGGAGGTCTCGGTTTCCGTGAACCCGTTTTGCTGACTGAGGCCGTCCCAACCGACCGGTGCGCTAAGATAGGCCTGCATCCGCGGGGTCAGGCCGTAGCGGAGTGCGAACGGCTCCAGCAGTCGGCGCTCGCGAAACTGCTGCTGCGCCACCGTGCCGCCGGACAGCAGCACGGGAAGATCCGCCTGCTGCCACTGGTACTCGATGCCGAAGTCGAACTGTCCCTGGCCGGGGGCCAGCAGCACCGCCTCGTCCCGCAGGAACTGCAGGTGATTGTCGGGCGGCGGCGTGCCGAGCTTCTGTTGCTCGGCGGGCCCGGCGGCCGCGACCGGCCCGGCGGCCGGCCCGGCGGCCGGCGGACTGGCCATCGTCGGCGGCGGCAGAGGCGCAAACGCGGGCTCTTCATAATCCAACAACTCGATCCGCGGCGGCGCCGCGTTCCAATCGCGCTGCGCGACGACGGGCCGATCCCAATCGGCCAGTTCCTCCGCGCGACCTTGCCGCGGCCCGGCGCCTTGCACGGCGGCCCAGGCGGCCAGCAGAAGGCAACAGTGCCTCACGCAGGCTTCCATCCCATTTCTGTCGATACGCATCTTCATGGCCAATGGCTCCTCTGCGAGGGAGACGGCTCCGGCGCCCCGCCGTGCAGGTGCCGGCGGGGCTCGGACCGTTTCCGGCCGCAATCAGCGAGTGAAGCAGATACCAAACGCCACGCCGGTGAAGTCGACGGCCGTGGAGATCGAGTTGCCCGCAGTCGCGATGTTGTTGAGGCTCTGGTTGTAGTCGTAGGTCGTGGCCTCCGGCGACGTCCAGCGCTGGTATTCGAAGACCGCGTGGAGCGAGACGTCGGTGGCGACGCATTGCAGACGGTGCGTCCATTCCAGCCCGACCTGGAATTCCATTATGTAGAGGGGCGTGTCCTCTTTGACTTCCACCACCTGGGCCATCGCCACGCCGGGGGTGAAGAGCAGGTTGTCCGAGGCGCTGCGGTCTTGTCCCCACAGGACCGAGCCGCGCAGGCTGCCGATCAGGGCCAGTCCGCCGTCGCCGAGCGGCTTGCGCGCCTCCAGGGCCCCGGTCAGGCCGGTGCCCTGCATGAAGCGCGAGTTCTGCGTTTGCACGGCGATGTTCTGGGCCTCGGTCAACACGTGGAAGCTTTCGTCCACGGAGAGTTCCGCGTGCCGTATGCCCAGACTGCCCAGCAAAGACCAGTTGCAGAACTCCAGGCTGCGCGTGACTTCCAGGTCGACGGTATAGGCATGCAGGTCGAGACAGGCGTTGGCCGACTGCATGTTGAGGAACGTAGGCGCGTCCAAGTCGACCACGCCGCCATGCGAATCATCGTCGATCGTCCAGTAGCGGCCGCGGATGCCCCAGCACGGCCCTTGCATGCCGATCCACATTCGCGGCGAAGCCTCGAGCCGCTGAAAATCGGCGAACTGATTGCCGCTGTAGTTGTTAGCGCCATCGGTATAGGAAATGTCGTGGCCGCCGATGTTGGGCTTGAGGAACACTGCCTCGACGCCGGCCACAAGGCTGCGAGAACAACAGCCGCAACCGCCGCTGTCGTTCGCGCCGGCCGCAGCACATGCCGCGCAGGGCGCAACGCTATCCTGGTGATCAACAGTCGCAGCCTCTTCGGCGAAGAGCGCGGCTCCGCCGGACAACGTGCAAACGAAAACAAAAACGCTGAAACGGGTCTTGGTCATGGGACTCCTCCTGGGAAAGTGAGTGTGCCGGATAACGGGCAAGTGCGGGTTATTCACCCGCCGGTCGCAGAGCAGGAAGAAACGTCACGGCGGGCAACTCTGTAACAAGTGGATCGGCCGTTGTATTCGGTGTCCGCAAAATTTCCGCGCGTTGCCCTACGACCGGCAAGTGCCGCACAAGCGGTTTAACTGGAACGTCCGTTACAAACGGAAATATCCAAAGTGTCCGTTGCTGCCGTTTCCATGCGTTCGTGCGTAGCGTGATCGCCCTGGAAAGCGCTCTGCCGCCTGGGGGCCGAAGGCCGGCGACTCGTCGTTGCAAGTTGCGATGGCGGCGGGACTTACGCGGCCCGGCCCATTTCCGGCAAGGACGTCCGGCCGCCGGCCGGCCCGGCAAAGTCGGTCAACTGTGAAAGACTTTGCGGATTATGCTTGACTTGTCGGATCTTTCAACTAATTTAGACTTTGCTAGTCCGTTGAGATGAGTGGGCCGCCGCACGCGGCTTGGCCCGGCAAATTAGCGGAAGTTACCGCCGGGAGCCGTGGTTCTCACGGGTTCCGAGGCGGAGGCGTTTGTGTTTTCTTTTTGCACCCTGAGACAAGGAGATGTGAGATGAGATCGCTGATTGCTGTGTGTGTGATGGCCGTGCTGGTGGTTGGCCTTTCCACGGGGACCGCGGCGGCGGCCAGCGGCCAGGTGCCCAACGCCACGTTGACTCAAATGGGCCTGGACAGCATGACGCCGGTGTCAGACCTGCAAGGCGAGCAGATTCGCGGCAAAGGCTTCAACATTTATGTTGGCACCGTTGCGGTGAACGTGGTCGTGATTACCGCGCCGTTGTATAACTTCGGGATCCACCAGACGATCGTCATCGTCAGCGGCGGCGGGCGCCACTAAACGCAACGGTCGCGCTGCAAGCGTGGGCGTTGCCCACACCTCATGCACTATGCCTGGGCCGGCTGTGCTGATCGACCCTGAGTCAGCGCAGTCGGCCCCTCTGTTCGTTCTTGGATTGCTCGACAACTACTATTCTTTGTCGCGCGCCACGCATCGGCCCGCCGCCATTCCTGCTCTGCGCGATTCATCTCTCCGAATCGCTACAACTTCTCGTCTTTGACGCGGCACTTTGCCGGGAAGACGCAGGATGCCTTCTTTTCTGCGCGTGCCGACTGTTCGGCCAATGTGGCTCATGCCGGGTGTAGCGCGCCCGATACGCGAATTGCAGCGAAAGATGCCGTTATGCGCTTTCTAACGCTTTTTTCAAGACCGATATGCTGTAACGGCGATCCGGTCGTACAACTGGCGGCGCCGTATTTCGGCGCGAAAGAAATCAATTCAGTGGATGTTCCGATGATCAACCCGTCACGTTCCCTACTCTTGGAAAGATGCGCGCTTTGCCTCATGGCGATGCTGTGCTGCCTAAGTCTCGCCTCTGCGGCGGACTTGTCCCCTCAAGGGCAAAGCCGGATTCGCATCGTGGATGACCCGCAGCCGGGCGACTCCGTTATTGTCCGCGTCCGTGTGTCGGACGAGGCCAATCGGGGAGAATCGGCAGATCGTTCATGCCGGCAGACTGCTCCGCGGCTTACCGTCAACATGCCGCAGTCGATTGCTTGGCGCGTGGCCGACGAGTCCCGGCCGGCGTCGCAGATGCGGACAGATTCGCTGGCCGGCGCGGTGCCGTCGGCAACCGTGGGGGCCGCGCCGGTCGCGGAACAACCGCTGCCGGAGCAGAATGCGGCCGCGCCGCCCGCGGTGATGCATCACGCTCTGGTTGGGCCGGTGGCCGCTGGGGCGCCGATGTTGCTGTGCGGCAGCACAACCCCGCCGCCGGTTGCCGCCGCGGCGCCCGCGCCGGAGCAAGCGGAAGCGGTGATGCCTCCGCCTGTGGCGCCTCCAGCGATGGCGCCGGTGCAGGTGGTGGACGAGCCTCGGCCCGCGCCGCCGGTTGCTCTTGCCACGCCCACAAGCCTGATGATCGTGTCGCGGCGCGCTGGCGAGCACATTCAATACGCGTTTGATCTGTTGGGGCACGGCGCGGTACACTCGGCCCAGGCCGAATTCATTCAGGCGCTCAGGCTTCTGACCCAGGCGCTGGATACCGAAACGCACGCGCAACAGTATGGGCCGGCGCTGACGGCCGCGTTGACCGCGTTTCAGGAAGCCGAGGACTTCGTGCCGGAGGATGGACATCGGGCCACCAGCCTGGATCTGTCGCGGCTGATCGCCACCCATCGCACGCCGGTGCTGAAGAATGCCAACACCGGCGACATGACGCCGCTGGTTGCCCTGCAAAGTTACTATACGTACGCCAAGGACCAACTGGCGATTGCCGGAGGTCGTTTGCCTGCGGCCTCCATGGCGCTGTATGGCTGGGCACGATTGCAAAGCGTTCTGGGCAGCAACGCCACGCCCGGCGGCATGCAGACGCCCAAGGCGCTGGCCTTGCACCAGGCGGCCCTGAAGGTCGATCCGCGTAACTACCTGGCGGCCAACGAGCTCGGCGTCCTCATGGCCCGGTACGGCGAACTAGAGGAATCGCGGCGGCTCCTGTTGCAAAGCCTGTCGATCGCCCAACGGTCGGAAACGTGGCACAATCTGGCCGTCGTTTACGACAATCTCGGGCAGAAGGAGCAGGCGCGGGCTGCCCAACAACGATGCCGGCAACTGTTCGCGGCGGAGCGGGCCGGACAAGACGCGGCAGGCGGGCTGGGCGGCGTGGTGTACTGGGTGGACGCGGGGAGTTTCGCCCAGCAGTCGGATCCCTCCGGCCTGGGCGAGTCGCCGCCGCACAGCGCCGGCGCCGCGCCTCAACAACCGCCCGCGGCGGTCACGCCGCCGAAACAGAACACTAATTTCTTCACGGCGCTGAATTCAAAGAGGCTGTTGGGGCTGCGGGACGCCTCGGAGAACGACAAGTCCGCCGGCCCGCCGACAACTGCCACGAACCAGGAGGGTCTTACGCGATGAGAGGAAGTAGTTGCCACACCGCCCCCAACCGCGTGCTCCGCCGGCATGTCGCGGCGATCCTGGTGCTGCCTCTATTGGCAATCGGCAGTCTGACGGCCAGCGCCCAGTCGGTCTCGCTTACGTTTCGCGAAGAGGGCGGCGGCCAAAGCCCCGCAGCGGAGCAGGCGGCGCCGCACCTGGCCCCGGCTCCCGCTCCAGCGGCGACGCCGGCAATACCGGTCCCGCCGCCGGGGAGCGCAAATTTTCCACCGCTTTCCCTCCCTGCCGACGATCCCATGCTGCCGGTCGCCAGCGGCCCGTCTCCCGTACAGACCCGCTGCGGAGTGTATTGCGACCGCTGCAATCGTTTTGGCGGCGAGTTGCGTTGGGCGGCGGAACGGCCCATCCCCTGGCAGGTCTTTGCACAAGGCGAATACGTCGGGCCTGCGCGGACGGAGCACGTGCGGCAGTATCGCCTGCGCGTGGACGACCAGTTGCAGTTCGTCTACCGCCTGACGGCGAAGCAGTCGTCGCGGCCCTATCGCTTTCAGGTGGGCGACCGCCTGCGCGTCGAGTCGCTGGGGGTGGCCGATTTGTCGCAGGAAGCGATCGTCGAGCCGGACGGCACGATCACGCTGCCGTACCTGGGCCAGGTGCCCACGGCGGGGCGCACGATCGACGAGCTCCGGGCCGCCTTGAACGACCAATTTCGTACGCACTACGTCGCCCCGAACATACTGGTGCTGCCGCTGAAAATCAACACGCGGCTGGAAGAACTTCGTTCCACGGTCGACGCCCGCTATGGCACCGGCGGCCAGGTCCGCAGCGTCCAGGTCACGCCCGAGGGAACCATCCAGTTGCCGGCCCTGGGTTCCGTGTACGTGCAGGGCTTGAGCCTTCCGGAGACCAAGCGCGAAGTGGATGAGCGCTACGCGCAACTCGTGGAAGGGATGGAAGTCACGCCGATCCTGGTGAGTCGCGCGCCGCGCTATGTCTTCGTGGTCGGCGAAGTGCGGACCCCCGGCCGCTTCACCCTGGAAGGGCCCACCACGGTGATGCAAGCCATCGCCCTGGCCGGCAGTTGGAACGTCGGCGCCAACCTCAAGGAACTGGTGGTCTTTCGCCGCGACGACTGCTGGCGATTGATGGCCACCAAGATCGACATCCACGCCGCGCTGTTCGGCCATCGCCCCTGCCCGGCCGACGAGATCTGGCTCCGCGATTCAGACATCGTGCTGGTGCCGAAGTCGTCGCTGCTGTTCACCGACGACATGATCAACCTGCTGTTTACGCGCGGGCTGTACAGCGTATTTCCCATGAACGTGACGCTGAATTTCTCCAAACTGAGCACGCTGTAGCACTACTGCGCCGGGCCGCTAGCCCGGATTATTCATGTAGGGTGGGTCGAGGTCGCGCAAACCTATGGTGGGTCTCGCAAACCGATCAACGGTTGTCCAGCGCCGTGTCATAAAGCGGTAAGTTGATCAGCGACCGAAGACCCACCAAGACCACGGTTTGCTCGACGCCACCCTACAGTGTATGAATAATCCGGGCTAGCGGCGGCGGCAATAGCGCCGGAAGCGGCGCGCGAGGCCCGCCCGGGACTTGGCCGTCCACTGCTTGACGAAGATGCGGCGAATGTCATTGTGGGCCCTGGTCTCGGCCAGTACCAGGCCCTCCAGAAAGGCCCTGGTTTCCGCCTCCTGCGATTCCAGCAGCCACTCCTGGAACAAGGCCCGGGTCATGGCATGGTCGTTCACCATGCCAAGGATGTCCTGTAACGCGCTGATTTGCGGATAGAGCACGGTGCGCAGCGCCGGCTGGAAGGCGACGGCGACGATTTCCATCGCATACCGCAGCTTCTTGGCGCGGATGCGGAGGTTGTGCAAAGCATCGTCGTGGGACAGATCGGCCTGGAAATCCCGCAAGAACTTCTTAGCCAGCGGCTTGAGGTAGCGGCGCGCCAGGCGATCGAATCGGCGTTTGGCGTGCTCCGGCCGGGCCGACTGCACGTCGCCGAGCACGGCCGCCACCAGGTCCTCGAACCGGCTTGCGGCAAACTCCTCGCGCACGGCACGGATCGGCTCCTGCGCCGCCTGGCGGCGGGCTTGGATCTGCTCGATAATCTTCCGCCGCACTTCGCTGCCGGCCGCATCGGCGCATGGCCCCAATTGTTGACACAGCACGTCCCAGTTGCGCGCCCCGTCGGCCGCTCGCCGTACCGCCCGCAATCCGGCCCGCAACTCGTCGTAAGCCGGGTCCGACATCAGGTCGCGGAAGACCCGCACCGCTTCCACGGCGCGGCGCGTGGCGATCCGCAACTGGTGAACGTACTCGACGTCTTCCGCGCTTCTCTCAGCGGCCAGCGGGAGCCAGTATACGACCGCACCGAGCCGTCCGCGGAGGATGCGGTGCGCAACGTCCCCAACGGATTGGTCGGGCGAGATCCCCTCACCCCACTTGTCGGCCTGTACATTGGCTTCGGTCATGGGCCGCTGTTCACCACGGTTAAGGAGCAAGCAAAAGGTAACCTCCGTGCGAACGCACGCATCGCGATCGCCGCCATGCGATGGACCAGGATCGATCCCTGGTTATGGTAGCACGGCGAGCAAGTCGCAGACAAGCTCCCCATGTGGCGATATAGTGGTCATCATACCCCACATCGGAGTATAACCACTATGCGGCCAGGGGCAATGCAGGAGAACTGCAAAGTGGGGGTCTGGTCCATTTTTCGGCTGATAGGCATTGCCATTTGGCCTGATTCATGACCGAAAACATGGACCTGACCGCTGGCGGCCCAAAGGGGACAGTCCCATTTTCGCGGCAATGCTGCGCATTGCAGGCGAAAATTGGGACAGTCCCCCGTGAACGGCTACATTTTGTGAAATGGAGCATTTAGCGGGGCGAAACGCCGGCAAGCTGCTGCCAGAGTTCCGTTTCGCCGCCAAACACCAAGTCGCGGGTGGCGGGCAACACCAGCCAGGCCCCCGCCTGGACAAACTGTTCGAGTTGCCCCGGCCCCCATCCCGCATGACTTTCAAAAACCCGGAACGTGCTGCCCGACTGTTGCACCAGCTTCTCCAGCCGCTTCTTCTGCACGGTGTAGTAGAGGCCGGGTAGAATCTCCAACTCGGCCAACTCGGCACAAACGTGGACGGCCATGAGCGGGCCCGGCACCGGACCGCCCGAGTAGACGCACTGCTGCCCATCCGCCCGCCGTTTCCCGCTCCACATTTCCGCAAGCGACCTGGTGCTGGGCCTATTCAGAATCACTCCGATCGCCTGCTGCTGGGAATGCTGAATGAGCAAGATCACGGCCCGGACGAATTCCGGGTCGCGACTGTCCGGCGATGCCACCAGTAAATGTCCGGCGAGCGAAGTCATTCCCACGAGCACGGCTCAACGGCAAGGTAGATCGCGGCTTTTGAGGGGGCGGTCCGGACTGCGATCGGAGCACCTGCTCCAGCACGGCCGGCCGCGTCACGAGCCATTTTTCGCGCCAGACCTTGGCGAACACGGTCTGCTCTGCCGCCACCTCATAACCATCGGAATCGCCAATGTCACAGCCTAG
Organism: Thermoguttaceae bacterium; assembly: GCA_049509675.1. GTDB lineage: Bacteria > Planctomycetota > Planctomycetia > Pirellulales > Thermoguttaceae > JBEKZQ01. The sequence goes on along the minus strand of JBEKZQ010000055.1, from coordinate 1,344 downwards.
CAAGTCGCGGCACGTCAGGCAACCGTCAGGAGGACTGCAAAATTACCATGCGCAGACCTTGCAGTTTTCCTGTCGCTCCGGGTGCGGGAAGTGTACAACGTCGGTTGCCGTGTTATGATGGACGTTTTCCCAACGAGGGGACGATCTTATGCCGATGAAAAAGTTCCTTAACGATCCCAGCAACCTCACCAAGGAGCTCTTGGAGGGGTTTGCCATCGCCCACGCCCGTACCGTCCGTCTGGCGGGTAAGAACCTGGTGGTGCGATCCGTGCCCAAGTCGAAAGACAAGGTGGCGGTGGTCACCTTGGGGGGGAGTGGTCATGAGCCGGCCCTCAGCGGTTTTGTGGGCGAAGGGATGCTGGACGTAAGTGTTCCGGGCGAGATTTTTGCGGCCCCCGGACCGCCGCGCGTGCTGGAAGCCCTGCGGCTGGCCGATCGTCCGGCCGGCGTGTTGCTGTTGGTTCTGAACCACGCCGGCGACGTGATGTCGGCCAACATCGCCCTGGACATGGCCCGCAAGGAGGGCCTCAACGTCAAACAGGTGTTGACGCACGAGGACATTTCGGCTGGCACGCGCCAAGAGCCGGACGAGCGCCGCGGCCTGGTCGGTTGCCTGCCGGTCATCAAAGTGGCGGGGGCGGCGGCCGAGCGCGGCCGCTCGCTCGATCAGTGTGTGGCCGTCGCCGAGCGGATGGAGCGAAACATGGCCACGCTGGCGGTTGCCGTCAGCGCAGCCACCCATCCCTGCACGGGCGCGGCGATCTCCGAACTGGCCGACGACGAGATGGTCGTCGGCATGGGCCAACACGGCGAGAGCGGCCTGGGCTCGCGCACGCTGGCCTCGGCCGACGAAATGGCCGACATCATGTTGCCGGCGCTCCTCGACGACCTTCAGGTCCGCGTCGGCGAGGACCTTCTCGTGCTGCTCAACGGCGTCGGTTCCACGACGCTCATGGAGCTGTACCTCGTGCTGCGGCGCGTGAAGCAGATCCTCGAAGTCCGCAACGTCAAGCTGGTCCGAAGCCTCGTGGGCGAGTACCTGACGGTGCAGGAGATGGGCGGTTTTCAGATGTGTATTGCCCGCATGGATCCGGAGCTGATCGCCTTGTGGGACGCGCGCTGCGACAGCCCGGCCTTGACAATGTGTTGATGGCCAGTGGAGGGCGCGCGGCCCACCCCCGCTTCCCCCTATCGACGTGCAACTGCCATGGATCGATCGCAATGGATTCGCATGCTTCGCGGCGCGGCGGCGCAGGTCCGCGCCGGGCACGAGATGTTATCGCAGCTCGATTCCGTGGGTGGTGACGGCGACCACGGCACCACGATGCTCCGCGCCATGAGCCG
>JBEKZQ010000549.1:0-3849 GCA_049509675.1 Thermoguttaceae bacterium | reverse complement strand
AACGAGCGGAAACGGCGCCCTCGAAACCCGTGCTAAAGCACGGGCCGAATACCGCCTGCGGCGGAAACGCCCGTGAACGGGCGTGGTTCTCGCTCCCGCTTCGTGCTCGCGCAAAAATAACTTGGACAAATTGTAGCAGGCACACGCCGTGTGCCGACGGCAAAATGCGGCACACGGCGTGTGCCGCCTACATGGGAATTGCAAAGGTGGTTCTCGCTCCCGCTTAGGCTCAGTCGTCTACAAGTTGTAGACGACTGGGCCCGGAAATCGAGCTGTCGACGCCCTGTCGACAACTCGCCTTGCGGGGACTCCTTCTCCGCGCTCATGGCACCGTCCCCTCTCGAAGGCTGCCGCGAATTTGGTTCTCGGCGTCCCACGGGTCTGTGACTTCGACGAAATGCCAGCGCCCAAAACCGCCGTGGTTGTTCACCGCCGGCACCCAGAGGTTGCGGGCCGCGGCCACCTTCGCCGCCTTCTGTTTCAACTGCTCACCGCTGCACTCGACGATCAGGTTTAGCAAGTCGTCCGGGCCGTGGCCGTCGTCGATGCGGACCAGGAAGTCCGGAAAGTAACGGTGTTCCTCGCCGCCGAAGGTGTACGGGATGGCGAAGCCCAAGTGGTCGTTCTTGACGTAGGCGCGGACCTCCTCCATGTCGTCCTCGATCGCTTGGGCGAGCTTCTGCTCCCAGCTCTCCGTGTCGGCCACCACCCGGTTCACATGACACTTGCGCTTGGTTTCGTAAATGTCGCGGGTGGTGTCGAAATCGACGCCGCGGGTCGAGCCCAAGGTTTCGTAGGGCTGAGGGATCGGCAGCAGCCGCTTCTCGCCGGGTTTCCCCCGGACGATGCCCTGGTAAATTCTATCCGCGGCGTCGTGGGCCCATTCGATCAAGAGCAGCATTTGCGGGAAGGTTTTGGCTTTGCAGATCACGCACTCGTCGAGCCAGCGGCGAGTGATTTCCAACACGCGCGGGAACCGCCACGTCTGGACTTCGGCGTCGAAGCGGTGTTCGGGCGGCCGGTCTTTGCGCTGTTGGCCGTCCTGGCGGAAATACTTCTCCAGCACCAACTTGGCCAGCTTGAACGCGACCTCCTGGGGCCGGCGGTCTTTCAATTCGTCCAGATTGAGGATCGTGTGCGCGCCGACGATGGGGGCGTTTTCGGTCCTCGTGGGCAGGTCGGCCGTGGAGAGCGTGATTTTGGAATCCTTGCTGAAGGCGTAACTCAGCTCCTCGTCGGGGATGTCGTAACGGTAGCCCAGCAACCGGGGAAAGGTGATTTCGCTGGCGATCCGCTCCTCCAGGGCGTGGACGCGCCGCACCTCCGGCCCGGGTTTGGGTGAGCCGTCGATTTTAGAACAGGGTATGAACGAGAACGGCACTCCGAACACGTCGGCATAGTCCGGCCGGAACTTTCCATCCGGCTCGACATGGTAGCTCCGCCGCCGCAGCCCGCGGCCGACGACCTGCTCGCAGAGGAGTTGCGTGCCGAAGGCGCGCACGCCGAGGATATGAGTGACCGTGCTGGCATCCCAGCCCTCGGTGAGCATGGAGACGCTGACCACGCACTTGACGTGTTCGCCGAGCTTCCCGCGCTTGCCCACGGTATTCATCACTTCGCGGAGCAGGTCCTCGTCGGTGAGTTGCTCCACGTCGCGGCCGGGAAAACGGATTCGCAACTCGTGCTTGAACTCCTCGATCTCCGGGAGGGCGATTTTCTTGAACTCCGCGCTCATGGCTTCGCCCGATTCAAGCTGCTCGCTATCGACCAGGATGGTGTTGGGGCGATGGAGCCACCCGCCGTGGCCATCGTCGTTGCGGAAGATGTCCAGGGCGCCGGCTTGCACGACCATCCGATCGCCAATCGGCTTTTCCCAGCCCGCGACGTAGTCGAAAACCAGTTTGGATATGCTGGTGTTCTGGCAGACCACGATGAACACCGGGGCGGTGGCGCCGCGGGCCTGGGCCCCGGTCTCGTCGGCCCAACGGCGGTATTCCTTCTCATAGTGGCCGTAGAGGCTGACGAGCGCCCCTTGCAACTCGACGGGCAGCTTGGGCTCGCCTACCGCCGCGTCGGTACGACGGCCCTTCTTGGGCAGGCGGTCGCGGATGAGGGGCCACAGGTCGCGGTAGACCGGCTGGTCGCCGGTCATGGAATCTTCGGCCACGGGGACCCGCGGCACCTTGACGATGCCGGATTCGATCGCGTCGATCAGGGCGAAGTCGGAAACCACCCAAGGGAAGAGCTTGCCCTCGCCGTATCCCGAGCCGCGCAAGAAGAACGGCGTGGCCGAAAGGTCGTACACGGTGCGGATGCCCAGTTTCTTTTTGGCGGCCTGCAGCCCGGAAATCCAGACCTGCGCGGCCTTATTCCGTTTCTCGGCCTCCTCGCGTTCGTCGCGGTCCAGCTTGGGTTCGTCCGTGGCTTCCCGGCGGCGGTAGCAGTGGTGGGCCTCGTCGTTGATCACGATGATGCCGCGCTTGTTGCCCAACTCGCGGCAGACGCGGCGGACCACCTGGTCCGGCGTCTCGGTGAACGCTCCGCCGTTGCCGCCCGTAAGGATCCGTTTGGTCAGTTTCGATGCCTGCACGCGCTCGCGGGGCAGGAAGCCGTGGTAGTTGGTAATGACGATCTTGGCCTGTCCCAGCTTCGGCAGGTGATAGCTGGGGAGCAGGTCGCGCTCGCGGTAGTAGTTGCCGGGGACCTGGGGCAGCAGCACGCGAAGCCGATCTCGGATGGTAATGCCAGGCGTGACCACCAGGAAGGCATCGCAGAAGCGGGGGTCCTGGGGGTTCGCCAGCTTGTTCAGGGTGTGCCAGGCAATCAGCATCGTCATTACCACCGTCTTGCCGCTGCCAGTGGCCATCTTGAAGGCGATGCGGTAGAGAAGAGGATTGTACTGGTCGTTGGCCTCCCGGATGGCGTTCTCGATCCAGCCGTCGCCGCAGCCCTTGGCAGCCTCGGTGACGTAGATTGCGGTTTCAAGAGCTTCAATCTGGCAGAAAAACAGCTTCCTGTCGCGTTTCGGGTCAGTCCAGTAATCCAGTAGGCTCGCCGTCGTTCGGGTGATACCTGGATAATGCCCCTCGCGCCAGAGGTTCACCCGGCTTCGCACCTGGTTGATGAATTTGTTCTCTTCGATCCGGTCGTCGGTCCACTCGGTATCAAGGACCAGTTGGGTCTGCCCGCCCTTCTTCTTGCGCGGCTTGGCGATGGGCACGAAGTAAGAGCTGACCCGTCGCGCGTCGACGATTTCATCCGTGATGCCGTCCTTCTCGAAGCGGAAGTGCCGCTTCGGCTCCTCGTAAGGAGAGTTGAGGATCGGGTTTTCGATAACGACCTGCTGCATATCCCGGAACCTGCCGTAGGCGCCAGGGGGGCTTTTTGCTCCCGCGCGAGCGGCGGTATAGCCCTGCCCTTGCCTACCAGCGTCCCGCGCGGTTGTGCCACCGTCAAGCCCCCCCGCGCTGGCGACAACGGCCTCAGTCGTTCGTCTCCACTGGCAACTACCAGCAATGATGCACCGGGGCCGGCTTGGCCGCCGTCATTCCACCCCGCCAGCCGCCCCGATCATCGCCAAGTGGAACTATGGTTCAGCGTCCTGGCTCGCCGCTTTCTTCAACGAGGCAACTTCTGCTCGCCCGAAGAGTTCGAGGAATTGCTCCAACGCTTTCTCGACGACTACAACGCGCGTCATGCGCATCCATTCCGTTGGACCTATACGGGCCAACCGTTGGTCCGCGGCACTCCGTTCAGCGCGACGCGACGACAACAGAAACAGGGCAGGGCTTGGTTCAGCCGCCGACCACAGTTCTTTGAACGCCTTCTGTTTCCGCCTCGACCTTACCA
>JBEKZQ010000548.1:0-4089 GCA_049509675.1 Thermoguttaceae bacterium | reverse complement strand
GCACAACTCTCCGCGCTGCCTTCGCCGCTCAACGTCTGCGCCGCCGCGCTCACTTGCCTGCTGAACTTCGTCGTCGTAAGTCCAATCAAATCAAGGCGCAGTGCCATTCAGTTCTGACCCCTGCCCCCCGAGCGAAACGTGGTACGCCAACGCGGGTGCCACTGGCTCTGCCAGTGCCGGTTCGGGTGCCACTGGCTCCGCCAGTGCTCTGAACACGATCCAATACGCCCGGGATTCGGCCGGGCGGATCACGTCGGAATCGGACAACAATTCCGCTGACAGCTACACCTACGACGCCGCGGGCGACGTTACCAGCGCGACCGAATCGCTGCCCGACGGGCCGACCGTTGTCCTCGATTACCAGTACAATGCGGCCGGGGACAGGACCGAAACGGCCGCAACTATTGACGGCACGGCGGATTTTGTGGACGATTATGGGTATGATTCCCTTGGGCGGGTAACGTCCGTGCATCAGCACGGCGTTGATGGCGGCGATAGCGTGGCCGACGTCTCGGCCGACTTCACCTACAACGACTCGGGCCAAATCGTGTCGATCGATCGTTACCAAAGCGGTCAGTTGGCGGTCCAGGGCGACTATTCGTATGATTCGCTCGGCCGGCTTGTCGGCCTTGTCTACCACCAAGGCGAGACCGTACTGAACAGCTACCAGTGGACGTACAACAGTTCGGGCGCTTCAACTCAAATCCCTAATCCCCAATCCCTAATCCCTCCTTCCTGGACCCCCAGCGGCGGCATGATGCCGATCGACGACACGTCGGGCGTAACCGCCGCGCTGATGTCGGGGGGACTTTCCGGGCTCGATCTTATCGCCTCCTGCACGTCGAACGATGGCACGGCCACCTACAGTTACGATCCGACCGGCCAGCTTACCGGGGCGGTCTATAGTTCCCCCCTCCCTTCGGGAGAGGGCCAGGGTGAGGGGACGCAGCCCGACGAATCGTACTCGTATGATCCCAACGGCAACCGCTTAACCGCCAACGGCCAAACATACACTACCGGGCCGAACAACGAACTCCTCTCAGACGGCACCTATACGTACTCTTTCGATGCCGAGGGCAACCGCACCGCCCGCTGGATTGCGAGTACCAGCGACGGGCTTGAAACGCAGCCGGGCGTCGGCGACACGGATATTACCGTCTACACCTGGGACAATCGCAATCGCCTGGCGTCGGTGACGCACTACGCCGATTACGCGGCTTTTGGCGCTTCAACGCCGGACATGACGGCGACGTATCTGTACGACGCGGAGAACCGCTGGATCGGCGAGACTGTCAGCACGTTTGCGAACGGCAGCGTGTCATCCATCCACAGCACCGAGTTTGCCTACGACGGCACTCAGATCGTCTTGCAGTTCGACTCCAGTTCCCCTCTCCCTCCGGGAGAGGGCCAGGGTGAGGGGGCCGCGGGAGAGGGCCAGGGTGAGAGCTCTTCGGGTGCCACTGGCTCCGCCAGTGCTTTGACGGTCGCCGACCTCTCGCATCGTTATCTTTGGAACCCGGCGGCGGTAGACAAGCTCTTGGCGGACGAACAGGTCACAGATCCGCAAGTGCCCGGCAACGTCGTCTTGCCCCTCACGGACAACCTCGGCACGCCGCGCGATCTCGCCGTTTACAACGCTCAAACCAGCATAACAACCGTCGCCAACCATCGCGTTTTCGACAGCTACGGCAACTTGAAGTCGCAAACCAACGCCGCCGTCGATTGTCTCTTCGGCTTCACCGGGTTCGCGTTCGACAAGGCCAGCGGAACGTACAGGAGTCAAACGCGGCCCTACGACCCGGTCGCTGGACGGTGGACGTGCCGAGACTGGATAGGCTTCAAGGGGCGCGACGCCAATCGTTACCGCTACTGCGGTTGCTCGCCGACAAATGCAACGGACCCGACCGGGCGCCTTGACGGCGGCAGTTTGGTGCTGAGTGGCCCGGGAAACATCACGCCGGCGCCGAACGCGCCGATTCCTCCGCCGATCCCGCCAGCGCCGAACGTCGCCCCCGGCCCCGGCTGGAAATGGCAGGGGCCAGATGAACGCGGCGGCCCCAAGGGAGGTTGGAAAGGCCCAAACGGTGACTCGCTTCACTGGGATCCCGGTGGAAACGGAGAACGTCCGCATTGGGATTGGAACGATCCGTACGGCAACAAATGGAAATATTTCCCGGATACCGGCAAGTGGGAGGCCGATCCCGGCAACAAACCAAACCGGCCCCAACCGTTGTTTCCGCCAGGTACGCTTGAAACTGCGGAGATCGTCGGGGGAGGAATAGCGCTTGGTACTGCCATCTACTGGATAGTATCGGAGCTTTCCCGCCTATTCCCGCCACGAAACGCATTGCCGATTCCGTGAGCAGCGTGAGCCGGCACAAACAACTCCGATTGGAAAGATAGCCTGGTATGAAATGGGAATACTTCTCGCTTGGGAACAACAACGCGAAAGCGAAAAAGCACGTGCTCGATAACCTATCAATGGGCGCCTGCAGTCACACGCTGTCAAGAAAGCTCTTATCGCGATTTTCCGAGGCCGACGGGTCGATGCTTTTGATTGCGTTTGAGTCGTTGGACTTGGGCGCGGACTGCCTATATGAATATGCAACTTATGGCGGCGGGAAGAGGTTAAAAGACCTGCCTGGTTTTGCAGCTGTAACATGGATGGATAGTCCGCGATGGGGACTTGTTCCCTTCGTGGACAAGCATTTGCTCAAATCGAGAGAAGCCGTTGTGCTTTGCGAGAACTGGGCTGCTACTCGTGAAGCTGTAGCGCACTCGCCGCGGGAATCCACGGTTCTGTTGTATGGCGACGAGGTCTATCACGTCTTAACCGGCGAAGACGCTGCCAGTCCCGACGCGATAGAGTGCGCACTTCGTGAGTCAGAACACCACTGGGCAACTGGCCTTTGTTCTTTTTGCCGAGGGGTGCCGCCGGGCGAAATAGCGTCAGAGGCATTCTTTGACGTGGTTGTCGCAAACGCTGCGCACATCTTCACCCCTGCGCTGGACGGAGGAGGGTATTTGATCTGGTCTCCCGAGCAGAAAAGGGACGAATAAAAGAAGAATAAGGAATAAGGGGGTCGGGAGTCTTTGTTTATTGATCGAGAGTTTTCAAGGGGACCAGTTGGTGGTCACCGGGCAATATACTTATGATTCGGCCGGTCGCCTGACGGGCATAACTTACGAAGGCCCGGACGGTAGCACGCTGGCCTTCTACGGCTATACTTACGCCGGGCCGGCGCAATCTTCTTCTCTCCCTTCGGGAGAGGGCCAGGGTGAGGGGGCGTCCGCATGGTCTCCCAGCGGCCCAATGATGCCCTGCGACAGCACCGGCGGCCTCGACCTGACCGGCCTGGACCAGCCAGTTCCCGCCGCCGACCTGATTACGGGCGTCACTTCAATCGACGGCACCGCCAGTTATAGTTATGACCCGACCGGGCAGCTTACCGGCGCGACTTACACGGGCGGTCAGTCCGATGAATACTACTCGTATGATCCCAACGGCAACCGCACGAGTGCCACTGGCTCCGCCAGTGTGATCGGTGCGAATAACGAGTTATTGAGCGACGGCACCTATACCTATTCGTATGATGCCGAAGGGAATCGCACCGAGCGAGTGAGCATCGCCACCGGCGCAGTGACCGACTACACCTGGGACAACCGCAATCGTCTGGTCGAAGTGACCGACCGCGCTTCCGCTGGCCGAAAACCGCTGGATCGGCGAGACGGTGACGACGATTGCCGCGGACGGCTCCGCATCTATCCACGCGAGCGAATTTGCCTACGATGGCAACCAGATCGTCTTGGAGTTTGAAAAGGATTCGTCGGCCGGGGCGGGTGCCACTGGCGCCGCCAGTGCCCTTACCGTTGCCAACCTTTCGCACCGCTACCTATGGAACCCGGCGGCGGTAGATACGTTGCTGGCGGACGAGCAGCTCTCCCCTCTGCCCGCCGCGGGAGAGGGTCAGGGTGAGGGGTTTAACTTGCAAGCGCCCGGCAACGTCGTCTTGCCGTTGACCGACAATCTCGGCACGGTCCGCGACCTCGCCATTTACAACGCCCAGACCGCCATAACGACCGTTGCCA
>JBEKZQ010000547.1:0-3873 GCA_049509675.1 Thermoguttaceae bacterium | reverse complement strand
TAGCGCAAACGGATAATCTCCCGCTCGCGATAGGTGAGCGTTTTGAGCAGGGCGTCGATCTTTTCGCGGAGCAGTTCATTTCCGGCCGCCTTGTCAGGCCGGGGCAATCCACCGTCTTCGATGAATTCCCCGAAACAACTATCTTCGCTTTCGCCGACCGGCCGGTCAAGGCTTACCGGATGGCGACCCATGCTGAGCACGCGGCGGGTTTCGTCGGCCCCCACGTCGGCGGCCACCGCCAGTTCCTCGGCCGTCGGCTCGCGCCCCAGGTCTTGCAGCAGCCGTTTGGACACGTTCCGCAGCTTGCTCAGCACATCAATCATATGCACGGGGATGCGAATTGTCCGCGCCTGATCGGCGATCGCCCGGGTTATCGCCTGCCGGATCCACCAGGTGGCGTAGGTGGAGAACTTGTATCCGCGGCGGTATTCGTACTTGTCGACCGCCCGCATCAGGCCCGTATTGCCCTCTTGGATCAGGTCCAGGAAGCTCAACCCCCGATTGCGGTATTTCTTGGCGATGGAGACGACCAGTCGCAGGTTGCCCCCGGAGAGTTGCCGCTTGACCTGTTCGTAGTCCTGGTACTGGCGGCACATCAGGGTGCAGCGGCGGCCCAGGCTGCTGGGGCTCTCTTGCGTCTGGACCATCAACTCGCGAAGCTCGCGGCGGAGATTGGCCCGCTTGTCGCGCATGGCCGGCGTATCGACCATCAGGCGGAGATGTTGGCGGATTTGCAGCATCCGCTGGTGGCTCTCTTCCATCTGCCGCATCATGGCCTGCACGCGGCGCGTGCGCAGGCTGAGCTCCTCGATCAGCGTCAGCATCTTGCGGCGGCGGCGGATGAATCGCTTGCGGGCTTCGCTCCGCTGCTCCGCCGGGGTCCGCCGGTTCAGCAAACGGTTGAAATCCCGCTCGTTCTGCTCGACCAAATGGGTCAACGTGGCCAGGTTGTGCGGCATCCGGGCGATGATCTGTTCCTTGGTCAGCCGCTCGGTCAGCGAGACCTTGATGGTGCGATCGAAGGGCAACATGCCGCGATGCACCTTTTCCAGCGCGGTCAGCGTGTTCCGCATGGCCATGTTGCAGCCGATCACCGTGCGGCGGAAACGCTTGCGCGTGATCTCGATCTTCTTGGCCAGCGCAATCTCCTCCTGGCGGGCCAACAAGGGGATCTCGGCCATCTGCGAGAGATACATGCGAATCGGATCGCTGCTCCACTTGGCCATGTCGGGCGGGGTGGGCAGCGTCTCGGACGCAATCTCTTCGGCCAGCCCCTCGGGGCTCGGCTCGTCCTTCTCCGTGGCTTCGGAAACGTCGAAGAACTCCCGGGCGGGCGGCTCGCTGACCAGATCGATGCCCTCCTCCTCCAGGGCGATCAACAGGTTATCCAGCTTGTCGGCGCTGACTTCTTCGTCGGGCAGGTACTCATTGACCTCATCGTAGGTCAAATAGCCCTGGGATTTGCCTTTGGCGATCAACTCCTGCAAATCTTTATCGAACAGGTCCACTTCGCTACTCCTTTCGCGCCCTCCGGGCGCGCTGGGCAATTTCGGCAGTGCGATTGCAGCGGCGGGCCGCGCGGGTGCGGCCATTCGCCGTGCGCTGCGGGCATCCTTACCCATCCGTGGGCTTGGAAATACCCTGCTGGGCTCGTTGCTGCTGCACGATGCGCAGCAGCAGTTCGTTTTCCTGGTCGGTATCGAGTTGTTTTTCGCGCAGCGTCTGCGATTGGGCACGACGCTGGCGTTCCACCTCCTTCTTCTGAAATGCTTTGAGCAAGTTCTCCAAAACCGTCATGGGATCGCCGGCCTGCGGGCCTTTGAGTCGCCAATGTTCGTCCAGATCGACCAGCAGGTTCTTGGCCGCCGATTCTTCGCACTCCAACATCAAGCGTTCGAAGGCCGGCGTGACGGCCGCGTCCAATAGCCCGCAACACGTTTCGTAGACCTGCCGCGCGGCGCGCCCGGACAGTTGCGCAGAGCCCATCCGCTCGCGCACCAGCGGCCAGTGTTCAGGATGTGCGATGAGGATTTCCAGCAGCATCCGGTCCCAGAGGTCGGCCGGGTCTTGGGCTGTTGCCGCTTCCTCGTCGCGTGAACCGCCCCCCGCGGCTTTAGCCGCGGGCGCCCTGCTCTGAGCGCGCCGCCGCAAGGCGGTCATCCGCTGGCGGAGGATTGCTTCGTCGACGCGGAACAGGGCGGCGAAACGCTGCAATATCTTTTCTTCCCGAAGCCGTGCGTCGCCCGAGGTGTCGCTCTGCAGCCGCGGCGCCTTGGCCACAATGGCCACCAGGCGTTCCAGGGCCGCGGTGGCCCCGTGGACGTCGTGCTCCAGGTCGATCCCCTTGGTGGCGGTGCGAAAGGCGTGCTCCAGGGCGTCGACCGCGGCCGTGGCGAGCAGTTCGGTCAGTGCGGCGGCGCCACGCTGCTGGAGAAAATCGCACGGGTCGAGATCGTCCGGCAGGGTCAGGATTTGCAGGCCCGCTTGCTGGGCAACGAAGAGCTCCAGCACCTCGTTGGCCCGCCGCTGCCCCGCCGCATCGCCGTCCAAGAGCAGCACGATACGATCGGCGCCGAACCGCTTCAGGATGCGTATGTGGGTTTCGCCCACCGCGGTGCCCAACACGGCCACCGCATGGGTGAATCCGTACTGGTGGGCCACGATGCAGTCGGTGTACCCCTCCATGACCAGGGTCGTGTGGCTCTTGCGGATCGCCTCGCGGGCCACGTCCAACCCATAGAGCAACTTGCTTTTGGCGAACAGGGGCGTTTCGGGGGAGTTGAGGTATTTTGCGGGACTGGAGAGGCCCAGCTCAGGCAGGAGCCGGCCGCCGATGCCGACCGGCCGGCCCTGCGCGTCGCGGATCGGGAACAACACGCGGCCGCGACAGCGATCATACAGGTCGCCGCCGGGCGAACGGCCCAAGACGCCCACCGTTTCCAGGATGTGCGCCCGTTGCGGACTCCTTCCCGCCCGCTCCAGGAGCCAATCCCAGGCCAGCGGCGCAAAACCCAATTGAAATCGCTCGATGCTCTGGAGCGTAATCCCGCGCTCCTGGAGGTATCGCCGGGCGGGCTCCGCCTCGGCGGCCTCCAGCAGGCACTCGTGGTATTGCCGTTCGGCCCAGGCCATGGCCTTGTACAGGACACGCTTATCCGACGGTTCGTCAGGGGCCGCCGGGCCCGGCTCGCGCGCGGGTTTGACAAGCGTGATGCCGGCCCGATCGGCCAACAGCGCCAGCGCCTCGCGGAACTCGACGCCTTCCATCTTCATAATAAAGCTGAAGATGTCGCCGCCGATGTCGCACACCCAACACTTGAACGACTGCCGCTCCTGGTTGACCTGCAAACTGGGTCGGCTGTCGTCATGCCAGGGGCATAGGCCGACGAAATTCCGGCCCTGGCGGCGGAGTGGGATGAAACTGCCCACCAGATCGACGATGTCGATCGCCTGCTTGACTTGTTCCTTGGCGTCTAGCGGCGATCCGTAGGACACCGTCATCTCCTGGCGCCGGCAAACGGCGTCTGTCGGCTTTTCCGGATTGTCACTTTTTTCCGGCGGTTTTTGTGTGGGGGCGGCGACTTCCATTTCGCACTCGCTCTCAGAGGGGGCGACTCGCTCGCCCTTGCCCGGTTGCGGGAGACGACCCTTTTCAGCCGTCGGTCACAGCAAATCCATTTGCTCAGCTTCGGCGGTGATTATAGCCTCAAAGGCCAAAGCGGTCAAGCGCGTCGATAGCAGGCATCTTCTGAGGGGTGCAAGTTGCACTTTGTCATTCGCCGGAGACGTGGTAAACAGAAGGGGGGATGATTTGCTTGGTAAGGGGCCAGGTAATGGGAATTCAGATAAAGGAGGAAGCCAGGGATGGCACTG
>JBEKZQ010000546.1:0-3888 GCA_049509675.1 Thermoguttaceae bacterium | reverse complement strand
GCGGACCAGCCGATGACGCACCTGCTCCACAGCGCCTACGTCCCGGGCCCTGCCGGCAAGGGGACCTTCCGCAACCGCTTCAATTACAGCGTGGGGCGCTGGATCACGATCCAGGGACTGGCCGCGAAGCCGGCGCCGGCGGACGTCCGCGCTTGGCTGGTCCGCAGCGATTACCGCAGGGCGGCCGATTTCGAGTGCTCGGACAAGCTCCTCAACGACATCTATCGCACCACGCTCTGGACCTTCGAGAACCTGAGCCTGGGGGGCTACGTGGTCGATTGCCCGCACCGCGAGCGGATGGGCTACGGCGGCGACGCGCATGCCACGACGGAAACGGCCCTGAACAGCTTCCACCTAGGGGCGTTCTACACGAAGTGGGCCCAGGACTGGCGCGACGTGCAAGGCAACGCCGCGGCCTGGGGCAGCGGCGTCAAGGCCGGCCGGCCCGGCGCGGGCGGCGCCGCGGAGGAGGGCAACCTGCCCTACACCGCGCCCACCTACTGGGGCGGCGGCGGCCCGGCCTGGTGCGGCTACTGCGTGACGCTCCCCTGGCTCATGTATCGCCAGTACGGCGACCGCCGCATCCTCGAACAAGGCTTCCCCACCATCCAACGCTGGCTGGCATTCCTCCAGAGCAAGTCCTCCGGCGACATGCTGGTCCGCTGGGGCGGCGAGTGGGACTTCCTGGGCGATTGGCTTTGGCCGGGCGCCAAAGGCGTCAACGGCGATACGCCCGAAACCCTGTTCTTCAATAATTGCTACTGGATCTACAATCTTCAGACGGCGGCGCGGATCGCCGACCTGCTCGGCAAGCCCGACGACGCCGCGGCCTGGCGCCGGCGGGCGGAGGCCGTGCGCCGCGCGGTCCATGCCAAGTTCTTCCGGCCCCGGGACAATAGTTACGCGGGTGGCTGCCAGGCCTATCTCTCGATCGCGCTGCTGGTCGGCCTGCCGCCGGAAAACCTGAGGGCCGCCGTGGCCAAACGCCTGGAGGACGAGATACTCGTACGCCGCAAGGGACACATTCACGCCGGCATCACCGGCGGATACTTCGTCATCAAGAACCTTCTGGAAAGCGGGCGCGACGATCTGATCCTGGAAATGGCCACCAAGGACGATTACCCGAGCTGGGGCAACATGCTGCGACGCGGCGCTACCACGTTTTGGGAATCCTGGGAAGGCGACATCTCGCTCCTGCACAGCTCGTATCTGTCGCTCGGCCTGTGGTGCATCGAGGGCCTGGGCGGGATCCAGCCCGATCCCAAGCAGGGCGGCTTCCAATCGTTCGTCATTCGGCCGGGCGTCCTGGCCAAGCGATTGGAGTGGGTCCGAGCCCGCTATGAATCGCCCTACGGCCCGATCGTCAGCCAATGGAAGGTCCGGCAGAACCAGCTTCAACTGGCGATCACGGTGCCGCCCAACAGTACGGCGCTGCTGCTTGTGCCGACCCAGGACGCCGGCTCGGTGCGCGAGTCCGGCCGCCCGGCGGCCGCGTCGCCCGGTGTAAAACCCGCCGGCATGGAGAACGGCCGGGCTGCTTTCCGTCTCGAATCGGGCAGTTACCAGTTCCAGTCGAGCCTGTAAGGAGCGATAACGAAGTATCGTAGGACGGATTGCCAATCCGTCTCACAAAACACGCCGGAGAACTGCAAAGTCCGACGCCAAGGGGTCAGGTCCATGTTTTCGGTCATGGGTCCGGCCAAATGGCAATGCCTATCAGCCGAAAAATGGACCAGACCCCGACTTTGCAGTTCTCCCGGCAGAACATGGACGGATTGGCAATCCGTCCTACGAACAACTGGCCAAGGGCTCTCACCCATTTTCCACACTTCCATTCCTTTTCCCGAAAAGCGAGCAATGTATGGCAAGTCAAACCGAACGGATCGAACAGACGTATGCGTTGGCCAAGGAACGTTACGGCGCAATGGGCGTCAATACGGATGATGCCCTGGAGCAATTGGCCAAAATTCCCATCTCGCTGCACTGCTGGCAGGGCGATGACAACACGGGCTTCGAGAACCTGAACGTGGAGATGGGCGGCGGCCTGGCCATCACCGGCAATTATCCCGGCAAGGCCCGTACGCCCGACGAGTTGCGGGCCGACTACGAAATGGCCTTGTCGCTCGTGCCCGGCATTCATCGCGTGAACCTGCACTCGATGTACGCCGAAACGGGCGGCCGCAAGGTGGAGCGCAACCGCTTCGAGCCCAGGCATTACAGCGCCTGGATCGACTGGGCGAAGGCCAAGGGCCTGGGGATCGATTTCAATCCCACCTGCTACGCCCATCCCAAGGCGGCCGACGGCCTGACGTTGGCCCATCCGGACGAAGGCATTCGCCGCTTCTGGATCGAGCACTGCATCGCCTGCCGCAAGGTCGGCGAGGCGATCGGCCGTGCCCTGGGCAAGCCCTGCGTGACCAACGTGTGGATTCCCGACGGCTGCAAGGACGTCACCATCGACCGCAAGACGCCCCGCCAACGGCTGGCCCGCTCGCTGGACGAGGTCTTTGCCGAGCCGATCGACGCCGCCTACAACCTCGACGCCGTGGAGGGCAAGCTCTTCGGCATCGGCTCGGAGACCTACGTGGTCGGCTCGTTCGAGTTCTACTTGGGCTACGCCATCACCCGCAAGAAGCTGTTGTGCCTCGACATGGGGCATTTCCACCCCACCGAGAGCATCGCCGACAAAGTTTCCTCGGTCATGCTGTACGTGGAGAGGGTTTTGTTCCACGTCAGCCGCGGCATCCGCTGGGACAGCGACCACGTGGTGATCCTCAACGACGACCTGCGCGCCGTGGCCGAAGAACTGGTCCGCGGCGATTACCTGGGCCGCGTTCACATCGGGCTGGATTACTTCGATGCCAGCATCCAGCGCGTGGCGGCCTGGGTGGTCGGCATCCGGGCCATGCTCAAGGCCCTGCTGGCAGCGCTGGTGGAACCGGCCGCGAAGCTTCGCGACCTGGAAAACCGCGGCGATTTCACCTCGCGCCTGGCATTGGTCGAGGAGGTGAAGACCTTGCCGCTGGGCGCCGTTTGGGACTACTACTGCCTGAAGCACGGAGTGCCCGTGGGCATGGCTTGGATGGACTGCGTCAAAGAGTACGAGACCCGCGTGACCAGTAAACGCGGCTAGCCCGGATTATTCATAAACTGTAGGGTGGCGTCGAGCAAACCGTTGTTCTGGTGGGTCTTCGGTCGCTTATCAACTTACCGCTTTGTGACACAGCGCCGCACAACGGTTAGTCGGTTTGCGAGACCCACCATAGGTTTGCGCGACCTCGACCCACCCTACATGAATAATCCGGGCTAGTGTTTCGCCGGCGCAACTTTGCGGTTCTCCTGCACACCATCCCCGCCAGTTTGGCAGTCAGTGATTATATCCATCCAATGAGCCATATTTAATAAATCCGCAGAGCTACTCCTTGTTGGAGGAAATGTTTTTCAAACAAAAGGCGTGACAAACTTTTCAGATTATGATAACATACCTCTCACATTGTCGATAGTGGCGGTCTGCCGCTAGGCCATAAGTGGCGAAGTCGCAGTAATCTTCGAGCCGAGTGCAGCGGCAGAAACCACACTAATGTGGTATTATTAAACCACTACCTAGATTTATATACCGTAAGTGGGTTGCGGGGCCACCGGGGAGTGGCAGGGCACAGATGATTGCCCCGCAATCGCGCTGTTTCACTGACTTAATGACCGTTCTTCGAGACAATCGCGAGGTGCGTTATGGGTCGCCGGAATTCGTTTTGGGTGCGTCCGAGCGTTGTGCTGTTGGTCATGGCGGCCGCCGGGATGGCCGCCACGCCGGCTAGGGCCGCCGTCTACTACACGAATACTAACGAGGCAGCGGGAACGAACTGGTACGCCGCCAACCTCTGGTCGACG
>JBEKZQ010000545.1:0-3907 GCA_049509675.1 Thermoguttaceae bacterium | reverse complement strand
GCAGATCACGCTGTCCGAGGCGCCATAATAGATGGTCACCTGGTCGCCGTCGACCAGGTGCCCGTTGCTGAAGACCACGTTGCCGAAGAACCCCGCCCGCTCGTACTCGGCGCTGGGCTCCATGATCGGGTCCTGCGAGCGGGCCAGCACCCTCCACGGCTCGTCGAGATCCAGCAACAGCGCGCCGAGGCAGTAACGCGTCGGGTGCGCGGCGGCCCCGTGGTAGATTTCCAGCCAACCCTTGGGTGTACGAATGGGCGACGCGCCTGCCCCCACCCGGACGCTGTCCCACATCCCTTTGCGCGTGTGGGCGACGCAGCGGTGGTGGCCCCAATGTTCCAGGTCCGGCGACTCCGCGATCCAGATGTAATTGCCGCCCAGGGCGGGGCTGCTCGGCCGGTGCAACGCATAGTATCTGCCGCCGATCTTCTCGTCGAAGATCGCGCAATCCTTGTTGTGGGGCGCAAGGATCATGCCCTGTTGGCGGATCTCATGCCAATCGCTGGTGCTGCGCAGTCCTACGCCCACGCCGTGTGATGAGACCTCGGTGAAGGTCAGGTAATAGGTCGAGCCGATCTGCACCACGCGGCAGTCCTCGATGCCGTACGATTCCAGCTCACCCTGCCCCAGAATCGGCGCGCAGGGCGACGACTCACTGAAGTGGATTCCGTCAACGCTCGATACCAGTCGCAGGTGCGACATCGTGGTCAGATAGTCTTGGCCGGCGTAGGAAATCACCCGCGGGTCGGACCGATCGAGCTGGGGATCGGCGTTGTCGAACTCGAGAATCTGCAGCTTTCCTTCCTCGTTGAGCACGGGCAGCGACGTCTTGCCCGGCTTCTGCTCCGGCCGCTCGGCCACCCGCAGCAACAGCCACGTCTTGCCCTCAAAGCGGAATACGCCCGGATTGAGCAGGCACTCGACTTTCATGCGCGCAGTGCTCGGGCGAATGTCGGCGGGCCGAAGGAGCGGGTTCTCGGGGAAACGCTTTGCAATATCGGCCATGTTGCGAGACTGCCTGCCTGGTCGGCAATTTGCGGCGAAAGGGCACAGCCCCTTCCCAACTGACATTGTACTGACTTGACGTCCCGCTTGACCCCCGCGACAGTCACGGCGGTGGACGCCGCTGTGGAGCCGATTCTACGGCCGCCGGGGGTGGTTGAGGCAAAGATCCAGCAAATCCTCCGTTTGGGTGGCACCCGAACCGGGCTATGTGCCGCGAGTGGCACCCGGCAGGAAAGCTCATATGTTCTCGGGGACCACGAACGGTTTGCGGTAGTACCCCTGCGCCAACTCGTTGGCGCGGCGCGCGGTTTGGGGATCGCCCACAAAGCGCTCGCTGCGGGGATCCATCTCCAGCCAGGGGCCGACGACGAAGCGCGATTTCGAGAAATCGACCCCGTTGGCAGTCAGGTGTTCCTGGAACCGGCCGAACGAGTCCACGGCGTCGCTGCCGCGGTCCTGGACGGCCTGGCGGGCTTCCTCCGCGGAGTGCTCGCTGCCCAGCCGATACGAGATGTTCGCCATGTGGACCAGGGCCGTGGAGAGATGCCCTTCCAACACGTCGTCGCGCAAGTCGTCCACGTTGCGGCTCCGCACCGCCGCGAGGAAGTTGAACAGGTGCCCCCGGTGCGCCTCGTACTTGCCCGTGCCGCGGTACTCGCCCGAGGGCGGCGGAAGGTCCGATTCGCCGCGCTCGCAGCGGGCCTTGCGGTTGAGGAGCTTCGGGCCGTTCTTGGCAGGGAAGTTGTGAAGCTCGAAGATCACCAGCGGCCCCGGATCGTACTGGAACAGGGCAAGCTGCGCGTTGGGCGTTTCGCCGTTGTCGTCGAAAAGGAACCGCCCGCCCAGGCTCATCGCGCGCTTCGGCAGGGTGCCTTGTCCGAGCTGCACGCGCAGGGCGTCCAGCGGGTAGATGCCGTTGTTGCCGATCTCGCCGGTGCCGGTGGGCCATACCCAATGCCAATCATAGTGCAGGTTTTTCCGCATCAGCGGCGCCAGCGGCGCGGGGCCGGTCCACAGGTTGTAGTCCAGGGACGGCGGCACTGGCTGCGGCGCCGTCACTTTGCCGATGCTCTGGCGCAGCAAGTCCAGCGAGGAATGGGCCACGAGGATTTTTCCCAGGCCGGCGATCTCCAACCGCATGGGGCCCGTATGGTGCCCGTGCTCGTAATTGCCCATCTGCACCATGCGATGGTACTTGCGGGCGGCCTCGACCATCTTGCGGCCTTCCCAGAGCTTGTGGCAGAGCGGTTTCTCCACGTACACGTCTTTGCCTGCCTGGCAGGCCCAGATCGTCATCAGGGCGTGCCAGTGATCGGGGGTGGCGATGGTCAGGGCATCGATGTTCTTGTCTTCCATGAGCTTGCGGACGTCGCTGTAGCCTTGAGCGCTTTCTCCCGCGTCCTTGGCCTCCTTCAGCCCGCGGTCGAGCACGGCCCGGTCGACGTCGCAAAGCGCCACGACGCGGACGCCGGGCAGCTTTCGCAGGCAACGAAGATGGAGCGTGCCCTGATTGTGAAAGCCGACCACGGCCACGCGCAGCTCGTCGTTGGCGCCGAGCACGCGGGCGTAGGACGCCGCCGCCAAGGCAGTAGTACCCGCCGCACAGCTTCTTTTCAGAAAGGTTCGCCGCGTTGTTTTCTGCATGAACCACCTCACTTGCTCAATCCCTGCAGCGGCGTTTCCGCGCCGCCATGCTCCTTGCTTGCTTGGGCGGCCGTCATGAACTCGAATATCTCCAAGGTTTCGGCCGGATCGACCGGTGATTGGCCTGTCTGGAAGAACTCGGCGATCGTCCGCACCAGGCTATCGTATACCTCCGGGCCGACGGAGTCGGTGGCGCCTTTCGTGCCCCAGATGCGGATCATGGGCATTTTCTCCTTGCCCACCTCGCCGTAGTAGACGCCGACGCGGCCGTCTTTCCATTTGCCGGTGGTGATGTCCGCACCGGGGGCGGTCTTTCGCGACACGCTGACGCACCCGGTCCCCATCACCGCGTAGAGCGCCTCGACGCCGTGAATTCCGTAGAAGAACAGATCCGGATGGTGTTCGAGCTTGTTGAAGGGCGAGCTGCCCTGGACCTTCAGAACCTTCCCCACCCCGGGACTGTTGCGCAGGCGGCCGAGATCCGGGTGGAACCGCATCGAGGAGGAGCTGAACATGGGCGTGCCGGTCTCTTTCGCCAGCGCGAGGATCCGGCGGGCATCGTCCAGGCTGGCGGCCAGCGGTTTGTCGATGAACAGCCGCTTGCCGGCCTTCAGCACGGGCGTGGCCTGGGCGAGGTGCGGCCGGCCGTCCACGCTTTCCAGAAGAACCACGTCCACCTTCGGCAGCAACTCCTCGATGCTGCCAACGAGCTCGACGTCGTACTTGTCGTGGATCGTCCTGGCGAACCCCTCGACGCGATTGGCGCTGGTGGGCAGATCGGGGCTGCCGCCTTTGAACGCCGCCGTCACCTTGATCTTCCACTGGGGGTGCGAGCGAAACAATTCCGTGAATGCCGGCACATGGGAAGTGTCGGTGCCGATGATGCCCGCGCGAAGATCCTTGGTTGCCCAAGGGGGCGACTCGGCGGCCAGTGCGGCCCGTGCGGCCAACGATGCAGCCAAGATGAACACCAATGCGCAGAACTTCATGGTTCGTTCCCTTTCATGTCATTTAGCTCTTGTACTTTTCCCAGTATTCCGGCATGATTTCCTTGACCTTGGCTTCCATTTCTTCGTCGCCGATGGCCGTGAGCCGCCGGTGCTGCTCGTACTGGTCGTTGACCCAGCGGGCCAGCTTGTGCATCTTGATTACGCTGATGCGGTGATCGTCTTTGAGGCCGAAGAACTCGTTGACCCAGTGGGCCACGCCGTCGGCCCCGCTCTTGTCGGTGATGGCCACCCGCGGCGGGCGGCCCAGC
>JBEKZQ010000544.1:0-3911 GCA_049509675.1 Thermoguttaceae bacterium | reverse complement strand
GTTGGAACTCTATCGGGCATATCGTAAGAAGTAGCGGCCCGGCACGCGGGGCAGTTCCTGCATCCGTATTACGAAACGTGTCAAAATTCCACCGTATTCTCGGAGCGAATTGTCGTCGCTTCCCATCGCTTCGGCGCGTCGGTCACCCCCACCTCCGCGAGCAAGCAGTCGCGAGCTGCTTCGGATGCGACAGGACGAGCGTATAAGGACCCTTGGCTCTGGCTCCGCTGCCGTTTCTGGCCGCATCCACCGCCGGGGCGCGAAAATGCCTCCCGTACGCCATCCGAGAGTTAGCTTTCGGAGCAGCTTCACCAAGAATTTGGAGATTCTTGCCGGGCGTTTTACTTTTCCGCAGGGGCAAGGGAGAATAGCGGTCGTACCGTTCGACTTGACTCCTCGGCGTGCGCCAGGGGTTGAACGGCTACCCTCGCCATGACGGAGATCGAAGAGGATTGCTTGGCGGCGCGGTGGCCTGATTCTGGTACTGTGGCAAAACTTCGTGGAGGTCTGCGATGCGATATTCCAGAGCCCTCGTCCTGTTCTTCATTTCGCCGATCCTGGCGTTCGGGCAGATCGAGCCGAAGCGCCCGCTGACGTCGGAGCAGGAGCTTAAAGTCACTTGGGACGCCGCTTCTGTGACCGTGTCCGGCGCGACCTTTTCATATACACTCAACAAAGAAAACGGCTTGATCAGCGCCGTGCGTGTATTGGGGAGCGACATCACTGGCGGCACCCCGATTCCGGACATGGTTCTGGCCGAGCAACTCGACCCGGACTATTC
The DNA here is from genome assembly GCA_049509675.1 of Thermoguttaceae bacterium. Lineage (GTDB taxonomy): Bacteria > Planctomycetota > Planctomycetia > Pirellulales > Thermoguttaceae > JBEKZQ01. The sequence goes on along the minus strand of JBEKZQ010000544.1, from coordinate 3,130 downwards.
TCCTTACACGGCGCGGCGCGAGAAGCGGGCGCACCTGACCATCGCTTCGGAGAGTCCCTCGCGGGTCGTGGTCAGTTCCGAAGGCCAATACACTGCCGAAGACGGAAAACGCTTTCCCCTCCGGTATTCGATCACCTACGACATATCCATCGACGGAGTGGCGCTGGTCACGGTAAACAACGTCGCGCTGGACAACTGCTCGTTCCGCTGGCTTACACTTTCCGGCGGAGCGATCCGGTCGGAGTTGGCGCAGTTCGTGAACTGGACCCCGGAGCAATCGACGTCCGAGTACACGCACTACCAGTTCCGTCCTCTGTCCGAAATAGCCGGGGAGAAGGTGCTTGCGGGAACCTGGATTCCGTGGTTCTGGCTCGGCAACCAGAACGTGGGCCTGGAGTTGACCACGTGGGACGTCGGTTCGCAGACGTGGAACCACGTGGACGGCAGTGCCCGCGGGGATGAGGCCGAGATGTTTACCGTCAAGCGCACGGCCGATGCTGTCCGCTGGGACAACTTTCTTATCCGCAGGTCCAGGATCTTCGCCGAGCCGGGCTGGACCAGAGGCGGCCAGTTCGCGCTGGCGGTGACGCCTTCCAAAAAGTTCGATCCCTATTACGCCATGCTCAAGGGCGCGCACCTCGGGCCGCACCAGCACGTCTCGCGTCTCGCTTTGCCGGATGAAGGGCAGATCCGCACCTTGGCGCAAAACGGCTACAACCTGGTAGTGGGCATGGCCAACTGGCGGTCCGGGGAATACAAGCCGCTGAATGAGGCCGAACTGCGGCGAACCATCGAGCAGTGCCATAAGTACGGGATGAAGATCATTCCCTACATGACCCTGATGGACCTTTCTCATGCGACCGAAGCGTACCGGGAGCACGGCGAGGCGTGGGCCATCGAGCCGGCGACGGAGTACGCCCCGGGGGTGGCGGCCAGGGGGCCGGATCTCAAGACGGAGATGGCGTACCGCAACGATGCAGAACGGGAGACCACGCTGATGTGCCCCAATGCCGAGGGTTGGCGGACGTTCTGGAAACAGCAGGTCGATCGCGTCATCCAGGACTACGATTTCGATGGCATCTATTTCGATTTCTGGTATCAGAGGATGGTCTGTGAGAACACGCGGCACGGCTGCGGCGGGCGCTTCCGCAAGGCGACCGTCCTGGGAGCGCGGGAGATGTTGATGTACGCCTACAACCGGCTGAAGGCGAAGAACCCGCATGCCATCATCAAGGCAAACACCAACATGTTGGCGACCGCGCTCATAACGAGCATGGTGGATATTCGCTTGGTCGGCGAGAGCACGGACGCGGCGAAGATGGACCCATCCAGCCGGCAATGGCTCTATACTTCTCACCGGCTGGGGGAACCGACGGAGTTCCTCTGGGCTAACACGGGTTGGAACTCGGCGCGGAAAGCCTCGTTCGCGACGCTGATCAACTTCCTGCCACAGTACTATCAGCGGCTGCGGTTTAAACCGCGGCAGGCATTCGACGATTTCGACGTATTCCGCTCGTTCGACGACGGCACGGGCGCGTGGCATCTTGGCATCAGTGGGCAGGAGCGGCTGAAGGCAAGGCCGCCTGAAGTTGTGACGAATCTGGTGGAGCGTAGCGGCGCCCTGCTAGCGACCTTGATTAACACGCGCGGCTCGGCGGTGACGGCGGAGTTGCCCGTTCCCGAAGGCTGGCTGGCCTACGAGACGCTGGCTGAGCGGCCGCTGGATTTCAAGGGAGGCACCCTGAAACTCGAACTCGGCGGGGATGCTTACCGGCACCTCATCCTCGCGCCGAAGACGGCCAGACCGCGGCTGCTGTACTCACTGGGAGCGCGAAGCCCGGCCGCGGAGACCTTCGACCAGCAAGCCCGGCGTTTGCAGCTTTCGGTGGACGCTGCCGAGGGCGCCCTGATCCGGTTCGCGGTTTACAGTCCGGAGCCGGTCAAGGATGTGACCAGAGGGCGGGGTGAAAGCGTGCCGTTCAAATGGACGCCGGAAACGAAGCTGGCAAGTTTCGAGGTAAGGCACGTGCCGGGCGAGGTATTGCTGATGAGGTTTTGAATAACATATCAAAAGAAATCTTCAGACAATTCTTTGGTGGAGAGTGGATTACTATCATTCAGGGCGCGGACGAGTGGAGAAAGGCCGCCGATAGCTGGCTGCCGTACTTTAGGCACCCGCAGCACGTTACGGTAGAGGTAGCCGGTAGTGTCGATCATGGGGGATAGCGTTGCATTTCCATGCGCGCGGAGGAGTGCGCCACCGAAGTCGCCTTCCCGCCCGAGTCCAGGCGCGGCGGGGTGCGCCACTGGAGCAGGTTTGGTGCAGCCAAGAACCACGGAGGGGTGTCGCACCGATGCGGGAAATGACCGCGCCTCACGGTGGACGCGAGTCTGTCTCCCGATGGCGCGTTCGGCTCACTATCGCGACAGTCTCGTTCGCGTCCCAATGTCACCGCTTCTCGGGACTCTTGATTCCAAGATGGCAGTTGTGAACCGCCTGCCCGCAGCCGTGGCGTGGTGATCCGAAGCAAATGGGCCCGCGCAAGGACTATTGACGATCCCACTGTTGGCATTTACACTGCGCATCTCGGGCTCGCTTGCTCAAGGTCTGCTCCACAAAGTGTGGTGCCGTCCATGAAGAAACATGATGACGCATTGCGGCAGCAGGAAGACCACCGCGTAGCTGCGGGACCCGCAAGGTGGGAATTGAGGTCACGATCAGCGCTGACAATACGAGGAGGACTCATGCGTACTCATCTGGCAACATTCTTGGTCCTGGTCCTTGGGTTCATCTGGTTGCCCAGAGGAACCTTCGGCGCGGAACAGGCTGAAGTGGCGCTTCCCGCGGGCGTCAAGGCCGTTTGGGACGTGGACAAGGCTTTCCGCGAGAAATCACCCACACGTGAGCGCGTCTGCCTAAACGGCCTGTGGCGCTGGCAGCCGGGGGCCATCGGCCAAACAGCCGTTCCTACAGCCGCTTGGGGCTTTTTCAAGGTTCCGGGTGCATGGCCGGGACACGACGAATTCGACCGCAAGGAATCGCAGACCGCTTACCCTCACACAAGTTGGAAGAACCAGGACCTGACCAAAGTCATCAGAGCGTGGTATCAGCGGGAATTCGCCGTTCCCG
>JBEKZQ010000543.1:0-3992 GCA_049509675.1 Thermoguttaceae bacterium | reverse complement strand
GTGAGCGTGACGAACACCGCCACCGCTTCGCCCTTCAGATCGTGCGGCCGGCCCACGGCCGCCGCCTCGGCCACCGCCGCGTGGCTCACCAGGGCGCTCTCGATCTCGATGGTGCTCAGGCGATGGCCGGAGACGTTCAACACGTCGTCGATCCGGCCCATGATCCAGTAGTAGCCGTCGTCGTCGCAGCGGGCGTTGTCGCCCGACAGGTAACGATGCGGCACGGCGCTCCAATACTGCAAGCGGTAGCGATCCATGTCGTTCCAGATGCCGCGGAGCATTCCCGGCCAGGGCCGGGCGATCATCAGCCAACCGCCGTTGCCGGGCGGCAGCGGAGTACCGTCCTCGCCCACGATTTCGGGAAAGACGCCCGGCAGCGGCCGGGTGCAGCTTCCCGGCTTCAAGGGGGTGGCGCCGGGCAAGGGGCTGATCATGATCCCTCCGGTTTCCGTCTGCCACCACGTATCGACGATCGGGCAGCGCCCGCCGCCGATCGTGCTGTAGTACCACATCCAGGCCTCGGGATTGATGCCTTCGCCCACGCTCCCCAGCAGCCGCAGGCTGGAAAGGTCGTGCTTCTCGACCCACTGAGACCCCCAGCGGGTAAAGGTGCGGATGGCCGTCGGCGCCGTGTACAGGATGGTGATGCGATGTTTCTCGATCATCTGCCACCAGCGCGAGTAGTCGGGCCAATCCGGCGCGCCCTCGTAGAGGAACACGGTGCCGCCGGCGGCCAGCGGACCATAGACCACGTAGCTGTGCCCGGTGATCCAGCCGGCGTCGGCCGTACACCAATAGACGTCATCGTCCCGCAGGTCGAAGACCCACTCCATGGTCTTCTTCACGTACAGGTTGTAGCCGGCGGTCGCATGTACGATCCCCTTGGGCTTGCCGGTGGAACCGCTGGTATACAGGACGAACAGCGGGCTCTGGCTGTCCATGGGCTCGGCGGGGCAGTCGGCCGCGGCGTCGGCCATCAGGTCGTGCCACCACAGATCGCGCGGCTGGTGCATGGCAATCTGGGCGCCGACGCGGCGGAGCACGATGCAGCGGGTGACCGTGGGCGACTTGGCCAGGGCCGCATCGACGTTCTGTTTCAAGGGCAGCCGTTTTCCCCGCCGCCAGGCGGCGTCGGCCGTGATCTGCAGCTTGGCCGCCGCATCCCGATTCCGCTCGGCCAGGGCCTCGGCCGAGAAGCCGGCGAAGACCACGCTGTGGACCGCCCCGACCCGCGCGCAGGCCAACATGGCGATGAGCAACTCCGGCACCAGGGGCATGTAAATCGAGACCACGTCGCCGGGGACGATGCCCAGCTTCTTCAGCACGTTGGCGAACTTGCACACCTCCGATTGCAACTGGCGGTAGGTGAAGCTGCGGACCTCGCCCGGTTCGCCTTCCCAGATCAAGGCCGTCTTGTCGGCCCGCGGCGTGGCCAGGTGCAGATCGAGGCAGTTGTAGCAGGCATTGGTCTGCCCGCCGACGAACCAGCTTGCCACCGGCTCGTTCCATTCCAGGACCTTGCTGTAGGGCTGGAACCAGTGTAGTTCCTGGGCCAGGCGGCCCCAAAAACCCTCCGGATCCCGGGCCGCTTCGTCCCAGAGCCGTTGGTAGTCCTCGATCGAGCGGATACGGGCCCGGGCCGCGAACTCGGGCGACGGCGGGAAGACCCGCTCCTCCTTCATCACGTGGACGATCTGACCCGATCGCTGCACTGCCATCGGCGGCACCCTCCGTAGGGAGACTCATTTTGACGGGGCAATTCTATGGCATAGCCTGCCGGGAGGGAAGCGGCGTGCCACGAAAACGGCGTGGGGCGCCGCCGGAATAGTCGAGAGTCGAGAGTCGAGAGTTGAGAGTCAAGCGGGAAGCGCACGCCAAGAAAACGGCGTGGGGTGCCGCAGCGCTATTGGCTGCCGCACCCCCACGCGATTTTCTGTGACATGGGACTGTCCCAATTCGGGCACCGAACTTCGCTTGGTCGCGACGAAAATAGGACTGTCCCCGTCCGAATTCCTTCGCCGCTGCCTAGAAGCGGAATTCGGCCTTGGCCACGGCGCCGTCGAAGGTGATTGTGTCGCCCAGGCTGCTAAAGGTGCTGCACTGGCTGGCGGAGCTGTTCTGAATGGCGGAGATGTACTGGTCGGTCTTCAGCACGTTGAACCAGCCGCTGACCATGTAGCCGATGCTGACGCGGATATGGTCCTGCGGGCTGGCCCAGCCGACCCCCACTTCCGACTCCAGAATGGTGACGATGCGGGTGGCTTTGTACTCGGTTTCGGTGAGGTCGTCGCCCAGGAAGGCCTCTTGCTCGGCGGCCCGGAATTTGCCGGGCAGGAAGTTCGCCACGCTCTTGCCATAGAACATGAACCCGCTGGCGCCGACCCGCGATTCCCCTTCCAGGCCCAGGCGGATGCCGGCGCCCTCGAAGCGGATCTTCGAGTGGACGGTCTCGGAACCGAACGGGCCGAAGACCGAGGTGAACTCCTGGGTCAAATCGGCGTAACGGGCACCGAGCAGGAAGGACACCCCATACCGCTCATTGCACAGGAACTTGCACTTGTAATCGAGGTCCGCCAGATTGAAATCGATCGTGTAGCTGGCCGTGGCAAAGGTCTGCGGCACGACGTCGAACTGCGTGACCAGCGAGCGGTCGACAAAGGGCGCGTTGACCGAGGTGATGTCGAAGCCGTCGCCGCGAAAATAGGTGTACGTGCCGCAAATCTCCGAGGAATCGTCGATTCCGTGGGCGGCGCCGACCCGGAAGGCCGGCTGATAGGGGATGTCGACGGCGGCGACGCGGCCGGCGTTGACCCCCAGATCGGTATTGGTGGCCGCGGCATAGGGCACTTCCGTGTCACGAGGCTTGATCTCCAGAAACTCGCCAAACGCGGTCCAGGTGGGAGCACGGAAGATCAGGCGGCCGCAAGGGCAGCCGCCCTCGGCGCACTCTCCGCCGCCTTGCATCATTGGCCCGGAATCGGGAACCGCGTATTGCGGCATCATGCCGGGTTGGGGCATCATGCCGGGCTGGGGCACCATGCCTGCCGGAGTCCCTTGCTGCGCGTAATACTGCGCCGGTGCCTGTTGCGTGCCCACGAGCAGCACCCACGCGACCGCGACAACGAACGTTTTGGTCTTCATACTCCCCCCTTCGCGCCCTGTAGCTGGAATGTGAACGAAATGGAAAAGATTGGTCCCGCCCGGAATCTTATACTTTGCGCCGTTTGAAATAATACGAACCGTAACGACATGGAAAGGATCGTATCATTCTTGACCGTTCGCAGAATCACTCCGTGCTGTCCGGTGGTATCGCCCTGTTACAACCGGAATGTTTAGAAAATGCGGAAGAAACCGCAGTTTTTGCGCGACCAGAGAAGTCCACGCAATTTACCACGCCTCACTTGGATTCAAGGCGAGGGCCGGGAAAAACGAATCGCGAAAACCCGAAATACCCGAAAGCCCGAACAAAGAACGAACCGCCCCAGACGCGGAGACGCTGAGAACGAGGGCAAGAGGAACAGAAGAGGGAAGCAGCCAGTGACGGGTGAGCACGAATCCTACCCCATCTCTTTTCGGGCTTTCGTGATTACTCTTCCCGCTGGACCCGGCAGCCATCGGTCGTGCCGCCGTTGGACATTGCCCGGGCTTCCCAATATGCGTACTGCGGATCGCCCGAGCGGAAGGTGAACACCGCGTCGGGCAGTTGCCGGCCGGCGCGGTCGCAAGAGTGGACGCGAACGAGGATCGAACCATCCTGACGCCGCTGGGCATCGCAGGCGTCAGGCGAGAACGCAGTGCTGCTCATGTGGTGTAAACGCTCGGGCGGGACGCTCTTGGGAGCCGTACGAGAATAACTTGATCAACGATCGTAGGACGGATTGGCAATCCGTCCCGCCAGACACAGACGGATTGGCAATCCGTCTTACGGGCGACTGGCCAAGTTATTGTTTTGCGGCTCCTTACTCAGGGGGGAAATTCAGGCGGGGGGATTC
>JBEKZQ010000542.1:0-4010 GCA_049509675.1 Thermoguttaceae bacterium | reverse complement strand
GCCGCACCGGCCCTATCACCCCGCCTACACGCACGCCGTCTTTCGCGGCTGGTTCGATTTCGGCACCGGCGCCCTGGGCGACATGGGGCATTACAGCTTCTACCAGATATTCCGCATCCTCAAGCTCGGCATTCCCATCAGCGTCGAGGCCAGCCGCAGCGAGTTCTGGTCGATCCGCGATTACCAGTGGCACAAGGAAGTCAACCTCGTGTCGTATCCGCAGGCCTCGCTGATCCGCTGGGAGTTCCCCCGGCGTGCCGAGATGCCGCCGCTGGCGCTCCATTGGTACGACGGCGGGCTGCGTCCGCCCTTGCTGAACGAGCTCCAGGCCGACGGCGAGCCGCTGCCCGAGGAAGGCCTGTTGTTCGTGGGCGACGACGGCAAGATCCTGGCCGGCTTCATGGGCGACAATCCCCGCCTGATCCCCAAGACGCGGATGCGGGCGTTCCAGCCGCCGCCGCCGTCGCTGCCGCGCCCCGTCGACGAGCTGGACCAGTTCCTCCGCGCCTGCAAAGGCGGCCCGCCATCCGACGCCTCCTTCGCCAACGTCTATCCGATGGCCGAAACCATCCTGCTGGGCACGGTCGCCCTGCGGGCCAACAAGAAACTCCTGTGGGACAGCGAGAAGATGGCCTTTGCCAACGCCCCCCAGATCAATCCGTACCTGTCGCGAAAGTATCGCGAAGGCTGGGAGTTGTAATGAGAGTAGTTCCTATTTTGGCCGTCTTGATTCTGATCGTGGGCAGCGCACGCGCCGCGGAGACCGCCGCGGCAGCAGCGGACGAACCTTGGCTGCGCCCCTACAGCGGGCTCACGCACACCGACATTGACGCGACCACGCTGGACGGCAAGGTCCTCTGCGGCTATCAGGGATGGTTCAACACGCCCAACGACGGCACGAGTTTTGGTTTCTCGCACTGGGGCAAGGGCCTGGAGCGGCCCGGCGGCGGACGGTTCGTCGTCGACATGTGGCCCGACGTTTCCGATTACGACCGGCACGATTTGTGTGCGGTTCCGGGACTCAACATGCCCGACGGCGCGCCGGCCCGGCTTTATAGCGCCTTCCGCAAGGGGCCCGTGCTGCTGCACTGCCGGTGGATGCGGCAGTATGGGATCGACGGCCTCTTCCTCAGCCGCTTCGTCGGCGAGACGGCCAATCCGGCCCGGGCCCGGCACGTCAACATGGTGCTGGCCAACGTCCGCGAGGGATGCCACCGCGAGGGCCGGGCGTGGGCGATGATGCTCGATCTGTCGATGGGACGCGGCGCAACCACGTCGTTGGTCAAAGGCGACTGGAAGTTCCTCTGCGATCAAGTCAAGGTGCGCGAGGATTCGCGTTACCTGCACCACCAGGGAAAACCGGTGGTGCTGCTGTGGGGACTGGGATTCAGGGACCGCCCCTGGACGCCCGAGCAGGGCGACGAATTGATCGACTTCTTCAAGCACGACCCGCACTACGGCGGCGTCTATTTGATCGGCGGGGTTGATCCTTACTGGCGGACGCTGCGCGGCGAATCGCGTGGGGAGCCGCAGTGGGCCAAGGTCTATCGGAAATTCGACGCTATCAGCCCCTGGAACGCCGGGCGCTATCGGGACGACGCCGGCATGGACCGCGTGCGCAAGGCGGTGTGGGAAGGCGATCTGGCCGAGCTCAAGGGTTTGGGCATCGGTTACATGCCCACGGCCTTTCCCGGTTTTTCGTGGGACAATCTTCGGCGGATGCCGCCCGGGGCGACCATGATCGCGCGGCGCAAGGGCGAGTTCTATTGGCGGCAATTCGCCATCTTCAAAACCCTGGGCATCCGCACGGTCTTCGTGGGCATGTTCGACGAGGTCAACGAAGGCACAGCCATTTACAAGGTGGCCAACCAGGTCCCGGTGGGAAAATACTTCGTGACCTACGAGGGGCTGCCTTCCGACTGGTACTTGAAGCTGACCGGGGCGGCTACGCAGATGATCCGCGGCGAGATCCCGCTGTCGGAGCAGATTCCGGAGAAACTGCCAGTTCCGAAACAGTAACGAGGGGCCGAGGGCGGGCGGTTGAAAAAAATGGCCGTCGCCGGCTAGGGGGGCAAGCCGGCGACGGCCGTCGGGAGGGACATCGCACTAGAACTGCTTTCACAAGCCTGTTTTCGCCGCCGTCTTGTGGGGCTAAAGGAGTTGTGAAACCAGTTCTCGGAGGGAACAAACCTATTGAGCCTCATAATAGTAATGCAACGCGGCCGACCAACGGGAGGCCGGTCTTGCGGGGAAAAAGCCCGCCCGCCGTTGCACTGCTTTGCTGAACACCAATAACGGGCGGAAATCATTGCGTCTGCACGCCCAGCTTCTCTTCCTCCTCTTCTTGAATAATGATGCGCGGCGTGACCATCATCATCAGGCTGGAGGTGTCGCGGCCGATGGCGACGTTCTTGAAAAGCCGGTCCAGATAGGGAATCTTGTCGAGGATCGGCACGCCGAACTCATTGCGGCCTTCGCTGAGCCGCTTGATGCCGCCCAGCAACACCGTGCCGCCGTCGGGCACGCTCACCGTGGTCGTTACGGTGACGAAGGAGAAGGTGGGCAATTGCACCGTCGTGCCGGTCGTCGTCGTGGTATTGGCGTCACGGTTGTTGTTGAACTTGTTGAGGTTGGGCAGCAGTCCGTTGCGCGTGGTGTCGGTGCTGCTCGTCTGGCTGCCCTGGAAGGTGAAGGTCGTCACGTTGCCGATCTTGCTGAAGAAGGGCACGATCGTCAGCCGCACGAAGCGGCGGTCGTTGGAGACCACGGCCTGCACGGTCATGAACGTGCCTTCGGAGAGCACGACGATCACCGGTTGCTCGGCGGCGGCGAAGTCGCCTACCACGGGCATCACGCTGATCACGAACGGCGTTTGCGAGGTGTCGGAGACGAACGCCTGCTGGCCGTTGAAGAGCGTGACCTTGGGGGCCTGGAGCACGTTGCTGCGGCGGTCGCCCTGGGCCGCCTGGATAAAGAAGAAGGCTTCGATGTCGCTGAGGATGGCGAATCCCAGCGAGGCCCCCGCACCGGCGTCGAAACCGCCGAACTGGGGCGTCGCCAGTGCGAAACTCCCTTGTGTGAACGGGATGTCCAAGTCGGTGGTGAAGATGCCGCTCTGTGCCGGAGTGGTGCCGACTTGCTGTATCCCGGGGATCGCCGTCCCGATCGCGTTGGGGTTTATCAAAATGGGGGACGGGTTGGCCCCGTTCTGCTGCGCCACGGGGGCGCTGAAACCGGCCGCCGTCGGGTTGCCGAGGTTCTGCTTGATGTTGAAGTCGAAGTCCACGCCGATGCGCTCGAAGAAACTGTCGTTGAGCGTGATGAAGCGGACCTCGATCGTCACCTGCAGGTCTTGCATGCGGCGCAATTGCTCCAACAGATCGACGATCTCTTCATGCACCTCCTGCGTCTGGCTGACTACCAGGCTCAGGTTGGTCTCGAAGGGGGCGATCGAGCCCGGGCCGCCCACGGTGTCCCAGGTGGTGGGCTGGACCGTGGACGTGATCAGGTCGATGAGGCTGTCGAAGTCGGCCTGGTTTCCGCCGCCCAGTCCGCCCGGGCCCAGGCCCAGGGGCAGGTTCGGCGCCGGGCCGCCCGCCGCGCCGCTGCCGCCGCCGCTGGATTGATGGGCCGACAGTTGCGCCAGCAGGCTGGGGTTGATGGCCCCGGAGCCGCCCTTGCCCTCGCGGCTGGCCACCACCGACAGCGGCGTGGAGAGGGCCCCGTTGAACATGTTGCCGCCGCCGTTGGCGCCGATCGCCGCCATGCCGTTGTTGTACGCCCCGGCCAGGCCCATGTTCGGACTGGCCACGAAATTCGGGATGGGCATGACCAGGTCGCCCACCGGATAGGTCACCGTGTACACCTGGCCGGCGCGCTTCTGCTCGCTGGTGATCTTCAACACCTCGTTCTTGACCACGTAGCTCAAGCGCAGGGGCTCGAGAATCAAGTCCAGCGCGCTCTTGAGCATCACCTCCTGGCGCAATTCCAGGGTGATCGGCTGATCCGCG
>JBEKZQ010000541.1:0-4012 GCA_049509675.1 Thermoguttaceae bacterium | reverse complement strand
AATCGCCGGAAACCTCGACTTTCGCTTTCCCGATGCGAAGGAATGCCCGGTCGGCGAAGGTGAAACTCTCACTCTCGCCGGCCAGCGTGAGCGGCCGGTCGTAGTCTTCCCAAAAACGGAAGAGGATGCGGTCGTTGATGGCCGTGGCGTCGGTCCCTTGGACGGCCATGCCGATCCCCTGGCGGTTCTCGGCAATGCGGCGGAACGCGGCGACCCGCGACTGGCCCTTCTCAATAGGTTCGTGCAGCGCGGCAAACACGGTCGCCGGCTTGCGGCGCCGGACCAACAGCGTTGTGCCGCCGACCTCGTTGGGCAGATCGGACTTCTCCCCTTTGTTCGGTTCCTTGCCCCCGGCGCGCGGGCTTTCGGGGGCCCGGCCGACGGGCGTCCGGCCGACATAGACCGACGTGCCGGGCTCGCCGAGCATCCGCACGCACACGCCGATCTTGCGATCGTACCAGGCATTTCCCAGGACGCTCTTTCGGACGTCGGGCAGCGCGCAGGACTGTACGACCGTCGCCGTCCACGACCGTTGGCCGGCGTCGAGCTTCATCACGTCGCGCAACTGATAACGGTCCCGCTCGACCGGGTCGCTCAACCGCGCGGCGATTGCGCGATTGTCGAGGTCATACAGAGCATCACGCAGCTCGCCGGTAGGCTTCCAGGGACCATCGAGCACCGGCAGCCCGAGGGCATGCACGTGCCAGTCGTAGCATCGCGACCGATCGCTGACAAGCTGAAACACGTCGCAGAGGTACTCGCGGGTGAGAAACAGCGCGCGGGTCATGTCCACGCCCGGCCATACCTCCTTCTCCTCCTTCCGCAGTTCCAGGCTGAGCGTCCCGCCGGCCAGCGGCTGGCGATTGTCGAGGTTCACGGCGCCGGAAAGCGGCCGCGCACGGGCCGCAACGAACTTCACCAGGGGATCGAACCCGACGCGCGTCGGCACCTCGCCCACGGGGTTCGGCCAGTGCGGGTGGTCCGGGGCACCCGGTACTCCGGGTCGCGGGTCGGAAGCGTAGAGCATGAACTGCTGCTTATCGACCATCACGCCGGCATGCCCCCGGGCCGAGTCGGTCCAAGGGCAGCCGCCGCCGTAGCCGTTGGAAATCTGTCGATTCAGGTAGATCGGCCGGTTGAAGGCATAGAACCCCAAGAGCGAAAAGCTGTCGTGGGCATAATGGACGTAATAAGTGGACAACTGAAATGCCACAGCCGGCGCGGCGCTTTCCCAGTACGCAGGACCTTCTTCGGCCCGGAGCATTGCAAAGCCTCGCTCGCGGGCCAGGCAACTGGGGGCCGGCGGAGGCGAAACGGCCTGCGCGTCGATCGGGCCGAGGCCCCAGAAGAGCGACGGAGTGTAGCAGCGCTCGACGGGGCCGCGCATCTGGGCGAGGAAGTAGTTGAAGCGGGCGTCGGGCCATTTCGCGTGGGCCAACTCGAACCAATACGGATGGAGCATCTTCTCCACTTTGGCGTTGCGGTGGTCGCGGCCGTTCATGTTCGCCGCCGTCCAGGGAGCGTTGCCGCCGCGGCCGTCGGCCAAACGGCCGATGACGATCGATTTCTGAAACACGTAAGGCGGGGCGGCGTCGAAGCCCGACGTCCGCGCGTCGCCCATGGTGACCTGCGGATAATGGGGCATGCCGCCGGGGATCTCGACGCGCGGATATCCGATGTTGACCACGCTCTCGACGTAGCGCCGCATCGTGGCCCCGCCCTTGCCCGTGTAGCCGTAGCCCAACTCGTCGAGCCCCAACCGCTGGACGCCGCGACACCAGAGAAACATCTCGCCGATCATCGAGTACTGCTTGCCGAACTCTTCGCCATAGAACTGCCCGTCGGCCAGATAATCGTCGAAAAAGTACTTCCACCCGCCGGCCGAATGAAAGCACTCGCGGATCAGCTTCTCGTCGCCCAGCGCAACGGCCATGAGATGGGCCGTCATCGGCCGCGGCCACTGCATGTTGGGAAGCCAACTCGTTCGGGTGAACTGGAGCTTCTCCTCGTGGCAGTGGTGCCGAATGAAATCGCGGAAGGTCGCCTCCAGGCCGCGGCGCTCGGCGTCGCTGAGCCGGTCGTAGAGAATGTCGTAACGCAACACGCTCAAGTATTGGTCGTAATGCCGGCCGCCGCCCGTGTCGCCAAGGAACTTCCGCGGATCGTTGCCGATGAGGCTGACGAGGTATTTCTTTTCCGGCTCGACGACGGAGTCGTCGCCCATGACCTGGTAGCGGAACAGGTTGCGGAACGTCTGGCCGAGGCCTTTCTCGTTCAGCATCGTCTCATACCGGCGCTTGGCCCAGGGCTCCGTTTCGATGCGGCGGCGGATGGCCGCAGCCTCGTCCTTCGTCCACAGGATGAAGGGATGGGGCGTGTCGAAAGGGACCGCCCCGGCGGCCTCGATCAACAGCAGGCCAATGAGAACGACTGGAAAAACAAAGGGCATGGACATGCAACGCATGGATAGACCTTGTCAGGGTTTTTCAATCTGGATGGTCTGCTCGACCGGCCGGGCCGTCTGTACCAGGGGCTCCACACCGCGGCCGAACTGGCAGGCGACGACCTTCACCGTGATGGGAAAGGTGGCGCGCAAGGGCAGTTCGGCGATCGAAAGCTTGCCGTCGGCAACTTCCGCCGGACCGTATGCTACGTAGTACTCCACCGGCAGACCGGCATCGCTCGTGGCTGCCAGCTTTACCGGGCCGCTCTTCGCTTTGAGGTTGCTGATCGGCGGGAAGGTGATGGTCTGCGTTTTGCCGCTCTTCAACCCCGAGAAGCCCTTCGGGAGCATGCCTACCTGCTCGGTGTAGCGATATTCGGCGTCGCCCGCGCTGAAGGCCATGAAGGTGGGCCGCGCGGCCTCGGTGGCCGGCGCCAGGCCGTCGTAACGGATGCGGAAACTGTTCGCCGACACCGCGACCAACGGCCCGCTGACCGGCTTGACGAGCATCGCCGCCGTGGAGTGGCCGGCCGGCTTGCCGGCGTCCGACCAGCGCGGGCCGCCGCTGGCGTGCGGCACAGGGTATTGGTCGGCATAGAACGGATGCACCTCGAACGTCTGTCCGTCGCCTATCCACTGGATGTTGCTGAAGAAATACCGCGCGCCGGCATCGACGTTAAAGGGGTCCTTCCAGCGGATGAACTGGTCCTTCTTGCCGAATCCGCGGGCGTGGTAGGCGACCGTTGCCTCGGCTATTTCCCGGTCGAAGTGCCAGGCCGCATGGGTCTTGTCGCCCGAGTACTGTCCATAGGGGGCCGGGGCGGACTGGCCCGCCGCCGACCATGAGTACATGGTGCCCGTCGTCAGATCGCTGAGCCAGCCGTTTTCCGGATCGACCGACTTGCAATGCACCGGCTGCTTCGCGTCCATCCGCCAATCAGGGATGCGGGCCCCGGCGGCCTTGCGGACGAACAGCGCCAGGTACGCGGCGTTGCGATCCGACCAGGCGAAGTGGCCTGCTCCGGGCTCGACCACGACACTCGCCAGGTTGCGCGGGTCCTTGGCGCGGAACTCCGCAATCGCGTCGCGGCCGCCCTCCCATGTCTCGCGGCCGGACGGGTTGCGCATCGTGCCGCCGAACTCGTCGAACTGCCCGATCATCATCAGTACGGGCACGCCGGGCGGGACCGATTCGTCGCCGCCGGGCACGCCGCCGCGATACAGCACCAGGCCGAAGCAGCGGTCGGCCATCTTGATCGCCAGTGCCTTGGCCTGCGGCCCGCCGGCCGAGTGCCCGACGAACATCAGCGGGGCCATTGGCAGTTCGCGATAACCAGAAACCCGCGCCAGGTCGTTCAGCACCCGCGGCAGATCAACGTCATTCAGCCCACACTTGAAGAAAAGCATGCCCAGGCCCTCGTCCACGCAGACCTTGCGAATGGCCGAGTCTTTGGCAAACTCGCGCTCCATGAGCGTCATGCCGGCCGCGAGCAGCCCCCGCACCTGCTTCGCCTCCGCTGGAATCCATAGGAAAGCCGTGCTAGGGTTCTTGGGCGTTACCACGGGCAC
>JBEKZQ010000540.1:0-4026 GCA_049509675.1 Thermoguttaceae bacterium | reverse complement strand
TGGGTGAACCCGGAGCAGAAGGACTTGTTCAGCCAGTGGAGTCACTTCGCGGTGCGCTATGTCGGCCGCGCGGTTCCCAAGCCGCCTCCGCACGTGACCCTCGACGCCCTGAATCATCCGATCTTCGCCTGGGCGGAACTGGAGAGCGTTCGCGTGACGGGCGACCGGTCCCGCTTGAAACTCGTCTACGAACCGCTGGTTCGATACTACCGCGCGCTGCAAAAGTACATCCGCCAAGGCAACGGGCTCTACATGACCGACTGGGCCAGCATGGACAACGCGCCGCGCAACGAGTACCTGCAGAACGGCGGCACGGCAGTGGATACCTCGTCGGAGATGGTCTTGTTCGGCAACCAACTCGCCCAGATCGCCGATCTGCTGGGGAAGAAGGACGAGGCCGCGGCGCTGCGCAAGGAAGCGGCGGAAGCGGCGCGGATCATCAACCAACAGATGTGGGACTCCCGGCGGAAGTTCTACTTCGACCTGACGGTCGATGGCAAGCAGGCTCCGGTGAAGACGGTCGCCGCCTTCTGGACGCTGTTGGCGGGCGTGGCCTCGCCCGAGCAGGCCGACGCCCTGGCGGCCGAACTGCGCAACCCCCAGAGCTTCGGACGCAAGCATCGCGTGCCTTCCACTCCGGCCGACCAGGCCGGTTTTGATCCGGCGGGTGGCTATTGGCGAGGCTCCGTCTGGCCGTCGACCAACACCATGGTCATTCGCGGACTGGAACGCTACGGCAAGCACGATCTGGCCCGCGAGATCGCCTTGGAACATCTGCGGATGGTAGGCGAGGTCTTTCAGACCACCGGCACCGTGTGGGAAGATTACGCCCCGGATGCTGCCAAGCCGGGAAATCCGGCGAAGGGCGATCTCGTCGGCTGGGCGGGTCTCGGCCCCATCCTCTACTTCCTCGAATACGGCATCGGGCTGCGGGCAGACGCCCCCAACAACCGATTGGCCTGGTTGTTGACTTCCACGAAACGCTGCGGCTGCGAGCGGTTCCGCTTCAACGGCCACACCGCCACGCTGATTGCCCAGCCGCCCAACGACCCCTCGGGGCCGGTCGAAGTGACCGTCGAGTCGGACGGCCAGTTCCAACTGTCGGTCGAGCGCGGCGGAAAGCGGTGGGAGTTCAACGCCAAGGCCGGCAAGAATCGTTTTACGCTGGATTGACGCAGAGCACAATCTACATGAACAGGACGACGCCAGCGTGCTGGTCGTCGCCATGGATGACAAGCCGCTGAAAAGCTCCGGCAAGATCCTGGTGCAGGTCGGCACGACGGAGCGCCCGCTGGGCTGGAAGACCAGGCCGGCCCGGGTGAACGGCCGCGCGGGCGAAGAGGTGATGAGCTTTGGCCGCGCGCCGTGGATGATTGTCAACGGCGACGTGACGCTCGCCTTGAAGAATACGCAAGTCACCACCGCCCGCGTGCTGGACGCCAACGGCATGGCGGTCAAGGAGATCCCGTTGGCCGCATCGGCCGGCCGGAAGACGCTAAAATTCCCCGCCGACGCGCTTTATGTGGTGCTGCAATGAGGATAACATACCGGGGTCGGAGGTCTTCAGTTGGCTCCCGCCAAGAACAAAGAGTCGCTGCCCCGTTTCCCGACTCCCGACCCCTGACGAGGCGTAGGCGTACAATGTGAGGACGCACGAAGATGAAGGTTCGAGCGGTGACGTTCGCGTTTATCGTTTTCCCCTTCCTGTTGATTGCCGGATGCAATGGGCAAGCGGTGGCAAGTCCCCTGTCCGAAGATGACCCGGCTACCGGCGCATCCGCCTCGGACAATCAGGATGCGAGCCCCGCTTTGCTCCCCCAAGATATCCGGGAAGTGGTCGATGGGAACAACGAATTCGGCATGGAACTTTATCGAACGCTCGGCGAGCGCCAAACCGGAAATCTTGTGTTATCTCCATATGGTGTCCGGCTAGGACTCGCGATGGCCTTTGCGGGTGCGAGGGAGGAGACGAAGAAGCAGATGGCAAGAACCCTCCATTTGACTCTTCCCGACGCTAAGATCCATCCGGCCATCGCAATGGCGAACCGTACCGTTCTCGGTGACAAGCAGAGAAAGTGTCAGTTCAAGGTGGTCAACCGCCTTTGGGGGCAGCGCGGGCATGCACTACGGCCTCGATTCCTGGAAACCATCCGCCAGAACTATGGGGCAGACGTGCAACTACTGGACTTCGCGGAGAACAGCGAAAATGCCCGCCAGGCGATCAATGGATGGATCGAGCAGAAGACCGAACGGAAGGTTTCGGATCTGATTGGCCCCGGCGTGCTCAATCCGAAAACGGTTTTGCTGCTGACGGACGCAGTGTACTT
This sequence comes from Thermoguttaceae bacterium, assembly GCA_049509675.1. Taxonomy (GTDB): domain Bacteria; phylum Planctomycetota; class Planctomycetia; order Pirellulales; family Thermoguttaceae; genus JBEKZQ01. Next base: position 1,699 of record JBEKZQ010000540.1, on the reverse strand, counting down.
CAAAGGACGTTGGGAGGAGGCGTTTTGGAAGGATTTCACGAAAGAGGCGCCGTTTCATCTATTGTCGGGTGAAGGCGTGATCGTGCCCATGATGCGTGACCGGCGCCTCTGCTCATATTACGAAGGAGAGGGAGTCCAGGCCGTCGCACTCGACTATGCCGATCAGGAGTTCTCGATGATCCTTCTCCTGCCAAAGGAAATCGGCGGGTTGGCCGCACTGGAACACAGACTAACGCCACAGCGACTCCGCCAGTCGTTACCGCGAAGGGCGCGGGAGGTCGTCGTTTACATCCCTCGCTTCAGATTAGTCTCCCAGACCGACATCCGGGGAGCACTGAAATCGATGGGCATGAACCGAGTATTTCAGCCCCAAGAAGCGGACTTCTCGAACATGAGTTCGTCGGGACCACTGTATATTTCGGCGGTTATGCACAAAGCGTACGTGGACCTGGACGAAAAGGGGACAGAAGCGGCTGCGGCAACGAGTGTCGAGATCGCCGCGAGCCCCGCGAGAGAGGAAGGGGAGGAACCAGCCGTGTTTCGTGCCGACCATCCATTCCTCTTCTTGATTCAGGAGAACAAGACGGGCAGCGTCATCTTCGTCGGGCGAGTGGCCAATCCGAAGGGGTGAGGATGGGATGGAAAAAAGGTGCCGGCCCCCAAAACGGCCGGAAGCAAAAAGGGGATAAGTCCAATATTGACGGAATCTGTGAATACGATACTTCCGCAACGCGTCGTAATTGGACTTATCCCCTTTTTTCTTCATGAACTGTAGGGTGGCGTCGAGCAAACCGTGGTTCTGGTGGGTCATCGGTCGCTTATCAACTCGTCGCTTTGTGACACAGCGCTGCGCATCAGTTGGTCGGTTTGCGAGACCCACCATAGGCTTGCGCAACCTTGACCCACCCTACATGAATAATCCGGATTACTGGGCCTGACCTAGATCTGGCGGAGCCAGTTACACGCCACACGATGCGTTCAGAATTGCCTCGACCAGGCCGGACATCGTGTACTGGCGGGCCTCGGCGGAGGGCTCAAAACCCAGTTCGCGCAATACACCCGAGGTGATCGGACTAATGCTCGCCAACTTCGCCTGCCGCAGATCGGCGCCGAACAGCGAGGCCAACGAGCGGGCGATCGCCGAGCTGGTGACCGTGACCCAGTCGATCTGGCCGGCGGCCAAGGCGGCGGCCACCTGGGGATCGCTCGTGCGAACCTCGCTGGAACAATAGGCCACGACCTGGTCCACCGCGGCCCCGGCGGCCTGGAGTTGCTCGGGCAAGACCTGCCGGCCATTGCTGGCGCGGATCAAGAGGAACCGGCCGGCGGAGGCCCGCGCCACCAGCGCCGCGGCCAGCGATTCGGCCCGGTACTGCTCGGGAATCAAATCCGCACGAAGGTGGAACCGCTCGAGTTCGGCGGCCGTGCCCGGGCCGATGGCCGCCAGTTGCACGCGGCCCAAGCGGCGCAGATCGCCGCCGCTTTGCAATAACCGTTCCAGGAAGAATCGCACGCCGTTGCCGCTGGAAAAGACCAGCCAATCGTATTGATCCAAGCGGGCCAGGGCTGTGTCAACCGGCGAGAAGTCCGGCGGATCGGAGATCGTTATGGCCGGCTGCTCGAGCACTGCCGCCCCCAGTTCCTCCAGCCGGCGGCGCAACTCCTGCACCTGCTCGCGGGGCCGAGTGACCAACACGCG
>JBEKZQ010000054.1:0-18103 GCA_049509675.1 Thermoguttaceae bacterium | reverse complement strand
GCCGACCGCCTCCTTGAAGGAGTCGCGGATATGGTACCAGCGGACGAACGATACTGGGTGGCCTTGCCGGCTGCGGCCGGCAACGATGTCCAAACAGGCCTCGCGCGGCAGGGTCAGCGGCCGCCGGATGTCGACGCCCACGACCACGTTGTCGCCCATCAATTCCAGCGGCGCGGCGAGCCGGCAGCCCTCGACCCAGGATCGCGATCCGAGAATCGCACCGCCGCCCTCCAGGGCATTGTTCAAGCTCAGCAACTCATGGGCCGGCGTCGCTCCGGTTGTCTCGCGCAGCAGTTCCAAGCCGCTCTCGATCAATTGCCGCGTGGTTCCAAAGTGCAGGAAGCCGCATTGCGGAAGCACCTGCACGAAGAAGGGGATCGCGCGAAGTCGCCCGTGGAGCGCGCGGAGCATTTCCGCATCCCAGGCGGACCCGCTCTTGGCCGCCGTGGCAATGAGGTGCTCCGCCGTCGCATCGCTGCCCAGGGCACAGCAAATCTCGCGATACAGGTCCAGGCCACGGGAGAGAATCGTCTCCTCCATGCCTGGAGAAAAGGCGAGGCACGAGGGCCCCGTTCCCGCGACCATCTCCGAGGCCGCGGGGTCCCCTTTGAAAGTGGACGCGCGAATGGTCGGCTCAAATGCCCGCAACAGGGGCAAGGCCGCGTCGGCGCCGAAACTCATGACCGCCACGTCGAGAATGGAAAGGCCGCGGTCGTTGATCGCCCCCGCCGCGGCTTGCACGGCGGGCGACGGCTTCTGCAGGAACCGCCGCACCGGTCCGCTGCCATGCGAGCAGAACACTCCGTGCCGCTGCGACTCCTCCGGCCGGGCGTAACAACCCAACGCCGTTAGACCGTGATCGCGGAATTGCACTGCCGCCGGGTCAAAACGCACCAGCGCGTCGCCCGCCGCCACGACGACCTGGCCGCAGCCGACCGACGGGACCGGCAAGGGCACGAACGTCTGCAAGAGATGATCGAATACGGTCGGGCTCAGGGCGGCCCCACTCTCCCCGGGCACGGGCACGAAGATTTTTCCGCACGGGCCATAGGCGGGCAGCCGGCGCGAGTCACCACCGGCGTGCAAAATCAAAATCCGCCGCGTGCGAAACACTTGCTCCACCGCCGACCAATCGATCCGGCCCGTCGCGTCGTCGCCGTCGATCGCTAGTTCGCGATTTAGGACCTCCAGGAGGCAGACCAGAGTGCTGCCGCCGCTGCCCACGCGTTTTCCGTGCGGGTCGGCGACCACCAGCACTTCGCCAAAATCGCTGAGCAGCCCCAGCTTACGGCGAACTGCCAGTTCCGATTCATACGCCCGGGCCTGGGCCGCGTTGGAGGCCGTGACAATCAGATAATCCCAAGACGGCATGGGGGGAGAGTTTTCAGTTTTCAGTTTTCAGCAAGGCGCCGAGGCAAGGGGCCTATTTTACCCGAGAACAAGATTCCTCGGCAACTGCCGGGTGCCACTGGCTTTGCCAGTGTTCGTTCGGAAGGCTCTTGCGGTGAGAAGTTGCCAAAGCAGTGGCGTGCGAGAGAGGTCAGCAGCCCACGGCTCTTGCACCCTTCGTTTACGCTCCATGTTCGCCGACGAACGACGCGGGCAAGTTTCCGGCGCTAACAATGCTGCAAGAACCGGCATAGAAGAGCACTGGCGGAGCCAGTGGCACCCGGCGACTACCCCCGTTGCTGGGTCACGACCATAGCCCATGGGCACACTGGGCGGTCTTGCCCGACCCTGCCTAACCTGCGTCGGTGTGCCCCACCTCCGCAGGCAAGCCACTGTTCCACTCAGAGACAGCTACGCCCGCTGGCCGAGGCAAGGAAAAGACGACTTCGACACGGCTTGGCAGAAGAAGTACACCGGCGGCTGGGACAATACGAGCGAGACCAAGGATTATTTTGAGCGGCTGACCCTCGAATTGCGGAAGGCATATCACAAGCTGAAGAAGCCGATTCTGATGGTCCCTGTCGGCCACGTCATGTACGGGCTGAATCAATGGATGAAGGCTGGCAGAGTCCCTGGCTACACCGACGTTAAGCAACTCTTCGCGGACGGCATCCGCCTGAAAAACGTCGGCTCCTACTTCGGCCGCGGCCCGGATTCTCCTGCGTTTCTCGCTTGCCAAGTGCAGCGTGGCCGGCCCGCTTACCTTGCAAGCGACGACCCTGCTGCCCGGATAAGCCGTATCGTTGCTGGCAAGGTCTTTTAGGGAGCGGGTGCCGGGGCGGGCGCGGGGGCAGGGGTGGTCGGTGCCGCGGGCACTTCCATCGCCGGTGCGGGGGCCGCGCGGAAACGCTTCATGTCCTCGAACTCGTGCTGCTCCTGATTGCCGGCCAAGGTGCCTAACTGAAAGTTGCGGTCGAACTCAACCGAGAAGCCGTATTCGATCGTCCGCGCCTTCTCGCGCACCGCTCCCGCCGGCACGGTGATTTCCCAGCGCAAGATGCCCTTCGGTCGCTCGCGGCGCACGTAGAGTGGGTCTTCGTCGAGGGGGTCTTTCATCTCGGCCAGGCTCACGCGGATGGCTGCCACGTCGTCGCTTGACGGCAGACGGTCGTAAACGCGTACCAACGCCGGTTGCTCCTTGTAGTTCTCCACAATCAGGCGGTACTTGAAGTCCAGTTTGCGGTTGCCGCCCTGGACGGTTTCCTTCTTATCAACCAGTTCGCGGCGGGTGCGCAATTGCGGATCTGCGCCAAAGCCGGGCACGAACATCTGCCCGCGCGCCATGGCGGGGATTTCGCCACGGCCGACGAACCGCTCGCCCAGGTAGGAGGCGATCGGTCCGGCGAGCAGGTCCTGGTCGCTGGTGTTGATCATTTCGGCATTGAGGTAGACGTGCCGCGTCAGTGCCGGCGTGGCGACATGAAAGAAGCGGCCGGTGAAGTTCTTCTGGAAGATCTGCACCATTTGCTGATCGGCGCGGCTGGCGACGCTGATGGGTCCGGCCAGCGCGTAACTGAGGCTGGGGCCGCGCGCCGCCTCGGCATCACCAGACTGGAGCGTGCTCACCAGGTCGCGGCCGCTGATAAGTTCCAGCCGCTGGAAGTCGTTGGCCGCGGCATTGAGCGCCCAATCGAGCCGGATCTTTTCGCCGGGGGCCGCGCCTTGCTGCGCCAGGGCCGCATCGCGGCGGGTGCGGGCCGCCTCCAACTGGGCTTCCAGTTCCTTGGCGCCCAGCGACCGGGCCTCCGCCTCTCGGTTCAGTACGACGGGAAACGGCGCCAGGGCCGGGCCCGAAGCACTCAAGGCCGGTGCGGCGGTCGAGAGCGTCAACTGCACTGAATTCCAATCCTCGCCGGTCATCTGGTGGACCATGCCGTTGCACTCGACGCGGACCTCCTTCTGCTCCGGCCCGGCCCGAAACGTGTACGCCGGCGACCAGCCGCACTGTGTCACCAGGTAGCTCAGCCGCACGGGCTGCGGGGCGTCGTCACGCTTCTCGACGAACAGCACGGCTTCGCGCGTGGTCCGCATCGCCCCTTCGGTCACTTCGCTGCGGCGGCGCTGCAAGAGCGAGAGTTGCGATTCCAGAGCCTTCGCTTCCTTCTCTAAGGTCAGCGACTGGTCGCTGGCCGCCTTGCGCTGCGTGAAGGAAAACAAACTCACCTTTTGCAGCGCATCGGCATCGAGCACGCCCCTCGCCAGATCGCTCTTGGCCGTGGTGGCGGTGAACGTCTCCAGGTGGTCGAGATACGCGGTCTCGCGGGCGAGGACTTCTTGCCCGCGCTTGTTGACGCGCAGTTTTTCGCTCGTTTGCTCGATTTCGTCGTCCAGTTTGCGGACTTCCGCGCGGGGCTCCTGGCCCACGGCTCGCGTGCGGCAGCGTACGGCGCGGACCTCGACACCCGTGCCGCCTTCGGCAAACAGGCTATCGGCGACCACTTGTTCGGGCAATTGGCCGACCACGATCTCCTGGGCGCCCTTGGCGCCGGCAATGGGAATGGTCCGAGTCACCAGGACCTGGCCGAGGTACAAGGTCACGTGCGTGACGCGGCCGGGGACTGTCTTCACTTCGCCGTTTCCAGCGGCGTCGGCCAGGCACGCCGTCGCCAGGGCACAGCAAGCGGCAAACGACATCGTCAATCGGATTGGTGCGAACATAAGGCACCTCCGGGGGAAAAGGGGTTTCGTTCTCGGCCACGGGGCATCGGCTGGGCGCGATCCGCGCCGGCCGGGCCACGCGATTCATTATAATTCGGTGGAAGCTACGCGTACGTTTTCCCGGGCCGTTCGGTACGTGAATGACAATCCGCTCAGGGATAGTAAGAATTAACAGAGGTGGTCGTTTGTCGCGCCGTTAGCAGCGGAGGAGGCGGTGCTGTCTTTGCGGCGTCCGGGCGGCACGGCGCTCATTTTTTCGGAAGGATCGCCACCCGCTAGCGCGCGTCGTCACCCCCACCGACGCAGGCAGTCACCATCAGAGGGGCCTGCCGATCTGCCCAGCCGGTCGGCCTTTTAGCCGGTGCTATATGCGCCATCCCGCTGAACAACCCCGGCCAGGCGGCATCATTCCCAGCACGCCATCGCCTGCGAATACGCCGTGGCGACGATCACCTGCCCGTCTCTCGACGCATCGACCTGCCAGTAGCGGGAGCCGTTGGACAGCGAGTAGGTTATGCTTCAGCATAACATCTTGGCAGATACAAGGTTCCGTTATGCTGAAGCATAACCTACGTCTGCGGCCAACCGTGTCGTTTCGGCGCCCGCGACTGCCCTTGTCAGTGCCCCGATCCTGGCATAAGCTATGGTGGTTCGGTCAGTCGATCCATCGCCCGTGCTGCAAGGAGGCCCGCTGCCGATGACGCCGATGCGGCCAGTGTACGTGAGGAGCCAGCCCAATCCCCCTCACCCTCTCCCGCAAGGGGAGAGGGAACTAGTATCGCGCCACGTTGGTGAAGACGAAGCGGCATTGATTTCGCAAGCGCAAGAGGCGATCTCGCGCACCCGGCAATGGCTTCTCGGCCATCAGCTCGCCGACGGTTGCTGGTGCGGCGAATTGGAAGGCGATACCATTCTGGAAAGCGAGACGATCCTGGTTCTGGCTTTCTTGGGCCGCGAAGACTCGGCCCTGGCCCGCCGTGCGGCGGCCTACCTGGTCGAGAAACAATTGCCCGGCGGCGGCTGGGCCATGTATCCCGGCGGCCGTCTCGACATTAGCGGCAGCGTGAAGGCCTATTTCGCCTTGAAGCTCACCGGCCACGCTGCGGAGGCGGAATACATGGACCGCGCCCGGCGGGCGATCAAGAGCCACGGCGGCGCCGACGCCGTGAACAGTTACACCCGTTTCTTCCTCGCCTTGCTGGGGCAGATCTCCTACGATCAATGCCCCGCCGTTCCGCCCGAAATCGTGCTCCTGCCCCGCTGGGCCCCGATCAACCTGTATCGGGTAAGCGCCTGGTCGCGGACGATCATCGTGCCGTTGTCGATCGTTTGGGCCCGGCAGCCGGTGCGGCAGATCGAGTCCGGCCGCGGCATCGGCGAGCTACTGCTGCGACGGCCCGAGGACTGGCCGCCGTTGCGCTGCCCGGGCTTGCCGGGCGCCACCGGCCTGTTGAGTTGGGATCGTTTCTTCCGCGGCGTGGATAGCCTGTGCAAGTGGTGCCAAAGGCGGGGTCTGTGGCCGACGCGGCGGCGGGCATTGGCGGCGGCCGAAGCGTGGATGCTCGCGCGCTTCGCGCATAGCGACGGCCTGGGCGCCATCTATCCGCCCATCATTTTCAGCCTGCTGGCGCTGCGGGCCCTGGGCTACGCCGACGATCATCCGGCCGTGCAGGACTGCTCTAAGCAGCTCCATGATTTGGTGATCGAGGACGCCGCCCGGGGAACCGCGCGCTTGCAGCCCTGCAAGTCGCCCGTCTGGGACACGGCCATTACCGTTCGCGCACTGTCGGCCAGTTGTCTCGCCCCGGACCAGCCCGCTTTGCGGCGAGCCATGCGCTGGCTGCTCCAGCGGCAGACCAACTGTCGCGGCGACTGGGCGGAAACGGTCGCCGCCGAGCCGGGTGGCTGGTGCTTCGAGTATGCCAACGAGTTCTATCCCGACGTCGACGACACGGCCATGGTGCTGATGGCCTTGCAATCGCAATTGGCCGTCCATCCGACGGCCCTGCCGCCGCAGGCGCGATCGGGCCGTATCTCGGGGGGGTCGGATGAGCAGGAGGAGATCGAACGCATCCAGCGCGGCACGTCGGCCATCGACCGCGGCCTGCGCTGGATGCTGGCCATGCAGAACGACGACGGCGGCTGGGGCGCCTTCGACCGCAACAATCATCGCGAGTTCCTCTGCCACGTCCCCTTCGCCGACCACAACGCCATGATCGATCCGAGCACGCCCGATCTGGCCGGCCGGGTCCTGGAAGCGTTGGGCAAACTGGGGCGTCGCCTGGGCGATCCGGCCGTGGACCGGGCCGTCGCTTATGTCCGCAGCGCGCAGCAGGCCGATGGCAGTTGGTTCGGCCGTTGGGGCGTCAATTACATCTACGGCACCTGGCAGGCGATCGCGGGCCTGGCGGCCGTCGGTGTACCCGCAGACGATGCGACCATTGCCGCAGGCACCCACTGGTTGCTGGCCCACCAGCAGATCGGCGGCGGTTGGGGCGAGTCGCCCGAGACCTACGAACGGCCCGAACTCGGCGGTCGGGGCGATCCCACCGCTTCGCAGACGGCTTGGGCCCTGCTGGGGCTGCTCGCCGCCGGTCTGGAACGACAACCGGCCGTGGCCCGCGGCATCCAATACCTTCTGCGTACACAACGCGGGGACGGAACGTGGGACGAACCGCAGTTCACCGGCACCGGTTTTCCCCGTGTCTTCTACCTGCGCTATCATTATTACCCGATCTACTTCCCCTTGCTCGCTTTGGCCGAATCGATCGCGAAGAGTCGTGGCTCGCGCTGACTGATAACGGACAGGGATTACGCCCGCCGCTGAACGCGACATAATTGGAATTGTGTCCCCCCCGCCTAGAAGATGCAGGCCACCAACGCCCCCGAGGCCGCCAAATTCGTTCGCACCCAATACCGAACGAAGTGGCTGACCTGATTTTCTGCGCGGCAGGAAGAACACCGCGCGGCAACATGCGCAAAACGCACGCGGGCAGCGGCGCCGCCGGGCCGTTGCCCGCGGCACTTGACGGGACTTCACTTCTTCGCGTCAGGGGCGGAACTATTTGTTTCATGGGCAGAGGAGGCGGTAACCCGGATTATTCAGTAGGGTGGGTCGAGGTCGCGCAAGCCTATGGTGGGTCTCGCAAACCGAGCAACCGTTAGGCAGCGCTGTGTCAGAAAGCGGTAAGTTGATTAGCGACCGAAGACCCACCAGAACCACGGTTTGCTCGACGCCACCCTACGGTTTATGAATAATCCGGGGTAAATAGTTCTGACCGTTGATCCAGAGACAGTTTGACGTTTTCAGTTTTCAGCATGGGTTCGAGACTGAACACTGAAAACTGAACACTGAAAACTCCCCGGCCTTGTGGTACAATGCTCCAATAAGCGTCCACACCAAACGGGACAGTCCCCCGCACCCCTTGCCAATGCCGCATGCCGGACCCGCGTTCCTCGCCCTGCGACCAACCGCCGCCGCCGCGCTGGGCGCTCGGGCTGCTGTGCTACGCCGCGTCGCTGTGGATCACGCTGGCACTGTTGATCGTCTACGTGGTCGTTTTGGGCTGGGCCACCTGCCTGGAAACCTGGTACGGCAGCGCGGCGGCACAGTTCGGCATCTACGGCGCCTGGTGGTTCACCGCCCTGGGGGTGCTTTTGGGGCTGAACGTTTTTTGCGCCCTGCTGGTCCGCTATCCGTGGCCCAAAAGCCGCACTGGTTTCGTGCTCACCCACGTGGGATTGCTGGTCCTGTTGGTTGGCTGCCTGGTGACGCGCCGCACCGCCATCGATGCCGTGCTGGCCGTGGCCCAGGGCCAATCGGCTTCTACGGCGTACGAGGAATCGCGGCAGCATTTTGAACTGACCACGATGCCAACGGCCCGCGGCGACCCCAGCGGTACGACCATCGCCGTGCCGTTTCGCGCCGGACCGTTCAATTGGGACGACTACGGGCAGTTCTTTTGGTTTCCGTGGCGTTTGGCCGGCCGCGATCGAGGCCTGATCTACGACCGGGACGCCGTCCGCCTGGAAGTGCTGGACTATTACGCCGACTCGCAGTCGACCGCCACGCCGCACCTGGAGCTGCGCATCGCGGCGGCCGATGCGGCCGAAGGCGCCGCCACCATCGCGCTGGGCATCGATTCGTCGGGCCATCCGCACGCGGCCGGCCGGCCGTTCGGCATGGGTACGCGGCGAACGCTGCCCGGCGGCCAACGGGTCGTCTTTTGGATGACCGGCAGCGCCGAGGAGACGGCCGCCTTTCGCCAATCTCGGCCCGACGGTCCGCTGGGCCGGCAAGGCCGACTGGTGCTCTCAGCCGGCGGCAACAGCTTTCAGTGGCCGGTCGACGCGCTGAAGCCCGGCATCCGCCAGCCGCTGGGCAAGACGGGCTTCGAGCTGGAACTGCTGAGCTTCGACCCCCGTTTCCAGGGCCTGAAACTCCAGATCCACCACGGCAAGGATCTGCCGCAGCCGATGTTTCTTTTCGCCGATTTTCCTGAGCTTAACCAGCATGACAACCACGATCGTATCTTCGGCGCCTTTTGGTACGTTGGCGAAAAGCCGGCCGGCAAGGAGAAGGAGCAAGAAGACTCGGACGACGACAGTGCGGCCCGTCAGGCCCTTCGGCCGCGAATCGACATCCTGCAAGGCGCCGACGGGAAGCTTTATTACCGCACATGGCAGCCGGCGGCAGGCGGTTCAGGCTCAGGACTCCCGCTGGCCACCGCGGCGGCCGTGTTGCCCGGCAACGGCACGCCAGTCGCCGTCTTCCCCAAGACGGCCGACGCCGCGAGCCTGGCGGTCCAACAGTTCATTCCCGCGCCGAAGCCGGGGCGGCTCGTCGAACCGTTGCCTTTTTCCAAGAAGAAGGCCCAGATGCAGGAGCACCGGGCCCGCGTCCGGCTCACGGTGGACGACACGAACGAGGAGTTCTGGCTGACCCAGTGGCCGGACGACCCGCGCGAAACCCCTCCGCCCGAGGCGCGGAAGGTCGTGGCCGGCCGAGAGCGGCAGGTGGCCCTGGTGCTGCGGCCGGACGAGATCCGGATGGGCCTGGACGTCCACCTGCGCAAGTTCCGGCGCAAGCTCGATCCGGGCAGCAGCCAGGAGTCGGCCTTCTCCAGCCTGGTCGATTTCCTCGACCGGCAGCAGCCCGGTCGTCACTTGGCCCAGGAAGTGCTGATCACGATGAATGTGCCGGCCGACGTGGCCGATCCGCAGTCGGGCCGTTCCTACCGCCTGTTCCAGAGCGGTTTCTTTCCGCCCCAGCGGCCCACGATCAGCTATTTGACGGTCAACTCCGATCCCGGCCGGGGTCTGAAATACGCCGGATGCCTCCTGGTGGTAATTGGCATTTTCGTCAACTATTTCCTGCGGCGTGGCATTGACAAGACAGGCTGAGGTCGTGTGCCACTGGCTCTGCCAGTGCTTTGGGTTTCCTTGACGTCTTTTCGTGCTGTGAATAGAAGTAGAAAATGGCACATCGACAAACGGTGCGGTATCTTCACGAAGTTCACGAAGCACTGGCAGAGCCAGTGGCACCCATTGTCCACCGTCCACTGTCCATTGTCCGCTGTCCACTGTCCATTGTCCGCTGTCCACTGTCCATTGTCCGCTGTGTCTTCGCGGTCTTCCTGATCGCCGCGACGGCGTGCGGGGCGGACAGCGGCGCGCTGGATTACGACACTTGGCAGCGGCTGCCCGTGCTGGAGGGCGGGCGGATGATGCCGTTGGATAGCTTCGCTCGCGCCCGGGTGAAAAAGATCTGCGGCGTGGAGAATCCCTGCCTGGATCCGCCCGACGTTGCCCTGCAAAACCCGTCGGCGGCCGCCAACGAGTTATTTCCCGGCGGGCGGCCCAAAACCTTCTCGGCGGCCAAATTGCTCTTCGCCTGGCTGGCGGAACCGGCCCTGTGGGAGGATGTGCCTTTTCTGCCCGCCCCGGACCGGCAATTGCGCGAGGAACTGCTGGAGGCGCCTGTCACCGCGGCGGACGGCCGCGGCTTGCTTCACGTTTCCCCGCGACAGGTGCTCTCCGCGCGGAAGTTCGCCGCCCGCCTGGAGGACATGGAAGCCCGCAGCGATCGGGCCCAAAAAGAAAACAAGCGGCTGGAGTTCGACGCCCTGGACCAGCAGGCCCGGCAGTTGTTCGAGGCCTACTCGGCATACCGGCGTTTGACCTACGATCCGGCCGAGCCCAAGGACGGCCGGGGACGTTTTTCCGCCAAGCTAAGCGCCTCGGCCCGGCTGTGGATCGGCGTGGAGAACGACGTGTTGCGATTCCGCGCGGAACAGCAGCGCGGCGATGGGGACGATGCGGCCACGCAGGCCGCCCAGACGATTCGCAAACTGATGGGCCTGTTGGAACACGGCAGCCGCCAGGATCGGGAGCCGGCAATGAAAGAGGCCGAGCCGCTGCTGGCAGCCTGGCAGAAATCGACGGCCGGCGTCGCGGCGCGGATGGCCGACCTGGCCCGGCGGATGGATCGGGCCCCGCCGCAGGTGTCCGAGGAGCAACTCCAACGGTTTCGCCAATACATCACGAGCCTGGCCGACCGCTGCCGGGAGTTGTCGCGACTGGCCGCGGGGGCGCACGAGGCGCTGTACGACAACGGCGAGGCCTTGCTGTTGGCGCCGGCCCTGGACGCGGCCGCCCTGGAGGCCGATCGCGATCCGAGCGACGATGCCCAACCCTGGCTCGGCCTGCAAACGCTCATCAGCGGCTCAGAGGATTTGTTGCAGCACTATCCGCCGGACGCCTTGAAGCAGGTCCGCCGGGCCTGGCAAGAACTGGTGGACGTCTATCGCGATCGCCTGTCGGCGGACCGCCCGCAGCGATTCGCCCAGGCCATGACCCGACTGGCCGCCGCGTTGCGCTTCTTTGCGGAGGCCGTCGAGCCGCTCCGCCGCGAGCTTCCGACACAGGAAAGAGACGATGCCCTGTTGACCGCCACCGCCTATCCGCCGCCGGGCGCTACGGCGGCCGAGGTGTTTTACAATCGCAGCGATCCGTTCTATTGGTCCTGGCCGTTCGCCTTGGCGGCAGTCGTCGCCCTGGCGGTTTCGGCGCTTCCCGGCATTGGTGCAAGACGCCGGGTGCCACTGGCTCCGCCAGTGCTTCCGTCGGGTGCCACTGGCTCTGCCAGTGCTTCGGGTGCCACTGGCTCTGCCAGTGCTTCCGCCGCGGCGTTCTGGCTGGGCATGACGGCCCTGGCCGCGGCGGAATGCCTGATCGTCGCCGGCTTTGGCCTGCGCGTGGCGATTACGCACTGGGCCCCGGTGACCAACATGTTCGAGACGGTGATCTTCGCCGCCTTGGGCGTCGCACTGCTGGGCACGCTCATCACGCTCTGGCCGCTGCTGGGGCCGGGTCTGGCAACGGCCTGGCGCCTGGCGGCCGCACATGCACTGGCGGAGCCAGTGGCACCCGGCTTGTCCGCCAGTGCCAGCTCGTTGGGTGCCACTGCTGGCTTGTCCAGCAGTGCCGGCTCGCCACGTTGGCTCTGCTTGTCGCTGCGCGTCGCGCTTGCCGGTTTCGCCCTGTACCTGATGGCCGCCCCGGCGGGGGATCGGCCGGCCGACGCCTATCGTTTGACCACGTTGTTGCCCCGCGTCGACATCGGCGCATCGTATCCCACGCTGAGCGCGTGGCTGGTCTGGGCCTCGAGCTTGTTCGTCGTGCTGTTGGTCGCCTGGGTGGCGTCGCGGCTGGCGCTGGCGGCGTTGATTAGCCTGGCCACGGTTCCCTCCTGGCTGGTGCGGTCGCGCCACAACTGGCCGCTGAACCAGGTTTACGCCTGGCGGGCGGCCGCGCTGGTCAGCGGCCTGGTGGTTCTGGCGGCCTTGCTGGTGGCCAATTTCGCCCCGGAGTCGGTCTTTACCCGGGAGATTTCCCCCCTGCGGCCCGTACTGCGCAACAATTTCTGGCTGATCGTCCACGTGCCCACCATCATCCTGGCCTACGCGGCCGCCGCCCTGGCTTGGGGGGTGGGTAATTTCGCCTTGTTCTGCTACCTCTTCGACCGATACGGCGACTGTCGCAGTGCCGGCTCCCATCGCACCGAGCCGGCGGTCTGCGAAACCCTGGCGCAATTGGTCTATCGGCTGATCCAGGTGGCAGTGTTGCTGCTGATGATCGGCACCATCACGGGCGGTCTTTGGGCCGACGTCTCGTGGGGTCGTTTCTGGGGATGGGACCCGAAAGAGGTTTGGGCCCTGATCTCGTTGTTCATCTACATGATCCTGCTGCACGCCCGGCACGTCGGATGGTCCAGCAATTTCAGCCTGACGGTGGGCTCGGTTCTTGGCTTCATCGCCATCATTTGGGCCTGGTACGGGGTGAACTACTTGATGCCGGGCGGAAAACATTCGTATGGCGAGGGGGCGGGCGGCGGGTGGCTCGTGCTCCGCGTCATCGCCGCCGACTTGCTCTTCCTCGCCGCGGCGTCCGTTCGTTACATGGTCGAAACCAAGGGGCGGCGGGCGGCGTAAACAGGACTATTCATAAACTATAGGGTGGCGTCGAGCAAACCGCAGTTCCGGTGGGTCTTCGGTCGTTTGCCGCCCTACTCTCGACTCTGCGCCCTCGACTCTCGACTTTAGGTCGGTTTGCGAGACCCACCATAGGCTTGCGCGACCTTGACCCACCCATGAATAACCCCGGGCTATGGCTCGACCGTCAGCCGCAGTACGGTAGCCGAATGTGCCGGGAACGTATGGCGGAAATGGGCCGACGGATTGTCGAGCGTGCGGGTGACCGGCACGACCTTCGCCGGATCGTCCAGCGTGTTCTCGGCATCGGGACTCTCCGCGGTGAGCACGCAGGCGCTGCCGGAGCGGACCGCACCGCTCAGATGGCGCAGGTCGATTTGCGTGTCCTGGTCGGAATCCGAGAAGTTGACGACCTTCAGGATCAGCGCGCCGGTGTTCTTTTGGCGGCTGGCAACCGCATACAGTGCTTGCACGCCCTGGGAGCGGATGTCATGGATCAGTTTGCCGTCGAGATAGCAGCGGATGTTTGGGCCCTTGGTTTCGACGCGGATGTCGTACCAGCGGCCGGTCTCGATGCGCCCCGGGACGTTCTGGCCCATCTGGCCGCCCATTTCCACGGCGTGCCCGCTGTTGCCCCAGCCGCCCACGTTCCACCAGGACTTGGCATGTTCGTCCCGGACGTTGAAGAGGATCAGGAAGCCCTCGGCGCCGGCGAGTTTTCGGGCCTTGAGCGAGTAGGTGTAGTCGGTCCAACTCTTGTCGCCGGCGACGGCCCGCACGTCCGTGGCCAGCGCCGTTTGCCGTGCGGCGCCGTCTTTCGCCTGCCACGTGCCGGAAACGGGCCGCAGCCCGGACAGCCCGGCGGCGAAATCGGATTGGAACAGGATCTTATCGCCTTGAGTGACCTTGAGGTCTTTGAATTCGGCCTGGGTGGCCCAGGTGCCGACGCCGATGGCGCCACCCTTGGCGGCCGGCGCCGCGCTGGGCGAGATGACCTGGCTCGGCAACACCACGTCGCCAAGGTTGGCGGCGAACATTTTCTGCACGTAGTAGGAAGGCGTGCCGCACACCCGGGCGGCGTCGAAGACGATGGCGTCGGGGTTCCACTGCCGCCAGGCGGCGTGGACGAACAAGGGGGCGTAGGAGGACATCACCACAATGTCGCTGTTGCGCTCCATGCCGGTCATGAAGGCCGCCTCGCCCAGAGCCGCCCGCAGGTTCCCCTTGCCGCAATGCTCCGTGACGGCATACTCGCCCACGTAGATTTTCGGGCCGCTGCGCGGGTAGGCGTCGTACTTGTGGGCGCTATTGGCGAAGAATTCAGGGTTGTTGTAGTAATGCTCGTCGAGGATCTCGGTGGGCCGCTGGCTGGTGGGACAATTCGCCACGAGTTGCAGCTTCGGATAGCGGGCCTTGATGGCATCGTAGAATAGCTTGTAGTGGTCCTGGTAGATCGGGCCGCCGTTCTCGTTGCCGATCTCCATGAACTTCAGATGGAACGGCGCGGCATGGCCGGCCTTGACCCGCTCGCCCCCCCACTTGCTCCCGGCCGGACCGTTGGCATATTCGATCGCGTCCAGGGCGTCGCCCACCCACTCGTCCATCTTGGCCATCGGCACCGAGTCCTCGTGGGCCATGCCGCAGTTGATCACCAGTAGCGGCTCCGCCCCCAGATCCTCGCACATTTGCAGGTATTCGTGATACCCGAGGCCGTCGTTGGAACGATATCCCCACAGATTCCAATGGCCGGGCCGCTCGGCGATATCGCCGATGCTGTCCTTCCAGCGGAAGGCGTTGGCCAACTTGTTTCCCTCGACGTAGCACCCGCCGGGGAAGCGCACGAAGGCCGGCTTCATCTGCAAGAGCATCTCGGCCAGGTCCGGCCGCAATCCGTTGGGCCGATCCTTCCATGCCGGCTGGGGGAACAGCGAGACCACGTCCAGCCACACGGCGCCGGTCGACGCGGCCGCGATTACCAGCCGAGCCTTCGCGCTGCTGCCGCCGGCCGTCAACAGGCACTGATACTTTTTCCACTGCCGGCCGATGGTCGCGATCTTGCCCGCGGCCAGCACCCGGCCGTCGTTCTCTTCCAGGCTCACGCGCAGCGGTCCCGAAAACGCCTGATCGCGGCGCGCGTAGAACGACAGGGCATACTGCCCGCCCGCGCGGACGGCGATCCCTTTGAATCCCTCGTTGGCCACTCCGAGGCGACCGCCGCCGGTCCTGGCGATTTCCAGCTTTAGCGCGTGCGGATTGTGGGCGCCCAGCGGTTGCGAAACGTCCAGCGTCATGGCCCCCTCGGCATCCGCCGATTTGACCAGCGTCCAGGCCGCCGGCTGATCGGCGTCCTCGAACGAGCGGTTCTGCAGCATTTCGCCGTAGAGGCCGCCGTCGCCGGCGCGATTGATTTCCTCGAAGAAAATGCCGTACAAATACGGACTGATTTTGACCGTGGGGCGGTTCGCGTCCACGGCGATTGCCGACGGCTGCGCCGCGGTGGCTACGCCGGCCAGACACACGATGAGGCTCGCAACCACGCTGCCGTGGGTGCGCATCCGGTAGCTTGACATGTTCATTCTCCTGAGTGGAATCGTGCGGGAGAGTCTACCCATGAGCTTAGGCTACCGGCACGTGCGCTGCAACATGGTCTCATACCCAGGCGACTTGCAAAGTCCGACGCCAAGGGGTCAGGTCCATGTTTTCGGTCATGGGTCCGGCCAAATGGCGATGCCTATCAGCCGAAAAATGGACCAGACCCCGACTTTGCAGTTCTCCTGGTCTCATGCCGCCTTTTGTTGCAAACCGGGCCGCGCCGCCCTATATTGGGCAAAGTCGAGAGCGACTGCCTCGAACTTCCTGCCCGCAACGATAGTCCCGCCGACATAGGACCATGCCATGAAGAAGATTGCCGTGCCGTGCTTTGCGATTCTCCTGATTGCCTTGTTCACCGGGTTGACCCCGCAGGCCGGCGCGCAACCGGCCCAGCCGATCGGGGTCGTCAGCCACGTGAAGGTGCTGAGCGATAAGGTCCGCGACGTCTCCAGCCTGGAGGCCTGGAAGAACTCGTTCATCCGCCCCGACATGAGCGACGAGCAGAAGGCGATCGCCATCTGGCGATCGACCGTCGCGCACCGCTGCCAGGACGCGCCGCCCATCGAGTATCTGCACGGGGGTTGCGTGCATGATCCGATCAAGACCTTCAACGTGTACGGATACGGCATGTGCTGCTGTGCGTCGTCGAACATCGAGGCCCTGACGCGGTACGTCGGGCTGGAGGCCCGCGGCTGGTCGATCGCGCTGCACAGCGTGCCCGAGGTGTACTACGACAACTCCTGGCACATGTTCGATGCCTCGTTGGTCAACTATTTTCCCAAGGCCGACGGCCGCGTGGCCAGCGTGGCCGAGATCGTGGCGGCCGTGAAGGGTTGGCTGGAAAAACATCCCGAGTACCGCGGCAACAACGAGAAGTTGACGCAGTTTCATCGGGCCGACGGTTGGCTGGGCTGGAAGCGCGGACCGGACCTGCTCACCCGTTGCCCATTCTACGATTGGGGCGGCTGGTGGCCGGCGAAGACGCACGGCTGGTACTCGACCATGCAGGAGTACGACGGCCGCGGCAACACGCCGTTCCCTTCCGAATACGGTTACTCGCAGGGCTACGAGGTGAACATCCAGCTTCGCCCCGGCGAACGCTTGACCCGCAACTGGTTCAACAAGGGCCTGAACGTCAACGGCATTCTGCACGACGGCGACGAGCCGGGCTGCGTGTCCGGCAAGGTGGGCGAGGGGGCGCTGGCCTACGCGGTCGGTTACAACGATCTGGCGCCGGGCCGCGTCGGCAGCGGCAGCGTGGAATATGACGTGCCGCTGGCCGACGGCCGTTTTCGCGCCTCGGCGCTAGTGGCCGACAACCTGGCGAGCACCAGCGAGGACCAGCAGGCCCCGGCCCTCCACGTGCGCGACGCCGCGCGGCCCGGCGTGCTGGAAATCCGCATGCCCTCCAGCTACGTCTATCTGGGCGGCGACGCCACGCTCGGCGCGGTCGTCGGCGCGGGCGGCTCCATCCGGGTGCTCTTTTCCGACAACAACGGCCTGGACTGGCGAGAGATCGAATCGCTCCGCGATTTCGGTCCCGGTCCGCAGCGGCTCGATCTGCAGAAATTCGTGCTGCGACGCTACGATTATCGCTTGCGCTTCGTGCTCAACGGTCGGGGGACCGGCCTGGAAAGCCTGAAGATCACCAACCTCATTCAATGCTCGCAGCGGGCCCTTCCCACCTTGGCCCAAGGCGACAACACGATCAGTTTCAGCGCCGGCCCGCAAGAGGGCACGGTCACCATCGAGGGCAGTTCCAACGGCGATGCCAAGGGCAAGAACGTTTCGCTCGCCGATTTTCATCCCGTGTTGAATCACGTCCAGCCGCAGTTCCTGCACGTCGATGGCGCGCCCGCCGAGGTGACCTTCCCGATTGCCACGCCCGGGCCGATGACCCGCCTGCGGTTCGGCGGCTACTATCGCGTCAGAGACAAGACCGACCGTTGGGACGCGTCGGTGTCCTTCGATGGCGGCAAGAGTTTCACGACCGTGGACGCGTATGTCGGTCCGACGCCGGGAAAGTGCAAGTACACCACGGTTTCCGCTGTCCCGGCCGGTACGCGCCAGGCGCTGGTCCGCTGGTCCGGCAAGCAGCGCAACACGGCTTGCCTGTTCCTGCTGCGGATCGACGCCGACTACGCACAGCCCCACGGCGGCTTCCGGCCCGTGAAGATCACTTACGTTTGGAAAGAAGGGGGCGCGGAAAAGCAGGATGTTCACATCGCCGCCCGGCCCGGGGAGAGTTATCGGATCCACTGCCAGGGCAAGCCGGAAATGAAGAACATCGTGTTGGAGTTGGCCCAGTGAACAAGCCGGCCTATGCCAACGGGAATGGGGCGTCCTTGATGTAGGCGGTTCCCTGAAAGAGGGCCGCCAACTCGCCCGCCTCGTTAGTCACGCGGACCATGCACACCGAAAGCCGATTGCTGCGCGAGATCTCGGTGGCCTCGGCCTGCAACATGCCGGAGCGCACCGCCTTCAGACAGGAGAGATTCATGTTCACCGCCACGGCCACGCGGCCGGCCGTATTGCAGGCCACCGCAAAGGCGAAGTCGGCCAGGGTGAAGATCGCTCCTCCCTGCACGGTGCCGACGCTATTGAGATGCCGGTCCTCGATCTTCATCCGGGCCGTGGCGAAGCCGGGTCGCAAGTCGAGCAGTTCGATCCCGTTGACGGCCGCAAAGCGATCCTTGCCGAAAGCGCGCCGCACGGCTTCGAGATCTATCGTCATGGCTGTCCTCCTCTCCGCAAAAAGTGCTCGCAACGCATGGAAACATTGTATGATTCACCGGCGCCGCGTGCCACCGGCTCCGCCAGTGCTTCAGGAGAACTGCAAAGTTGCGATGCGAGGCACTAGTGGTCTGTCCATTTCGACATTACCGGTTGGGTGCCACGACCAACCTCCGGTC
>JBEKZQ010000539.1:0-4109 GCA_049509675.1 Thermoguttaceae bacterium | reverse complement strand
CGGCCCGCAGTTATCGTTCCTGTGCGTGGCCGGACTGATGTACTTCGCCCCGCGCTGGATGCACAGCTCCGCAGAGATCGACCCGCTTTCCCGGCTGATCGCCGAGAACCGTGGTTGGATGGCCAAACTGCTGTGGCTGGCCGGGCAGAGCATGCGGCACTTCACGTTGGTGAGTGCCACGATGTGGCTGCTGACGCTGCCGCTGGTGATGGCCCGATTCCACCTCTGCACGCCCATCGCCATCCTCTTGAACACGCTGATCTGGCTGCCGATGGCCGCCGCCGTGGTGAGCGGACTGCTGACGCTGCTGCTGGGGGCCTGCTGCCCGCCCTTGGCCTGCGCCTCCGCCGTCGTGTGCAACGGCAGCCTGTGGCTGCTGGAGTGGCTGGTGGGGGTGAGCCGGCACGTGCCGCTGGGACACAACTGGGTGCCGGGGCCGGACGATTGGTGGTTGGCCGGTTTTTACGGGGTCTTGGGCCTCTGGCTGGCGTTTCCACGCTGCCGGCCGCCGCGCCGCTGGCGCGTGGCCCTGCTGGCCGCCTGGATCACGGCCGGCCTGGTCGGCTCCTGGCGACTGGCCGATCCGGCCCACCTGCGTTGTACGTTCCTGTCGGTCGGTCATGGCGGGGCGGCCGTGGTGGAACTGCCCTCGCGGCAGGTGTTGTTGTACGACGCCGGCGAGTTCGGCGCGCCCTCGGGCGCGGCCCGTACCATCGCCGGCTTCCTCTGGACCCGCGGCATCACGCACATCGACGCCATCGTGCTCTCGCACGCCGACGTCGACCATTACAATGCCGTGCCCGGGCTCCTGGATCGCTTCTCCGTGGGCGCGATCTACGTCTCGCCGGTAATGTTCGAGGACAAGAACCAAGCGGTATCCGCGCTGCTAAGGGCCATACGTCAATCCAAGACGCCGATCCGCGTGCTCTCGTGCGGCGATCGACTTTGCGGCGGAGCACAATGCCGATTGAAGGTGCTGCACCCGCCCGATCCGGGGGTGCTGGGGACCGATAATGCCAACAGTCTCGTGCTGCTGGTCGAGCACCTGGGGCATCGAATCCTGCTGACGGGTGATCTTGAGCCGCCCGGGCTGGACGACGTGCTGGCGGAAGAACCGCTGGACTGCGACATTCTCGCGGTCCCGCATCATGGCAGCCGCCGCAGCGATCCGGTCCGGTTGGCCGCCTGGAGCCGGCCGCGGTGGGCCGTCGTCAGCGCCTCCCGGCGTTGGAACCTGGCCCCGGTCGAGGCAATCTATCGGGCCGCCGGCGCCCAGGTCCTGGAAACGCCCGATACGGGGGCAATCACCGCCCTGCTGGGCGCCGAGGGCGCGCGCGTACGCTGTTTCTTCCCTTTTCTCGCCCCTTGTCGCGCGGGAGGCATTGCAAAACAATTCAAAGATAGTAAACTGTGATCTTTACCAAGTTGTGTCACACTGAAGTACTAGGAAACGTTCTAGCAGACACGGTGGGGGGGGTTGTGCTTCCAGACGAAGCACGCCGAGCCAACCGGGGTGGAATAGTTGCGGTAGCACATGACCATTACCAAAGAGCGGAAACAAGAACTGATCGGGGAGTTTCGGCGAGCTTCGGATGATACCGGCTCTCCGGAAGTCCAGGTAGCTATTCTGACGACCCGCATCAACGCTTTGACGGAGCACCTGCGCGGGCACAAGAAGGACTATGCCTGCCGGCGCGGATTGCTCATGTTGGTCAGCCGTCGGCGACGGCTGTTGGATTACCTCAAGGGGGTCAATCCGCAGCGGTACCTCGACATCATCCGCCGTCTCGAGATCCGCAAGTAACGGCCTTCTTCTGTCGTGGAACGCTTCCCCAGCGAGGAGCGAAAAGTTGAAAGCACGCGTTGAAAGGAAGATCGGTTCGTCTGTTCTTTCCATGGAAACCGGCGAGTTGGCCAAGCAGGCGGCCGGTAGTTGTCTGGTGCAATTCGGCGAGACCGTGGTCCTGGTGGCCGCGGCCTCGGGCCCGCCCCGGCCGGGCGATTTCTTCCCGCTGACCTGCGATTATCGCGAGCGCGTGGCGGCGGCGGGCAAGTTCCCCGGCGGCTTCTTGAAGCGCGAAGGCCGCCCCACCACCAAGGAAACTCTCACCGCCCGCCTGATGGATCGCCCCATCCGCCCGTCCTTTCCCGAATGGTTCCAGGACGAAGTGCAAATCCAAAGCTTCGTGCTGGCCGCCGATCGGCAGAACGATCCGGACGTGCTGGCCATGAACGGGGCCTCGGCCGCCCTGGGCCTCTCGCCCCTGCCCTTCCACGGCCCCATCGGCTCGGTGCGGCTGGGCTACATCGACGGCAGCTTCGTCCCCTTCCCCAGCCACGACGAGTTGGAAGATAGCGATCTGGACGTGATCGTTTCCGGCACCAAGGATGCCATCCTCATGATCGAGGGCTTCGCCCGCGAACTGCCCGAGGACGTCATCTTCGAGGCCATCGTCACCGCCCACGGCTATATCCGCCAGATCTGCGAGATGCAGGAGGAGTTGGCCGTTCAGGCGGGTACGGTGAAGGCCAGCTATCCGGTCCCCGAACCGAACTCCCTCTACCAGACCCTCGAAACGAACTACTGCGAGGCCCTGAAGCAGGCCAAGCGGACGGAAGGCAAGCACGCCCGCGCCGAGGCGGTCGAGACGCTAAAAACCCGGGCCCTGGCCGAGATAATTCCCGACCCGGCGGCCGCCGACGCCATCGAACCGGGCCGTTTCACGGCCGCCTGGCAGGCCCTGGAAGAACACGTGGTCCGCGAGTTGATCCTCTCCGGCACGCGTCCCGACGGCCGCGACTACAAGTCGCTCCGGCCCATCAGTTGCAAGGTCGACCTGCTGCCGCGGGTCCACGGCTCCGCCCTGTTCCAACGGGGCGAAACCCAGGCCCTGGTCACCGTCACCCTGGGCACCGGGCGCGACGAGCAGCGCGTGGACGGCCTGGTCGAGGAGTATTCGCAAAAATTCATGCTGCACTACTATTTCCCGCCCTTCTCGGTGGGTGAAGTGCGGCCCATCCGCGGCCCGGGCCGCCGCGAGATCGGCCACGGGGCCCTCGCCGAACGCAGCATCAAGCCGGTGCTCCCGCCCCCCGAGGACTTCCCCTACACCATCCGCATCATCTCCGACATCCTCGAATCCAACGGCTCCAGCTCCATGGCCAGCGTGTGCGGGGCCACCCTGGGCCTGATGGCCGCCGGCGTGCCCTTGACCAATCCCGTGGCCGGCATTTCCACCGGCCTGGTCAAGCAGGGCGATCGCTGGGTGCTGTTGACCGACATCATCGGCGACGAGGACCACTTCGGCGACATGGATTTCAAGATCGCCGGCACGCAGAACGGCATCACCGGCATCCAGTTGGATCTGAAGATCCACGGCATCAGCGAAGAAATCATCCGCGCCACGTTGGCGCAATCCCGCGAAGCGCGGATCGAGATCCTCCGCAAGATGCTCACCGCCATCTCCCGGCCCCGCGAGGAAATCTCCGTGTGGGCCCCGCGGCTGCTGCGGACGCACATCGACCCCGAGAAGATCGGCCTGCTGATCGGCCCGGGCGGCAAGATGATCCGCTCCATCCAGGAGGCCACCGGCGCGTCGATCGAAGTCGAGGACGACGGCACGGTGACCGTGGCCAGCAACGTGATGGAGGGCGCCAAGGAGGCCATGAAACGCATCGAGGCCCTGACCGCCTCCGTCGAGATCGGCCGCATCTACGACGGCCGCGTCACCAGCGTCAAGGATTTCGGCGCCTTCATCGAGATCCTCCCCGGCAAAGACGGCCTGTGCCACATCAGCGAGCTGGCCGAAGAGTACGTCTCCAACGTCAGCGACGTCTGCAAGGTGGGCGACGAACTGCAAGTCAAGGTCATCGCCATCGACGACCAGGACCGCGTCAAGCTCAGCCGCAAGGCCGCGATCAAGGAACTCCGCGCCGCCGAAGCCGGCAAGAGCTAGTTTTCAGTGTTCAGTGTTCAGTTTGGAACTGAATACCGGTTTGGAGTCATAGACCACGGACGACACGGGCCTCACGGATAAATAACAACATCCGTGTCATCCGTGAAATCCGTGGTTTTTGTTTCATTCAGCTTATTGTCGGTTGCTCCGTCT
>JBEKZQ010000538.1:0-4111 GCA_049509675.1 Thermoguttaceae bacterium | reverse complement strand
GTGCCATCCCTGGCTTCCTCCTTTATCTGAATTCCCATTACCTGGCCCCTTACCAAGCAAATCATCCCCCCTTCTGTTTACCACGTCTCCGGCGAATGACAAAGTGCAACTTGCACCCATTCGGCCACCCCACGGGTGTCCGATCTTTTCCCAAGACCGCCTTGGGGGTATAATCTGCCGCACCGGAGTTTGTTCCCCTGCAAGACACAAGGAGCCACGGCAACGGACGGTCTACGGGTCGGAATCGGGCACGATACGCATCGCTTGCGGGCGGGAGGGCCGTTGCGGTTGGGCGGCATCACGATCCCCCACGATCGCGAGTTGCTCGGCCATAGCGACGCCGACGTGCTGCTGCACGCCGTGGCCGACGCCCTGTTGGGCGCCGCGGCCCTGGGCGACATCGGCCAGATGTTTCCCGACACCGATCCCACCAACCGCGGCCGCGACTCGGCCCAAATGCTCAAAGCCGCCAGCGACGCCGTGTGCGCCGTCGGCTGGCGGATCGTGAACATCGACTGCATCGTCTTCGCCCAGCGGCCAAAGCTCCTGCCGCACCGCCAGGCCATTCGCGACCGACTGGCGGCCATCCTTGGCATCGATCCCGAGCGCGTCGGCCTGAAAGGCAAGACCGGCGAGCACATCGGCCCCATCGGCCTGGAGGAAGCCATCTCGGCCGAATGCGTGGCCCTGCTGGAAGCAAAGTGAGACAAACTCCACCCATGATCCGCGTCTACAACACCCTGACCAAGAGCAAGGAACCGCTGGAAACCGTCCAGCCGGGCCAGGTGGGCATCTACCTGTGCGGGCCGACGGTCTACAAGCCCAGCCACATTGGGCACATGGTCGGCCCGGTGATCTTCGACACCATCAAGCGCTACCTGGTCTACTCGGGCTACGAGGTCACGCTGGTGGTCAACGTGACCGACGTCGACGACAAGCTGATCGCCGAGTCCAACGCCCGGGGGATGCCCATGGCCGACCTGGCGGCGCAGATGACCGCCGATTACATGCAGAACATTGCGGCCCTGGGCGTCGACTCGATCGACCACTTTCCGCGCTGTACGGAGAACATCGACGAGATCATCAATTTCATCGTGGCCCTGGTCAAGAAGGGGTTTGCCTACCGCTCCGACGGCGACGTGTACTTCGAGGTGAGCAAGGACCCGGACTACGGCAAGCTCAGTCATCGCGGCCTGGAGGCGATGCAAGGCGAGGGCGGCGGCATGGCGGAGCGCAAACGCTCCAGCGCCGACTTCGCCCTGTGGAAAAGCGCCAAGCCGGGCGAGCCCGCCTGGGACAGCCCCTGGGGCCAGGGCCGGCCGGGCTGGCACATTGAGTGCTCGGCCATGAGCCGCCGTTTGCTGGGCCGCACCTTCGACATCCACGGCGGCGGCCTGGACCTGGTCTTCCCGCACCACGAGAACGAGATCGCGCAGAGCGAATGCTGCCACGGCCAGCCCATGGCCCGCTATTGGATGCACAACGGCCTGATGCAGGCCTCCGACGAGGTGGGCAAGCTGGGCGGTCGCCACACGCACGCCGGCGCGGGCGACATCTTGGCCCAGCAGGCCGGCAAGATCAGCAAGTCGAAAGGCTCCGCCCCCTTCCGCGAGCTGCTCGATGAGTTCGCTCCCGAGACGATCCGCTTTTTCCTCCTGGCCACCCACTATCGACGTCCCATCGACTATGGTCCCCAGCGGCTGCAGGAAGTGGGGACCGCCCTGGAGACCTTTTACCGCTTCTTCAAACGTTACCGGCGGGTTGCCGGCGGGAGCTTTTATGAGATCGCGCCCCCGCCGCGCCGTGCCGCTGGCGACTTCCAGCCCGGCGATGATCCGCTCTTGGCCGACGTGGCCGAGCGCCGCCAGCGCTTCCTGGAAGCGATGGACGACGACTTCAACACCGGCGGGGCCATCGGCGACCTGTTCGAGTTGGTCCGCCGCTTGAACAAGTTCATCGACGACGAGAAGCTGGAGACGCCGGCCAACCAAAGCCCGGCCAGGCTGGACTCGCTCCGCCGCGGCACGGCGACGCTGCGCGAGCTGGCGGCCACGCTGGGCCTGTTCCGCGCGCCGCCCCCGGATCGCCGGCCGGCCGGCCAAAGCGCCCTGGTGGGCCGGCTGGTCGAACTGTTCATCGCCATCCGCGCCGAGGCCCGCAAGCGGAAAGACTTCACGACCGCCGATCGCATCCGCAACGGCCTGGCCGAGTTGGGCATCATGCTGGAGGATCGCCCCGGCGGCACCGAATGGCGGATCGGGCAATGACCGGCCATCGCATCCTGGGCATCGATCCGGGGCTGAACGTTACCGGCTATGCGGTGCTGGAGGCCGGCGCGGGGGTGCGATTGTGCGAGGCGGGGGTGGTGCGCGGCAAGACGCGCGGATCGCTCACGAAGCGCCTGGTCGAGATCTACCAGGGGGTGGCCGACGTCATCGCCGCCTTCGCGCCGCAAGCCATGGCCCTGGAACAACTCTACTCGCACTATCAGCGACCGCGGACCGCGATCCTCATGGGCCACGCCCGCGGCGTGATCTGCCTGGCGGCCGAGTTGGCCGGCGTTCCCGTCACGCACTATTCGGCCACGCAAGTGAAGAAGATCCTCACCGGAGCGGGCCGCGCGGGCAAGGCCCAGGTGCAGCGGGCCGTCCAGCGCGAACTGGGCCTGGCCAAAATCCCCGAGCCGCCCGACGTGGCCGATGCCCTGGCCATCGCCCTTTGTCACTACTATCTGAAGAAACGAGAGAAGAGGGATTAGGGATTAGAGGCTGGCGCCCGGGTCCCACATCCTCCATCCGCTTGCGTCAAATCCCCAATCCCCAATCCCCAATCCCTATGATTACCAAGATTACCGGCCAGTTGGCAAGCCTGGAGAACAACACGCTGAGTTTGCGCGTGGGCAGTTTCCAATACGAGGTCCTGATCCCCGAATTCACGCGCCGGCAATTGCAACAGCAAGTGGAAAACGAGGTCAGCCTGCACACCATCGAGTATCTGGAAGGCAATCCCATGCAGGGGCGGATGACGCCCCGGCTGATCGGCTTCTTGAGCGAGGCGGAGCGCGAATTCTTCGAGCTGTTCTGCTCTGTCGACGGCGTGGGCGTCAAGAAGGCCCTGCGGGCGATGGTCCGTCCGGTCCGCGAGGTGGCCGCCGCCATCGAGGAGCAAGACGCGAAGTTGCTCTCCTCGCTGCCCGGCATCGGGCCGGCCATGTCGGAACGAATCATCGCCAAGTTGCGGCGAAAGGTGCCTAAGTTCGCCCTGATGGTGGCCCAAAAGGAGGCCGCCGCCGAAGTGCAATCCGACGTGGTCCGGGAAACCTACGAAGTGCTGCGGAAACTCGGCCACTCGGAAAGCGACGCCCGGCGTTTGTTGGATACGGCCCTGGCGGCCAAGAAAAAATACGCCGACGTCCAGGACCTGCTGCAGGCGATCTATCAGCAGAGTCAGAAGTGAGCGCAAAGCTGCAAAGTCGGGGTCTGGTCCATTTTTCGGCTTGTAGGCGTAGCCATTTGACTCGACCCTTGACTGAAAACATGGACCTGACCCCTTTGGCGTCAGACTTTGCAGTTCTCCTGCAGAAGTGAGCGAAGCTTTCCTGCCGGCACGTCCGTGGTAGAATGATCGTTTGTCCTCTTGCTGCCCCTCTGCATCTCAAACGCCAGCGATGCCCCGCGAACCGATTCTGCAACCGTCCGACGGCCTGCCGGACGACGACCGCGAGCGGCCGGATGCCAACCGCGGCACGCCGGACGACGACCGCGACCTGCGTCCGCAGCGGATGTGCGACATGGTCGGGCAGCGGGAGGTCTACGCGCGGCTGCAGATCGCCGTCGACGCGGCCGCCAAGCGGGGCGAACCGCTGGGGCATATTCTTTTCGACGGCCCGCCCGGCTTGGGCAAGACGACCTTCGCCACCTGTATTCCGCGCGATCTGGGCGTGCCGTTCCAGATCGCCAGCGGCGCCGTGCTGGCGGCCCCCAAGGACCTGATCCCCTACCTGACCAACGCCGAGCAGCGTTCGGTGCTGTTCATCGACGAGATCCACCGTTTGCCCAAGGGTGTGGAAGAGTTTCTCTATCCGGCCATGGAGGATTTCCGCATCGACCTG
>JBEKZQ010000537.1:0-4170 GCA_049509675.1 Thermoguttaceae bacterium | reverse complement strand
CCCTTTTCCGAAACGCCGAACCACCATGTATTTAGGGCGTTTTGTGTCCCAAACCCCGTGTCCCAAACCCCCGAGGTTGCCAGAATGGTTGTCGCTCAAATCGACGGTTGACTGAACCAAAGCCTAGAAAACACGGGGAATCTGGGTAACGCAAAATCAAGAAAGGGTTAACGGCGTAGAGTGGCACCCAACCGGTAATTTCAAAATGGACAGACGACTAGCCTTGAATCTCTACGACTAATGACCCGCTACCCCTGCCACGTGCCAAAATCTCGGCCGGTCAGACGCTCATACGCCTCTACGTACTTGGCCCGCGTTTTCGCCACGATCTCAGCAGGCAGGGCGGGGGGAGGGCTGTTCTTGTCCCAACCGCTGGCCGAGAGCCAGTCGCGGACGAACTGCTTGTCGAACGACGGCTGGCCGCGGCCGGGCGCGTATTGATCGGCCGGCCAGAATCGCGAACTATCGGGCGTGAGCAGTTCGTCGATCAGGATGATCTGGTCGCCGAGCCGGCCCCACTCGAATTTCGTGTCGGCGATGATGATGCCGCGCTGGAGGGCGTACTCGGCCCCGCGTTGGAAGATGCCCAGGCTGCGCCGGCGAAGCTCTTCAGAAAGCTCCCGCCCCACCAGGTCCACCATCCGCTCGAAAGAAATGTTCTCGTCGTGACCGCTTTCCTCTTTGGTGGCGGGGGTGAAGATCGGCTCGGGCAAGCGGGCGCTCTCGGTCAGGCCCGGGGGAAGCCGGATGCCGCAGACCGTGCCGCTCTTGCGATACTCTTGCCAGCCGGAGCCCGCCAGGTAGCCGCGGACCACGCACTCGATCGGTACGACCCGGGTCTTGCGGCACAGCGTCGATCGGCCCGCCAAGGGGCGGCGGTCCGTGCCCGGCGGCAGATCCATGACGCTGACGTCGGTTGTGATCAGGTGGTTCGGCTCACCCAAGCGATCGAACCAGAAGGCGGCGATCTGGGTCAGCACCCGGCCCTTGTCCGGAATCCCCGTGGGCAACACCCAATCGAAGGCGCTAAGGCGATCGGTGCTCACCAGGAGCAGACGCTCGCCCAGGTCGTAAATATCGCGCACCTTGCCGCGGCGGACGCTCAAGCCGGGCAACGCCGTTTCCAGCAGGACGGAGGCCGTCATCGCACGAGATCCCCGGAGTCTTGTAGAAAGAAAGACAAATATATCGGACGGCAGAGCATGTGAACAGGGGGTGGTGGAGCAGGTGAGCAGCAGAAGAGGAGAGCAGGTGAAGCTGCCGACGGCTTGAACGGCGGCCGTAGGTCCGTTACACTTCCCAGTATTAGCCCGGCACCGAGAGATCGCGCGGACTGTAGGACGGATCGGCAATCCGTCCTACGAACCATCCTGCCGGGTTAATAGAAAGCTCTCCAGGAACCACCCGATGGGCGTGATGCGATTTCTTGTCTCTGCGCCCGAGCGCATCACGAACGAAACGCTCGACCAGGCCTATTTGTGTAGTGCGGACCGCACGGCCTGGCCGGTGCGAGTCCACGTCGACGGCGAAATGCTGACGCTCCAGCGCGATGTCTCCGACTCGGCCAGCCTGAACATCCCCTGGCAGGTGGAGGGGCACGGACTGCTGGCCCTCAGCTCCGCCACCCTGCTGGAGCAAGCCGATGCCTATCGTTTGCCCCTGGAACTGGCCCGGGGTACGATCAGCCAACTGCGCAACCAGTTGGGCGACTGGCAGGCGATCGGGCTGACAGTGCCACCGCAGGTAACGGCGAAGATTGGCGAGGCGGTGGGGCGGTTCAGTTCGGCCGTGGTCGACCAGGGGGAGCCGCAGTCCGCCGTCGCAGCTCAGGAGGCATTACAAGCCGCCCTGGACGCCGGGCAACTGCTGGCCAATTCCTACGCCGAGCAGGCGATCGCGGTCCGTCGCCGTTCGGGAAAACTGACTTCGCTCCTGGGCGGCGATCTGGGGACGGCCCCTTGGGACGAGGCGGCAGGCAAGCAGTTCCTGACGGCCTTCAACGCGGCCTTGGTGCCGATCTCGTGGCGCGACGTGGAGGTCAGCGAAGGCGTTTTTTCCTGGACCATCTGCGACAACCACATCCGCTGGTGCCGCGACAACGGCCTGCGCGTGTGCGCCGGCCCCTTGCTGCACTTCGACACCCGCAGCCTGCCCGACTGGCTCTGTCTCTGGGAAGATGATTTCGACAACCTGCTCGCCTCGGTGTCGGAATTCGTGCGTGCGGCCATCGAGCGTTACCGCGGCAAGGTCGACCTGTGGCTGTGTGCCGCGCGGGTCAATACGGCCGAGGTCCTGTCGCTTTCCGAAGAAGAGAAGTTGCGTTTGGCGGCCCGCACAATCCAACTGGCCCAGGTGATCGACCCCGGCACGCCCACGATCCTGTCCATGGAGCAGCCGTGGGGCGAATACATGAGCCGCCGCGAGGTGGATTTCCCGCCCCTGCACTTCGCCGACGCCTTGGTCCGCGCCGGTCTGGACTTGCGGGCCTTGATGTTGGAGACCAACGTGGGCTGTTTTCGCGGCGGCACATTGCCGCGGTCGGCCCTGGAATTCAGCCGGCAGATCGACTACTGGAGCCTGCTGGGGTTGCCGCTGTTCCTCTCCCTCAACGTGCCCAGTAGCGGCCAGACGGATCCTCTGGCCGTACGACAGCAGGACCTGCCGGCGGAGAACTGGACCTCCCAGAGTCAGCAGGCTTGGGTCGCCCGATATGTGCCGCTGTTGTTGGCCAAGGCCAACGTTCATGGCGTTTTCTGGCATCAGATTCGCGATGCGCAGCCGCACGATTTTCCGCATAGCGGGCTGTTCGACGGCCAGAACCAGGCCAAGCCGGCGCTGAAGACGCTGGCCGCCATCCGCCAAACGCACCTGAAATAACTTACCCTTCTCCCAGGCAACCCACGCATACCAGGCACATGTCGTCGCTTTGCGGGCGGGTGCCGACGAACTGCTTGACGTCGGCGAGAATGCCGCGGCCCACGGCCGAGACTTCCTTGGCCTCCCGCGCCAACTGCACGGCGAGCCGCTTGAAACCGTACAGTTCGCCGCGGTCGTTCATGGCCTCGGTAATGCCGTCGGTGTACAGGGCCAGGTAATCTCCCCGCTCCAACGGCAACATGCACTGCACGTAGTCCACCTCGCGATCGACGCCCAAGGGGAGCCGGGTCTGGTCGTCGCTCACCGCATCGCAGACCTGCCCGCCGCGGC
Organism: Thermoguttaceae bacterium; assembly: GCA_049509675.1. Taxonomy (GTDB): domain Bacteria; phylum Planctomycetota; class Planctomycetia; order Pirellulales; family Thermoguttaceae; genus JBEKZQ01. The sequence continues at coordinate 963 of JBEKZQ010000537.1, read as the reverse complement.
GCAGCAGCGGGGGCGGGTGGCCCGCGTTGACCATGGTCACTTCGTGCCGCAGCGGGTCCAACACCAGGAGCAGGAAGGTGACGAAGCGGTCGTCCCAGCCGCGGCCGTACAGCGTGCGGTTGAGCCGGCACATGGCCGCCGCCGGCGTCGGCTCGCTGGCCAGGCAATAACGGGTATCGGCCGAGAGCCGGGCCATCAGCAGCGCCGCCGGGATCCCCTTGCCCGAGACATCGGCCACGGCAATGCCCAACCGGCCCCCGGAAAGCGGGATGTAATCGTAGTAATCGCCGCCCAACTGGTGCGCCGGCTCGTAGAACTGGAAGAAATCGTAGTTGCCGATCTCGGGCGAGGCGGCCGGCAAGAAGCCTTGCAGCACGTCGTGCGCCACCGACAATTCGCGTTCCAGCGCTTGCTCGCGCAGCGCCGCCTCGTGCAGTTGCGCGTTCTCCACGGCAAAGGCCGCCTGGCAGGCCACGCTGGCCAACATGTCCAGGTCCTCGCGATTGAAGCCGCGGCGCGGATCGACCGTATCGATCTGGATGACGCCCAACGACTCGCCCGCACTGTCGATCAGCGGAACGCACATCAGCGAGCGGATGTGGAAGTCGACGATGCTGTCGGACATGTCGAAACGCGCGTCGGAAGCCGCGTCGGCCGAGAGAATCGCCTCTCGGCTGGTCATCACGCTGCGGACGATCGTGCGGCTGATGCGGATGGTCTCCGCCCCCTCGCGGTTGCGGTGCTTGACGGCCTTGGGAACCAGCCGTCCGCTGGCCCGCTCCCGCAGCACGATAAAACCGCGGTCGGCCTGCACGAACATGGCGAACAGACTGTCGAGAATCTTGGGCAACACCTCGCCCAGCCCCAACGCCTTGCCCAGGTTCTGGCTGATCTCGATCAGGGCCTTGAGCTTCGCCTGCGGATTGACCTCCAACCGCAGGCTGGAGGAACCTGTGGCGACGT
>JBEKZQ010000536.1:0-4122 GCA_049509675.1 Thermoguttaceae bacterium | reverse complement strand
TGCCTCCGGCCGAGATCGATTTCTCGGCCTTCCCACCCGGCAAGCCGCGCATCGTCGGTCATCGGGCCAAGTGGGAGGCCGATTCGTTCGAGTACCAGGGCACGCCCCGTCGTTTCGATTTCCCGGCCGAAGACCGGCCCCTGCTCGATCGCCGGGAAGAATTGGCCCGGGCCTGTTGGCGGCTCTTTCGGTTGCGCGGTTACGCCCGCGTCGATTTTCGCGTCGACGGCCGGGGGCAACCGTGGATCCTGGAGATCAACACGAATCCATGTTTGTCGCCCGACGCCGGTTACGCCGCCGCCTTGGCTCAAGCCGGCATCTCGCTGGAACAGGCCATCGGGCGGATTTTGCTCGCGGCTACCGGCTGGTGACTCGACAAACCGCGATGCACCGGTTACGATCCACGTGGTCCCCCTCTCCCTCCGGGAGCGACCAACGCTTCGCGTCGGTGCGCGGGGGAGAGGGGACTTGCGAGAAAGCGCGCATTTGCGAAACCGGCATTTGTTCAATTCGCCCTCACCCTACCCTCCCCCGGATGGAGAGGGGAACATTTTCCACCAACCGCCAACATGATTACCTATCGTTATGACCTGCGACCTTCGGACACGGCGGTGATTCGTGCCCTGGTCGAATCGACGGGCGTATTCAGCCCCGTCGAACGGGATATTGCCGTGGAATTGGCCGACGAACGGCTGGCCAAGGGCCCGGCCAGCGGGTACCACTTCGTTTTCGCGGAGCTTGACGGCCAGCCGCACGGCTATGCCTGTTACGGCCCCATCGCCTTGACCGTCGGCAGTTACGACTTGTACTGGATCGCGGTCGACAAATCGAGTCAAGGCCGCGGCCTGGGACGGCTGTTGTTGCAAGAAGTGGAACGCCTCGTGCGCCAAGAGGGCGGCCGGCGGATCTACATCGAGACCTCGACGCGGCCGCCCTACGAACCGACTCGGGCCTTCTACCTCCGCAACGGCTATCCGCTGGCCACGATCCTGGAGGATTTCTACGCGACAGGCGACGGCAAGGCGATTTATGTGAAGGAGTTAGAAGTTAGCAGTTAGAAGTCAGGAGTTCATGAGGACGCCGGCAAAATCGTTTCAAGGTTTGATCGTATGGCAGGACATTTTGGGAGTTGGGCAAGGAAGTCGGCCGGCTTCTCAATGGCCACCACTCCGCCATTCTAACTCCTAACTTCTAACTCCTAACTTCCCTTCCCCATTCATGCCCGACCTGGTAGTCCAAGCCGTAACCACCCGCCGTGCGCGGAAGCAGTTCGTCGAGTTCCCCTGGTCGCTCTATCGGGGCGATCCGAACTGGATCCCGCCGCTGCGGGCCGATCAAAAGGGTTTGCTGGGTTACGCCGGGCATCCGTTCTACGTGCGCAACCGCATTCAGACCTTCGTGGCCCTGCGCGGAGGCGAGGTGCGCGGCCGAATCGCCGCCATTCTCAACCAGGGCCATATCGAGCGGTTCCATGAGCGTCGCGGCTTTTTCGGATTCTTCGAATGCATCGACGATCAGGCCGTTGCGGACGGCCTTTTGCACGCCGCCCGGCGCTGGTTGGCCGAGCAAGACGTGTATTGCCTGCGCGGCCCGACCAATCCGTCGCTGAATTACGAAGTGGGGACCTTGATCGACGGGTTCGATTCGCCGCCCACGTTCATGATGACGTACAACAAGCCGTATTATCCGCGCCTGCTGGAGACCCACGGATTGCGCAAGACCCAGGACGCTTATGCCTTTTGGGGCAGCGCAGCGTTGCTGCCCAAGAGCCAGGAAAAGCTCCATCCGTTGGCCGACGAGATCAAGAATCGCTATAACGTCCACATCCGGCCCATGAACACGCGGCGTTTTCTCGACGACGTGCGGATGTTCCTGTCGATCTACAACCGCTCGCTCAGCAACACCTGGGGCTTCGTGCCGATGTCGCAATCCGAGGTGGAGCACATGGCCCGGGGACTGCGGCATCTGATCGTGCCCGAGTTGTCGCTGTGTGCCGAGATGGACGGCAAGCCGGTGGGGGCAATGGTCTGTCTGCCCGACTACAATCCGCGCATCCGCCGGATCGACGGCCGCCTGCTGCCTTTCGGCTTCCTTCACCTGCTGCGCAAGAAGCACGAGATCAAGAAGATTCGCATCCTCTCGGCCAACGTCCTGCCCGAGTACCAACGGTTGGGGCTGGGCGTCGTCCTCCTGGACGGCATCGTTCCCAAGGTGCGGGAGTGGGGGATCGAGGAGGCCGAATTCTCCTGGGTCTTGGAGTCGAATTCCCTATCCCGCGGAGCCCTGAAGAAGGGCGGCGCCGTGATTCAGAAGACCTACCGGCTCTATGACCTCGACACGCCAATCGCGCCTTCGCGCCCTTAGTGTCGCGCAACGCGACCTTGCAGTTCTCCTGAGTAACGCCCGGCAGACGCTTGGCATCCTTGTCCGGCGCGGGGGGCTGTCCTACAATTCCACGGCGTTTTTTTCCGGCCGCAGCCAGCGCCGCCCGGCGAGGCCGGCCCGGCAGAGCAAAAGCATCCAACCCGCGGGAGACGGCCGGCCATGTTCACCATCACCCAAGACCTGATTCTGCCCAGCACGACGACCGGTTCCTTTCCCCGGCCGCGTTGGTTCGATGTCAGCATGTGGGGCAAGTCGCTCGATAGTTGCATGCTCGATGTCCGCTTTCGCGAGAAGTTCCAGGATGCCCTGGCCGTGGTGGTGAGCGATCAGCAGCGCGCCGGCCTGGATATCGTCACCGGCGGCGATTTCCATTGCGACGAGGACCTGGCCGGCCGCTCCTGGCACCATTATCCGCTGCAGCGCTGGTCGGGCCTGGAAGGCGATTATCTGCAGGCCGAGGAGACGCGCTCCGAGTGGCTCAAGTATCCGCCGGGCACGCTCCTGAACGAGATCTATACCGGCTGGCGCTGGCCCCGCGTGGTGGGTCCAGTCGAGCACCGGCCCCTGGACTACCCCAAGCTGTGGCGCATGACCCAGGCCCGCAGCAGCCAGCCGGTGAAGTTCGGCACCTGCTGCTCCCAGGTGATGACCCTCTTTCTCGACATCCATACGCCGCACTACAAGGACAAGCGGGAGCTGATTTGGGACATGGCCGTGGCCATGAACCAGGAGTTGTTGGCCCTGCGCGACGCGGGCTGCAAGTGCATCCAGGTGGAAGAGCCCTGCCTGCACTTCATGGCCAACAGCTTCGGCAAGGACCACGAGTCGACGCGGTTCATGCTCGATGCCTACAACCGCGAAGTGCAGGGGTTGGACGACGTGGAACTATGGATCCATACCTGCTGGGGCAATCCCAACATGCAGCGGGTGCGGGAAGACACCAGCTACGCCGCCTCGATGGAGCTCTATCTCGACGAGGCCAAGGGCGACGTGTGGACGGTGGAGATGAAGGACCGCGATTTCCGGGACATCGAGCTCTTCGCGCGCTTCAAGCAGAGCGGCAAGAAGATCGCCATCGGCGCGGTCAGCCATCGCACCCTGCAGGCCGACCGGCCGGAGGACGTGGCCGCCGGGATCCGCCGGGCCTTGAAGCACATCCCGCCCGAGCGCCTGATCGTCTCCAGCGACTGCGGTTTCGGCCGGCAGGGCTGCAATCGCGAAATCGCCTTCTACAAGGCCGCGGCCATCGCGCAGGGCTGCGACCTGGTGCGCTGCGAGTTGGGATTGCCGCGGAAGTACATAGCCGCAGCCGACCCGGTTTTGCAAAACGACATCGTGCCCAAGTGCGGCAACGGACATGGGTGAGAAGCGAGCGGCGGATAACTCAGGAGAGGGGGTGTTGACACGCGAGAATGACGCGAGAACAATGGCGATTGGACAGCGAATGGCAGAATTGCGGGTACCCGTACCGAAAGGCAGGCGGATCGTGATTCACGCCTTTCTGCTTATCCTCGATGTAGCGGCAATCGCATTGTTCGTCCTGCACATCGTACTTCTCGTATGGATCGCGCGCGATGCACAAGCCCGCGGGATGTCTGGAATTGGCTGGATTTTCCTAGCACCAAACGGTTTTTTGAGCCTTGGGTGTTAAGAAAGCGGTGTCAGGGTCCGGCACGGGGTGCGTGCGGAGAAAGCGAGAGGATGATCTGTCGATTGTCGAGCCAAGGAACTCGATGT
>JBEKZQ010000535.1:0-4128 GCA_049509675.1 Thermoguttaceae bacterium | reverse complement strand
CCCCCATCCTTGCCTGGTGCTGAGGACTCCGCCGGGCGCGTAGCGTGCCGCGAGCTTGCCGGCGAAGGCGGCCGCGGCCTCCATGTTCTTCGGCGCCGACTTGCCCGGCTCGCGTCGACCGGCCCAATCGGGCGGACCGCCCGCATTGCCCCCAACCACCGGCGCTTGCATGAGGATGTTCAGCTTGCGCTTCTGTGCTGCCACGACAAAACCGTCCAGCGCCTGCCAGGCCGGAGGGACGGTCTTCGACAGGTCGACCGGGCCGTCCGGCTCCATCGCGCTCCAATGGACGGGCATGAAGGTCCAGTGGAGTCCCATGTCGACTTCCTGGTCGAGATCCGGCACTTTGGAGAAGCCCCACATCGCGCCGCCCTTGCCGTCCCAACTGCCCGTGTGACCCAGGTAGGGCGAATCGAACCCGTCCAGTTCCCTGGCCGCATATTCGGCGGGCGACGGCGGCTCGATCGGATCCGTGATCGACGAGTAACTCTGCGGGACCTGGCCGAAGAAAAAGAATAGAACTCCCACGAGAGGGAGTAGTAGCGCGGCCGTTCCGCCACAGATCCAAAGGCAGCCCTTCACAAGGCGTCGGCGCAGGCTTTTGGGTTTGCGCGTTCTCACTTCGCCAACGATTGTGGGACCCATTTTCGCCGGCTTTCCTTGACGCAACCTTGAGTGTCCCCTTTTCCGGCGCGGTGAACTACTTCGGCGACGCAAGCACGCGGAAGTAGACTTCCCGCACCGCGAGGAAATTGACCCAGTTGCGCAAGGCGTAGCCGCAGACCTTCATGTTCTCTTCGGTATAGACGTTCGTCTGGCCGCCGCTCGGGTGTACGCCGTCGTCGCTGATGATGGTCTTCTGCCAGGACTGGCCCGGCCGCAGCCCCAGGCATCTGCAATGGAAATCGGCCAAAGGGACCCGGCACTGGCTGGCCAGTGCGCGAATGATGTTGTTGGCGGAATCGACCGCCGCATCGCGCCCGACCCGCGGCGGGATCGTGTTGAGGATCGGCACGCAATGGGCGTCGATGCACTTCTGGACGATCTTCTTCAGGCCCGCGCGGTAGTCGGCCGGCACGCTGCCGCCGGAGATGTCGTTGGTGCCGATCATGATGATGGCGGCCTCGGGCCGCTCGCGCTTGAGCACGGCGTCGATGACGCCCAGCACGTCGCCCACGCGCCAGCCCGAATAATTGCCGTGCTCGCCGCCCTTGTCGCGGAACCCCTTGAGCGTGTCGCGCCAGCGTTTCTCCGCGGGCCGCTTGGGCAGACCGTCGTCCTTGGTCAGGTAGGCGTCGGGCTCGTCCCAACCGATCGGGGTCCAGAACGCCATCGAGTAGGTGATCGAATCGCCGAACTGGGCCACGTAGCCCGGGTTGCCGTCGAAGCCCGCGTGGACGGCCTTCATGGGCTCGACCCAGTAGGGCTGTTCGGCCGCCAGCGAGACGGCCGTCAGTGCGAATAGCGTCACCAGACACAGCGCAGAGCGAAGGATAGACATGGCAGGCACCTCTCTGGATGGAAAGTAGTCGTCTAAACATCACAAGGTAGCAGGCACACTCCGTGTGCCGTCCGCTAGCTGCGGCACACCGACCATGCTGCGAACCTGCGGTTCGCCGCGTGGTGCCCGGTGCCTGCTACTTTTTCATCCGGCACTCCTTAGCGCATCTTCTCGATGGCCGTGCGGTAATAGCTATCGTCGCGCGGCCGCTTCCAGCCGTCAATGGGCGCGGCAAGGGCCGGCCGGTATTTGAACCACAATTCGTTGACGTAGGGCTCCCAGCATTGGCCTTGCCGGGCCCAATCCGGGCTGTAGTCCTTGCCGGTGGCCTGCTTGAGGGTCTTGACGAAGGCGGCGTCGTTCTCGAACATCCAGCGGTCCATGTAATCCAAGAAGGCGTCGTGGTTCCAGGCCTTCTCGGCGTGCATCAGCCGCAGCGCCAGGGCCTGGGCCACCCAGCCCACGGCCGTACAGCAGCGGCGATAGGACTCGCTGGTGTTCTGGCCCGGTCCCCACTGCGCCGGCGGGATGTGTTCGTAGGGGCCCCAGTGGTTGCCGCGCGAGCGGGCCGCGCCGGTGGCCGTATCGATGGCCGAGTGCCCGGTAAAGACCACTTTCGCGCCCGTCCAGCAATCGCCATAGGCGGTCTGCTCGTCCTCGCCGAAGCTGGCCTTGGGGAACGACTTGTTGATGTTGGCCAGCACCGGGTCGTCCAGCAGCAGGCCGGCGAAGACGATGGGCAATTTGCGGCCGCTGCCGTGCCCGCCGTGCGCGTCGAAGCCGGGATGGCCCCCGCGAATCATGGCCCCCAGGTCGATGCCCACCTGCACGTAATTCACCAGCAGCGGCTCCTTTTGCGCGGGCTTCAGATCGGTACACAGCAGCAAGGCGGAGATGCCCGCCACGCGGCCGTAGTCCCGCCCGTACTGGGGCATGTTCTCCACCGGCTCCTCGAAGCCGAAGAAACAGGTGCCCACCCAGGGCCGCCGCGTGAAACGCACAAAGCGCGCCAGGGCGGGCATGCCCTTGACCGCGGCCACCGTGGGGAGCAACTCGCGCTTGAGGTTCCGCGCCAGATAGATCTTCTGCCCGCGGTCGCAGAAGCCCGGGCGGAAGGCGTCGGCCGGCTGCGGCTCGGCCACGCACGTCAGCACCGCGGCGGTGCGGACCGGACTGCTGTCGTCCACGCCCCGCTCGATGTCGTGCCACAAAGGGGCCTGGAGCTTCAAGCCCTTGGGCATGCTGATGGTCGCCACCAGCGAATCGCCGGGCTTCAGCTCGGCGGGCAACTTCCGCACCAGCGCCGGATCAAAGAAGTTGCGCACCCCGCTGTCATAGGCCACTTTCATCGCCGCCGGCGGATTGATCATGAAGCCATTGCGGACCCGCTGCGCTTCCGGCCGCTCCTTGTCCATGTGGTCCAACTGGAACTTGGGAATCTGGCTGCCGTAGAGCGGCTTGGGGTCGATCGCCTTGACCGTCGCCGCTCCGACCACGTACCAGTCGCCGTTGACGAAGCGGCCGGCGCGGGTCGGCTGCGCAAAGGTCCAGGTGATGCCGTACTGCGACACGCTGGGCAGCAGCGGCAGGTCGTCGAGCTTGGGCGTGGGCGGCGGATTGTCCTTGCTGTAGAGCGTCACCGGCCGGCTGGCGGCCGCGTCGGCGGCCACCGCCTTGTCGTCGTAGGGATCGGCCGCGCCGCCGGTGGTCACGACCTTAACCGGACCGCCCAACGTCACGCTGACGTTGGAAACCCAGATGTTCTGCTCGCGCCCGCCGCTCTGGTCGCCCCAGATGGCGATGGAGCAAAAACCTTTCAAGTCGATCTTGGCGGCGTCGACGGCGCCGAGCTCCTTGCCGTCGTGGAAGACCTGGAGGCCCGCCTCCGGATCGAAGTCGAAGGTCCACTTGTGCCACGCCGGCGTGCGCTTCACGCCCAGCCAGAACAACTCGTTGAACCAACTCTTGCCGTCGTAGAGGGTGGCGGTGTAGCCTTCGTCGCCGCCCAGATAGCTGTTGTAGAGAATGCCGACGGCCAGCACCTTGGCGTCGTTTTCCAACAGGCCCCAGCGCGGGCCGACACGGGCGGTCTTGACCTTCTCGGGCGTGCTGCCGTCGTCGTAGACCCACAGTTCGAGCTTGCCCGATTGGGCCTTGTCGCGAAGCTTGATGACGACCTTGCCGCCGGGGCCGATCCGCAGCGCGCCCTGCCGGCCGTCGCGGCTTTTGGTGTTGTCCAATCCCACCGCCCCGGTCACGGTCCAGCCGGCCAGGGCTTCCTTGCTATCGAAAGTCCACTGCTTGGTTTCCTGCGGCGAGCAGCCGCACTCTTCTTCACCGCGCAGCAGCGACGGCGCAACTGCCGCCAGCGCCGCCATTAGACCGAAGGCCAGTGCTTGCTTCCACATGACTCTCTCTCCCCTTGGGCTAGTAGTGCGGGAACTGTTGCAACCAGCGCCAGTCTAATCCATGCCGAGATCGATGTACACAAGGATTCGATTACTAGCGGTCTGTCCATTTCGACATTACCGGTTGGGTGCCACGACCAACCTCCGGTCGGTGCCCGGCTTGCCCAGCAGTGCTGGAAACACGGTTGGACAAGCCAACCGTGGCACCCGTAAACTCAA
>JBEKZQ010000534.1:0-4139 GCA_049509675.1 Thermoguttaceae bacterium | reverse complement strand
TAGCGGGCCGGCCGCAGGAACAGTTGCCGGGAAGAGCCCACTGTTTCGTAGGTTCGCCCGGCGATCTGATTGCGGTCGTTCTCGATCGCCCGCCGCGCAAGCTCCTGACCGCAAGGAGTGGGATACCGGCCCGTGATACAGGCCTGACAGAGGTCGGCGGGCGGGCGTCCGATGGCTCGGGCCACGGCCTCGACCGGCAGATAGCGCAGGGAATCGGCGCCCAGGCGGGCCGCGATCCTGGCTTCGACCTCCGGGGTCAACGGCCCCCCTTGCAGGAACTGCGGCGCAAACAGTTCGCTCACCGTCGACATGTCGATGCCGTAGAAGCAAGGTGAAATGATGGGCGGACAGGCCACGCGGACGTGGATCTCCTTGGGCTGCCCCACCTCGCGCAAACGCTGCAGAAGGACCTTCAACGTGGTCGCCCGAACGATCGAGTCCTCGACCAGCAAGACGCGTTTGCCGTCCAAGACCTCGCGGAGCGGAGTGTATTTCGTCTCCGCCTTGTGCTTTCGCTCGCTGCTGCCTTCGATGAACGTGCGGCCGCTATAACGATTGCGGATCAACCCCTCCACGCAGGGGACCTTCAGGGCGTAGGCCATGGCGTCGGCCGCGGCCTTGCTCGTGTCGGGGACTGGCACCACCACCGTGTTGTCGTCGATGGGCAAGGTCTCCTGCCGCGCCAACTCTTCGCCCAGGGCCTTGCGGGCCAGGTACACGCTGCGACCGTCCAACGTGCTGGCCACGTTGGCAAAATAGACCCATTCGAAGAAACAATGCGCGCGGCGCGGGCTGGCGGCAAAGGTCCGTATTTCCAGGCGGTTTTCGGAAATAATGATCGCCTGCCCGGGCGGCACCGACTTGATGCTTTCCAGCGCGAAACCCAGGTTCATCAGGGCCACGCTCTCGCTGGCGGCCGCGAACAAAGGACCCTCCACCGCGTAACACAGCGGCTTGATCCCCAGCGGATCGCGGGCCACCATCATGTCGCCCACAGCATCCAGAAAAACGATGCTATACGCCCCGTCGAACTTCTCGGCCAACTGGCCCAGAACGTCGACCAGCGACGGCCGGCCGTCGACCGACAAGGCCGTGCAGATCTGGTGCATGAAGACTTCCGTGTCGGTATCCCGCGCCAGGTGGTTGTCGGCGTCGTGCAGCAGTTCTTTCTGCAGCTCGATGAAATTCGCCAACTGGCCGTTGAAGGCGAAACTGAACCACTTGTGCTTCTTGATGTGATGGCGCTCGAACGGCTGGGCATGGGCGCGGTCGTCCGGGCCGCAGGTGGCATAGCGCACGTGCCCGATCGCCGCCCGGCCGGCGTACTCCCGCATCACGTTCTCGTACTTCAGCCGGTGACTCATGCGGAACACCTCGCCGACCGTGCCCACGTCCTTGTAGGTGTCGATCAGTTGGTTCCGCTGCGGGCTGTACGTCGTAATCCCGGCCGCCAATTGGCCGCGATTTTGGATGTCCAAAAGCATCCGCGGCATGAGCCGGGATACATTCTCGGGACCTTGTTCGGGGCAGAGCGGACTGACGCCCTTGCCCGGCAAGTGATAGATTGCAGCTACTCCGCACTCTTCATGTCGTTCGCTCATACCGTCATTCTAAAGGGGCAGGCCGATTCCCACAACCGGTCGTATTGGGGGGCCCGCATACTTTCCATCTTTTGATTCCTCATCGATCGCGGTATGCTGAATGGGGACTGTCCCGATTTTCGCGGCGCGAACGGCATTGGTTGGCAAGCAAGCGTACTGGCCGCAAAAATGGGACGGTCCCCTTGCGGCCCGGAACGCCTATGATTCTTGGAAAACCCTTTTTTGTCTGCCATGACTGATCTTTTGCGTCAGGAAATCGCCGCTACGGCAACCACCATCGTCGTAAAGGTGGGCACCCAGGTGTTGACGCGCGAGGACGGCCAACTCGACCAGCAACGCATCGAGCAGCTCGCCGAGCAGTTGCACCAGGTGCGGGCCGGCGGCCGGCAAGTCGTGCTGGTGAGCTCCGGGGCGGTGGGCGCCGGAATGGGCCGGCTCGGCCTGTCCCGCCGGCCTGCCGATCTGGCCCACCTTCAGGCCGTGGCGGCCATCGGTCAAAGCCTGCTGGTCGAGGCCTACGAGCGCTGCTTGTCGACGCACGGCCACCACGCCGCGCAAGTGCTGTTGACCGCCGAAGACCTGGAACATCGCACCCGCTACCTCAACGCCCGCAATACCCTGCTCACCCTCTTGGAACTCAACGCCATTCCGGTCATCAACGAGAACGATACCGTCAGCGTGGAGGAATTGCAGACCACCTTCGGCGACAACGATCGACTGGCGGCGATCGTCACCAACCTGATTCGCGCCCCGCTGCTGGTGCTGCTCTCCGACGTGGAGGGCCTCTACGACGGCGATCCCGCCCGGCCCGGCAGCCGGGTAATTGCCACCGTCGAGCGATTGGACCGCTCGATCCTGGATCTGGTTCAGGACCGTTCGGGTGGTTTGGGTAAAGGGGGGATGGCGAGCAAACTGGAGGCCGCCCGGCTGGCCACCAGCGCCGGCGAGAATGTGATCATCGCCAACGGACGCACCGCCAACGTCTTGCCGCGGATCGTCGCCGGCGAGCCGTTGGGCACCTTGTTCCTGGCCTTGGGACAGACCGTGGCCGCCCGCAAACGGTGGATCGGTTATACCGTGAAGCCCCGCGGCCTGTTGCAGTTGGATGCCGGGGCCTGCGAGGCGATCCGCCACAAGGGCCGCAGCTTGTTGCCCATCGGGGTGACCAGCATCGAAGGGCAGTTCAACAAGGGCGACGTGGTTGCCCTGCGCTGTCCCGACGGAGCCGAAATCGCCCGCGGACTGACCAATTACAGCCACGCGGACCTCGCCAAGATCAAGGGGTTGCGCACCAGCCAGATCTCGGCCGCGTTGGGCCACTGCCCCTACGACGAGGTGATTCACCGCGATAATATGGTGATTACCACGTAAGCAGCGGACTCTACTTCTTCCTCTGCTTTTCGACGGCGTTGCGGTAGTAGCTGTCGTCGTGCTTCTGCTTCCAGCCGTCGGTCGTAGCGGGGCTCAGCGGGCGGTACTTGTCCCATAGCTGCTTGATCCACTGTCGATCGGCATAGCCCTCGTGGAACCAGTCCTTGCTGTCGTCAAGGTAGACGTCCTTGCTGTAGGGGGGGCGGCAGTACTTGGCGATTTCGATGCGGAAGGGCTTGTCGTCCTCGAACATCCAGCGATCGACGTAGTCGAAGAACGCCTCGTGGTTCCAGGCTCTTTCCAGCTTCATGGCCCGCAGAACGAGCGCCTGGGCAACCCAACACGTGGAGGTGTTGGCCCGGCGGTAAGCGTCGCTGCGGAACTGCTCGGGGACCCACCGGCTGGGCGGCAGGTGCTCGTAGGGACCCCAAGGATTGCCGGCGCGGACGAAGTCGCGGCCGATGCCGGTGACAACGTCGATGCCGGAATGGCCGGTGAAGACGACCTTGGCGCCGGTCCAGCAATCGCCGTGGGCAGTCTGTTCGTCTTCGCCGAAGGCGGCCTTGGGGAAGCTCTTGTTGATATTGGCCATGCTCTCGTCGCCAAGCATGACGCCGGCGAAGACGATGGGGAACTTGCGGCCGGAGCCGTGGCCGCCGTGAGCCGCCCAGCCGGGATGGCCCTGCCGGACCAGGCCGTAATAATCGATGCCAATCTGCACGACGTTGATCAGCAGCCGCTCCTTATCCTCGGGCTTGGCTTCGCAACAGGCCAGGAGGACGGCATTGGCGAGGCACTGCGCGTACGCCTGGGCGTAATTGGGCATGCTCTGCTGGGGCACGTCGAAGGAGAAGAAGCAGGAGTCGCACCAGGGCCGCTGCAGGAGGTCGGCGGTCTTGACCGCGTCCGGGGCTTCGGCGGGTCGGTCGAACTGCGGCAGCAGCTCGCGGCGAAGGTCGCGGGCCAAGTGGATCTTGAGGTCGTGACCCGAATACCCCGGGCGGAACGCATCGGGCGGCAGCGGCTCGGCGACGCACGTGAGCACCGCAACGATCTTGACGGGACTGTTGTCGCCTTCGCCCCGCACGGTGCCGGCATGATAGGGATAGGTGACCTTCTCGCCCCGGCGGAGGCTGATGCTCGAAGCCAGGCTGTCGCCGGGTTTCA
>JBEKZQ010000533.1:0-4164 GCA_049509675.1 Thermoguttaceae bacterium | reverse complement strand
CCGACCACATCAGTGAGACGAAGCCGCTGACCACCTTCTGGAGGGAACGGCCCGCTCGGGCCACCGGCCAACGATCCTACCAGACCACCTCATAGGCGATGCAAAGTACAACTTGCACCCGGCCGAATGGACTTAGGGTAGGCGACCACCCGCATCTGCCCTGTCCCGAAACGGCCGAGCGGGGTATCATGCGCGTATCGCACCTGACGACGAAGAGCCCCCGAAGGACCCTCCATGCCCCATCGCAAGAACCTTGCGGCCCCATCGCAGGAATTAGTTGCTCATCCAACGAAGGTAGTGCTTTTCCTCTGTACAGCCAATTATTATCGCAGCCGTTTTTCCGAATCCCTGTTCAACGCTCTGGCCGAGGAGAAGGGCCTGCGGTGGCGGGCCATCTCGCGCGGCTTCCAGACCTGGCTGCTGGACGGCGAGAAACCGATTTCCGCGTTCACCGTGGAGCGGCTGGCGGGCTGGGGGCTTCACCTTGCCCTGCCCATCCGCTTTCCGATCCAGCTTTGCCAGACCGATCTGGAGAGTGCCGATCTGGTGGTGGCTCTGAAAGAAGAGGAGCATCGGGCGATGATGCGCGCGCAGTTCCCGGCCTGGACGGATCGGATCCAGTATTGGCATGTCGACGATTTGGATTGCGCCACGCCGGACGAAGCGCTGCCGGGGTGCGAGGCCCGCGTGCAGGCCCTGGTGCGGGGATTGCTGGCCGAGCAGGAGGCGCACGAGGCGTTAGGCGTTTCGGCGTAGTTTCCAAATCCCCAACGCCACGGCGCCCGCAAGCAACAGGGCAATGCTACCGGGCTCAGGAAGATAGCCAACGCGGAAACCAACGTGGTAGTCCTCGTTCGCCGGGGCATAGCCGTTGCGGGAGGACGCGGCCAGGTTGTACGAGCCGTTGTTGGATGACCCGCCGCGCATACCCCGCGACGACCCGGATCCGTTAACGCTAGTGTCCGCCTCGTTCCATTGCCAAACGTCGCCACCTTGATCGTACGTACCGTAGGGGCCAAGCGAGCTGCAGTAGGCGCCCACGTCCGTCAGGTAGTCCATAGTCGAAACACTGGTCGTCGAACCGCTCAAAGCATAGCCGGTTGTGCTGTCGTAGAAGTTTGCCGAGTTTGCTCCGCCCGGGGGCGCCTCTGACGTCGGGGCCGTGTTGCTGCGGGTCGGATAGGTCCAGTAGCCGGCATTCGTGCCGCCACCCTTGTAATACGATGCCTTGTACCATTCATCCTCGCTCGGCAGAACCCATTGGGCTCCCGCGTTGCGGGCGAGGGTCCGAAAGTTCGATGGCGTCGGGGTCCCGCCCAGCAGCGTATAAGAGCCGGTTTCCGTGTCGCCGCTGCCCTGGCCGTTGTCGAGCCAGTTGGCGAAACGCAAGGCGTCGAACCAAGTCACGCCCACCACCGGCTGATTGCCTTGGCCCGACTTTACCGTATACGTGTACGATCCGCTGCCCGTGCGGTCGATGCCGCCGTTCGCGGTAGTTTGCATGATGCTGTCCCACAGGCCGTAGGGATCGCTGCTGGCGGCCTTGGCGTTGAGAAACGCCGCGTACTGATTGTTGGTCACGTCGTACTTGCCGATCTGGTAAGTGTACGCCACCACACCTTGGCCAGCGGGATTGCCGCTATTGGCCGCCGTATCCGCCGCGTTGCCAGGGTCGCCCACGGTCACCATGTCGATGGTGATCGTGCTGGCCTGCGCCGACATGGCAGAAGCCACCAGGGCCGCCGCCAACCAACCTTGCGCTATCGTCTTGTCGAACATCCGTTGGTCTCCTCAAGTAAACATATGCTACCAAGCGGTTACCAACTCTGCAAGCATTTTGGTGCTCCCAGCGGCAGCCCCCCGCAGATGTGTTTTCTCAACTATCCCGGGTATGAATCGTGAGGCGGCGATTGTCGCGACCTACGGCCCGGTAAAGCGGCTGGCGCGTTCTTCGGGCGTGCCCATCAGGTCCTCGGCATATTCGGCGAGCATATAGACTTCCACGCGCGAGTTGAAGGCGAACTTGGCCGGCGCCGTGTCCATCGAGTAGGGCTCGTAGGGGCCGCCCTGGCTGAGGCGGATGCGGGCCTGTTCCACCCCTTGCTGCTCCAGAAAACGCATGGTGGCCAGGCAACGCGCATAGGAAAGGCCCCACGCGTCCGCCGCTTCGCCGCCGGGCGTCACCGGACGCCGCGTGGCGTGCCCGCGGATCTCGATCTTGTGCGGCAGCCCGCGGAATTCCCGCGACAACCGCGTGAGCCGCTCCTTGTTGCCCTCGTCCAACTCGCTGGAGCCCTCGCCGAACAGGACCATCGTGCCGATATACTGGCGATCGCCTTTGTGAATCAAGAACAGGCTGGGGCTGTCGGCGGGTGCCGTCTCGTGTTTCTTCTTCTGCGCCGCATTGGTCTCGGCCAGGGCCACGCCGCGGCCGTGCAGGGTCGGCTTGCTATGCGACCGCTGTCCGCCCGGAATATAACCGGACTTCACCGAAGGCGACAAGGAGGCCGCCACTTCATTCGGCTTCTTCGAGGTGGCCAGCGGTCCGCCCGCCGACATGTCGCCCTTGGCCTTGGCCGAGGTCTTCCATGGATCTTTGAAGTACTGGGCAATGGCCTGCTTCACGGGCTTGCTTTGCGCAACGATCCACATCACCAGGAAGAACGCCATCATCGCCGTGACGAAATCGGCGTAGGCCACCTTCCACGCACCACCGCCATGACCTGCCATGCCAGATTTTCCTTCCGCTTCGTCCTGGAAGAACTCCCGTAGGTCAGGCACCCCGTGCCTGACAATCTGAATCCGCCAATACTCACAACCGTGGCCCGGTAACGGTCGGGCCGTTCAGCCAGGTGTCAGGCACGGAGTGCCTGACCTACTTGCTGTCGCACTTGCAAAGGGGACAGTCCCCGCGCGGCGTTATCCCGCGTCGACCTGCTTGAGCCAGTCGTCAAGTTCCTGCCGGCTGGGCCGGAACTCGCTCGTCACGCCGCGTCGCGCCTTCTCCAGCACGGCCTTGGGCGTCAGTTCATTGGCGAATCCCAGGATCGCCGTGGCGATGGTGCGGAAATAGGCCAGTTCCGCGGCGCCCAGCGATTCCAGCTTCACGGCCAGCGGCGACAGGAACCCGTAGGAAATCAGAATTCCCAGGAACGTGCCCACCAGGGCCGCCCCCACTTTCTCCCCGACCTCTTCCGGCGGGCCGTCGATGGCGCCCATCGTGATCACAATGCCCAACACCGCGGCCACGATGCCGAAACCGGGCATGGCGTCGGCGGTCTTCGCCAGCACGCCCAGCGGCTCGTGGTGCTCCTCTTCGATCATCTTCATGTCGGCCTCGAGCATCTCGGGAAGTTGGTCGGGCTTCACCGTCCCTTCCATCACCGGCCCCAACGCGCCGCAGGCGAACTCCAGGGCGTGGTGATTGTGCGAGAAACGCGGGTACTTGTTCCACAGCGGGCTTTGCTCCGGTTCCGACAAGTGCGACTCCAAGGCGATCAGACCGTCGCGGCGCGCCAGGCGGAACAGATCGTAAAGCGCCTTCAACAGGTCCTCGTAGGCATGCTTGTTGTAGGGCGTGCCCTTCACGCACTGCACGATGCCGCGCAGCAGGTCGAAAATGACCTTCTTCGACGACATGATGACCATGGCCCCCAGGGCTGCGCCACCGATCACGATCAGTTCGGCGGGCTGGACCAGCGCCCCCATGTGGCCTCCTTCCCACAGGAAACCGGCCAGCACCGCCCCGATAACCATCATGCAGCCGACGATGACAATCATGTTCAGTGTTCAGTGTTCAGTGTTCAGTGGGGGGGCCGTGGCACTTCCCTCTCCCCTCGCGGGAGAGGGGCGGGGGTGAGGGGGAACCGATGGGGTTCTTCGGACACGCCTGCGCGCCCTATTGACTCAATAGGTATCTAGCATACAGATAGGTTGCGCGAAGTCGGCAGTGGAGAAGAATCCCGCGCCTGGCGCCAAATCTGCGGAAAGCAGCGGATTTTCCGCTTCGTCGGGTGCCACTGGCTTTGCCAGTGTTTCGTACGCCGAATCAGACGATGGCCTTCCCGCCACATGCACACTGCAGAAGCACTGGCGGAGCCAGTGGCACGCGACGGAGATTCCGCATTGCAGCTTGCCTTACGCCCGGCCGGCGACCCGCAATTG
>JBEKZQ010000532.1:0-4166 GCA_049509675.1 Thermoguttaceae bacterium | reverse complement strand
TCAATAACTGTCGCACCAAGATTGTAGTCGGCACACGCCGTGTGCCGTCCCCCGCACACGGCGTGTGCGGGCTACATTGGACAACCTGACAGTGATTGATTTGCCGGTCCATAGACGGCGCGGATTAGAGGGTCGGCGACCCCAACCGCTTGGCTAGAAGAATTGATGGGGCTCGCTACGATCGGCGCACCCCGAGAGATTTGCAGCCTCGGAGCTTGGGCACGCACATCATGACGAAGCGGGAAGTCGTTCGGCTGGTACTGGAAGGCAAGCGGCCGCCCTACGTTCCCTGGTCGATGGGCTTCACCAAAGAAGCGCGCGAGAAACTCCAGGCCCATTACCGCTGCGCCGACGTGGAAGTCCCCCTGGAGAACCACCTGCTGAAACTGGGCAGCGACATCGGCTTCTTCACCGATATCGGCGACAACCGGGTGCGGGACGTTTTTGGCGTGGTGTGGGACCGCTCGATCGACAAGGACATCGGCAACGTCGAGGGCTGTCGCCTGCCGCGCGCAACGCTCGCGGGCTTCGAGTTGCCCGACCCGCTGGACCGCCGTTTCTTCGCCGACATCCCGGCGAAGATCGCGCGATTTCCCGACCGGTTCCGCGCCTTCCAGATCGGTTTTTCGCTCTACGAACGGGCATGGACGCTGCGGGGCATGGAGCGCCTGATGATGGACTTTTACGACGCCCCGCACTTCGTCCACGAACTGCTCGGCGCCATTGCCGATTATAACATCGCCCAGGTGCGGAAGGCCCTGGAGTACGACATCGACGCCGTCTACTTCGGCGACGACTGGGGGCAACAGCACGGATTGCAGATGGGCCCCGGGACCTGGCACGAGTTCATCTACCCGCAACTGAAGCGGATGTATGCCGCGGTGCGCGAGGCGGGCAAGTTCGTGATGATCCATTCCTGCGGCGACGTGGACGAACTGTTCGATCCGCTCGTGGCGGCGGGGCTCAACTGCTTCAATCCCTTCCAGCCCGAGGTGATGGACGTCGAGGCCCTGCTGCGGGCCTATCGGGGCCGGCTGGCGTTTCACGGCGGGCTGTCGACCCAGCGCACGCTTCCCTTCGGCACGGTGGAGGACGTGCGGGCCCAGACCCGCCGGCTTCTCGACCTGGGCGCCGAGGGCGGCTATATTTTCGCTCCCGCTCACGACGTCGAAGGCGACGTCCCGCTGGCAAACATGCTGGCCGCCATCCACGTGGTGCAACAACAACCAGGCTACCCATGCCCAACGTCAACCCGGACCTGATCGTCTTCGGCGCGTACCTGATCCTCGTGGTTACCGTGGGCATCCTCGCCTCGTGGAAGGAAAAACAGAGCGACGACTATTTCCTGGCCGGCCGGAACCTGACGTGGTGGGTCATCGGCGGGTCGATGATCGCCGCCAACATCTCCACGCACCACTTCATCGGCATGTCCGGGCTGGCCTACGAGATCGGATTGGCCGTCGCCAGCTTTGAATGGATGGCGGCCATCGCCCTGATTCTCTACGGGAAGTTCTTTCTTCCCTACTACCTGAAAAGCCGCATCGCCACCATGCCGGAGTTCCTCGAGCGGCGCTTCAGCGACAAGGTGCGGCTGGTCTACGCCATCATCAGCCTGATCGGCTATATCGTCATCGAACTGGCCGTCGTGCTGTACACCGGCTCGCTGGCGATCCATGACGTATTCGGCCTGCCGCTGGCGCTGGGGCTGATCATCCTCTGCGTCGTCGGCGGCGGTTACACCATCTACGGCGGCTTCAAATCGGTCGCCTATACCGACATCATCCAGGTGACGGTGCTGATCCTTGGCGGGCTGACGGTGACCATCCTCGGCTTGCACAAGGTGGGCGCCGTTTCGCCGCAGTACGGCGCCTCGGTCATCGGCGGAGCGCGGGCGCTCTTGGCCGAGTCGCCGGAAAAGTTCCACATGGTCAAAGCCTGGAACGACCCCGAGTTGCCCTGGATCGGCGTCTTCTTCGGCGGCATGTGGCTGGCCAATATCTTCTATTGGGGCTGCAACCAGTTCATCACCCAGCGCACCTTGGCGGCGAAGAGCGTCTGGCACGGGCAAATGGGCGTGCTGTTCGCCGGTTTTCTGAAACTGCTGGTGCCGCTGCTCGTCGTGTTGCCGGGGATCATCGCCTTCCGGCTGTACAATCCGGCCACCGGCCTGCTGCGCGACACGTGCGTGCTGAAGAAAGGCGACCTCGCCTTTCCGACGCTGGTGAAACAACTGTTGCCCGCCGGCTTCACCGGGTTGGTCATGGCCGGGCTGATGGGCTGCGTGATGTCGCACATCGCCTCGATGCTCTCGGCCAGCTCGTCGATCCTCACCTTCGACATCTACAAGAACTATTTTCGCAAGGAGGCGACCAGCCGCGAGTTGATCCGCTTCGGCCGCGTCAGCACGCTGGTCGTGCTGATTTTCGCCACGGCGGTGGGATACGCGCTCTATCTGGTGGGCTTGAAGTCGATCTTCATCTACATCCAGAAGTACTGGGCCATCGCCTACCCGTCGGTGTGCGCGTTGTTTCTGGCGGGCTTTTTCTACAAGCGGGCCAACGCCAAGGGCAGCCTGATCGCCATCATCGCCGGCCCGCTATGGGGAGCCGGTTTTACCCTTTTGACGCCTGTCATCGCCCAACTGCCCGCCGTCTTGTCGGCTTCGGACACATGGGCCGGGGCGGCGCCCGCCGCCACCTTCGTAGTGGACCTGCTCACGCCTTTCCTGACCCGAGCCATCATCGACTTCCTGTTCGCCTGGGCGATCCTCTGGGTCTTTCGCACCCGGGGCGAGACCGTGCCGCCGCAGGCGATCGTCGATCGCACGCTTCCGCCGCAGGTGGTCGCGCAATTGCAGGCCGTCCCCTGGTATCGGTCGTTTCCGTTTTGGAGCGTGGTGTTGGCGGCGGCCGTGGTGGCGCTGTACGTTAGATTCTTCTGAGGCCGCAAACGGTGTATAATAGGGTGGTGTATGCCCATTGTCCTACGCATCAAAGGCTACCGGTTGTGGTTCTATGAAGCTGATCTTGACGAGCCACCCCACGTTCATGTCGGAAGGCAAGCCGGGGAGGCGAAGTACTGGCTGAACCCGGTAGCGCTATCGAAGTCGCGAGGATTCCGCGAACAGGAACTGACGGAGATCCGGAGGATTGTGGCAGAGCACAGGGATACGATTCTCACGGCTTGGCGAAACGAGGAGCTAAAACGTGGTCACCGCGAAGGCTAGAATCAGGGTCCGCGACGGTTACGAGTCGATCGTGCCGGTTTCCATTCCGGAGTTGGACGACGTGCGTCGGTTTGCGGCCAAGCTCCACGCCGAGGAAAAGCCCTGGACAGGCGATGCTTTCGGCTGGCCTGCGGAGTATCAGCCGGAGCGGCCGGAGCCGCCCTTGGATTCCAAATTGCCCTTCACTCCTGCCAATTTCTGCATCGGTGAATCCGGTGTTTGGTTCTTCTCACTCATGTGGGAGCATGGCAAGGACGCCTCACCCGCGGAATTCCTCGACGACAAAAACATTCTCGCAAGAGTTACGCCCGAGTAATTCCTGCGACAGCCGTAGGCTCGCGGGGCAAATCAGAATTCCCGAAGACCCGGATTGCCAAAGACCGATGGACTCGGTTGGGCAATATTTGCTAGACTCTCGGCCCAAGTTAGGTGGCTTGGGCCGGATGAGGCGAGTCTGACGGGGATTTGATCGTATGGCGTTCTGGTGTCAAAGACATCCCAAGTCTTTGCTATCAGCGCTGGCACTGCTGCTGGCTGCGCAGATCAGTGCGTACTGGTATCCCACGCCCGATACGTGCAGCTACCTTTCCATCGCCCGCAGCATTGCCCGGGGCACGGGGCCCACGAACCTGGGCAGCCCGCACCTCTGGTTTCCGCCCGGTTATCCGGCACTGCTGTCGCCGCTGTTCCTGGCGGGCGACCGTCCGCTGCTGTTGGCGTCGATCTTCCAATGGCTATTGATGGTCGGGCTGATGACGGGGTGCTACGTCTGGGCCCGCCGGGTCGTGCCCGAGGCCGCACTGTGGATCACGGCCCTGAGTGTCGTCAACTGCATCTTGTGGATTCAGTACCGCCGGTTGTTGAGCGAGACGGCGTTCATGTGCGTCTTCATCTGGACCGCCAACGCCATGCACGCCGCCGTGCGCACGGTCCGCTGGCC
>JBEKZQ010000531.1:0-4193 GCA_049509675.1 Thermoguttaceae bacterium | reverse complement strand
GCTGACTTCCCAGATTGTGGGAAGCGGTTTAGCTTGCCTCTTTTGTCTGGCCATCCGTGGCTCCTTTCTTGGGGTCACGGATGGTTATCGGCAGAAAAGACCCTTTTTGAGATAATTTCTAAGGGGGGACAAGAGATGGCGCACGACGGCCCAACCGCGAAGCGGTTGAACAATCTAGTGGTCTGTCCATTTCGACATTACCGGTTGGGTGCCACTGCTGGCTTGCCCAGCAGTGCTGGAAACACGGTTTGACAAGCCAACCGTGGCACCCGTAGACTTGAGTTGGACAGACCACTGGCCCGGGGCAAGCGCAGCGCCGCCCTGGGTACGCGGTTTGCGCAGGACAGCGCAACCATGAAAGGGTTCCACAAGGCCCTGTGCAACCCTTTCAGGGTTGAAACACGGTTTTCGTACCTTAACCCAGGGTGGCGCTTCGCGGCTACGCCGCTCTGGCTTACCCTGGGCTATCTTGTGGGACGCTTTCAGCGTCGGGCCACAGACCCGGGCGCAACTGAGTTAACACTCGTTGCCAAGACCTGTTGGTGATCCCATGCACTACCGCCCGTTGGCTGATACCGGTTTGATGGTTTCCGAGGTTGCCTTGGGGTGTTGGCCGATCGCCGGCTTGACCAGTCCGGGCACCAGCGAGGAGGCCAGCCTGGCGACGATCCGCACCTGCTTCGACCTGGGAATCAATCATCTCGACACGGCCCATTGTTACGGCTTGCACGGCGAGAGCGAGCGGCTGATCGCCCGGGCATTGGCCGGCCGCCGCGACGAGATCGTTTTGGCCACCAAGGGCGGGTTGCACTGGAACGCCGAAGGCGAGCAAGTCCACGATGCGTCGCCGGCCACGCTGCGGCGCCAATGCGAGGAAAGCCTGCGGCGACTGGCCACCGATCGCGTCGAGCTATATTACCTGCATGCGCCCGACCGGGCGGTGCCGCTGGCCGAATCGGCGGGAACGTTGAAGCGTCTTTGCGAGGAAGGCAAGATCCGCGCGGTCGGAGCGTCGAACCTGACGCTGCCGCAACTCGAGGAGTTCGTCGCCGTATGTCCGTTGGCGGCCTTCCAGCCGCCGTACAACATGCTGATGCGGGACATCGAGGCCGACCTGCTGCCTTGGTGCCGCCAGCGTGGCATCGCCGTGCTGGTCTATTGGCCGCTGATGAAGGGGCTTTTGGCGGGCAAGATCGGCCGCGACCAGGTCTTTGGCCCCGATGACAGCCGACGCAAATACCCAATGTTCCAGGAGCCACAGCGGCAGAAAAATCTCGACCTGGTCGAGCGGCTCAGCGAGATCGCCCGAGGGGCCGGACACACCGTGGCCGAACTGGTGATCAATTGGACCGTCCACCAGCCGGGCGTTACCGCCGCACTATGCGGTGCAAAGCGACCGGAGCAGATCCGCGAGACGGCCGGCGGTTCCGGGTGGCGACTGAGCGACGAGCAGTTGGCCGAAATCGACCGCCTGCTGGGCGAGCGAGCCGCGCGTCTGCGTTAGAGTTTGCCCAGCCGTCCTGGGCCTTCGGTTCTGGGGGCGTACTGCGGGCGCTTTGCGGTTTCCACGCTTGCTCCGCGGCTGGGGTAGTGTATGGTTTTCACGCTGGTATCTCGGGTCTTATTACGCTTGAGCCAGGACGAGACCGTGCCCAGAGTTGCGGCCACGATGATGTCGTTGGTGTTGATCGCCTGCGCGATCGGGGTGAACACTGCGCGCTATCCGGTGGTTTGGCAGATGGTCAGCGCGCCGTACGAGCTTCCCGCGCCGGGCCCGGCCGCTCGAGCCGGGCCGCTGGCAAAGGCGGAAACGCCGGCCGGTGCGACAGCATGGGCGTCCCCCTCGTTGGCAGACACGCCCAGCCCAAACAGTTCATCCGCCATGGTACGACAAATCGAACGTCCCGTGGCGGCGGCGCCGGCCGGTGCCGAAGGCGGCAACGCCCAGGCGGCGGAACCGCTGGTCCACGTTCGGGCCGTTCGTGCGGTCTCGGGCATATCTGAAGGGCAGGGTACTTTGGCCTTGCCCGGCGGCGCCGGCGGAGAGATCCGCCGTCTGCCGCCGGCGCCGCCGATGGATGCGGCAACAATCGCGGCCGGTCCCTGGCCCGATTACCCCGACACGGGCAAGTAAGAAGCCGTTCAACGTAGCCGGCACACTCCGTGTGCCGTAGCTGGCGGACGGCACACCGACCATGCTGCCCATGGTGGCCGGTGCCTGCCACTATGGTTGCGACACCTATTATGTCTCGGCGGCCTGCTGCCGCAGGACTTGCTCAACCGCTTGCAGGGCGTTTTTTGACTTCAGACAAAGCTGGCAAAAAACGTCCGGCCGCGAAACGCCGCGCAAACGCAATACCTCTGCCCCGCTGTGGCGGAAAACCACGTCGCCCGCGTGCAGCCACTCCTGGCCGGGCAGAACCTCGATGTCGATTGTCTCGAAGGCGTCCAGCGGCAGGGATTGCTCGACCTCGGCCGAGAGGCCCTTGTGTACCGTAAGCCGCCGGTTGCTCAGGCGGTAGCGGCGGCACACGTAGGGCAAGAGTTGCCAGCAAAAGACCGCCAGGCTGACAGGGATCGTGGCCAGTGCCAGGATCTTGCCAAGCGTGAAGAACCCGACGCCGAAACGGTTGCCCGCCAGCCGGCCCACGAACCTTCCAGCAGCCGTCGCGCCGATCGTGGGCCAGCGGGTGGTAATGGGGGTTTCGGGCAGGTCGAACATGGGGTTGTCGGGGGCGGCGGTCATGATCGTTAGACTATACCAACCCATCGGCCGACCAACAAGCCATGACGGTTTCCGGTCGTCAGGGGGGGTATGATCCATCCCTTGCCCGCCATCGCCGCTCGCTCTGGCCACGATTGTATTTGGTAGGACGGATTGCCAATCCGTCCCCCAACACACAGACGGATTGCCAATCCGTCCTACCGGCAACTGGCCAAGTTATTGTCTTGCGGTCCTAATTCCTTACCCCCCCGGTGGATATATGATGCTTCCCATCGGTTCGCTCTTGTCGTAAACTCGAATTAGTGTTAAATCCTCCACAATCCTCGTCGTTTATCTTCCCAGTTGGGCGGAGTAATGCTTTGAAGAAGCTCCTCATCACGTTGCTGAAGATCGTTTGCTCGCTGGCCATTCTGGGCTGGCTCGTGTACAAGGCGCTGAAGTTCCACGACGAACAAGGCCGAAACGTCTTCGTACTCTTGGCCCAGCAGGTGCAGCATTGGGACGGCAAGGAATGGGGTCTGTTTGCGGCGGCGTTGACTGCGGCCGTGCTGGTCTCGACGGTCGCGATCATGCTCACGCTGATTCGTTGGTGTTACCTGGTGCGGGCGTTGGGGATCGAGCTGCCCATGCGCGACGCCTTGCGGATCGGTTTGTGGGGCTTTCTGGTGAATCTGGCGCCGATGGGCATCGTCGGCGGCGACCTGTTGAAGGCCTACATGCTGGCCCACGAGTACCCCGGCTATCGGGCCAAGAGCCTCGCCTCGGTGGTCATGGACCGCATCATCGGATTGTACATTCTGTTCGTGGTGGGCAGCGTGGGCATTCTTGTGACCGGCTTTTATGGCCAGGTGCAGGTGGCGGCGATCCATCTCGTTTGCATAGCGGTGTTAGCGGTAACGGGCGTGGGTGCCGTGGCCATCCCGATTCTTTTTCTCCCCGGCGTGGTCGACGGCCGGTGGATCGAGGTCTTTACGCGGATTCCGCGCGTTGGCCATTTGATCCATAGCCTGGTCGACGCCATGCGGTCCTATCGCCACAGCCCGGGCACGCTGCTGGCCTCATGCCTGATGACCGTGGGCGTACACGGCCTGTTGACGGTTTCGGTGTTTCTGGTGGCGCTTGGGCTGTTTGAGCAGCACATTTCGCTCGCCAAGCATTTTGTGATCTATCCGGTCAGCGGCGTGGCCAGCACGATCCCCTTGCCCGCCGGTCCGTTCGAGGCGGTGTTGGAATCCATGTACAAGAACACCCATGCGTCCGAAGGTTTGACGATGCCCGACGGACAGGGGCTGATCGTGGCCCTGCTGTATCGCCTCATCACGGTCCTGCAGGCGGCGGTAGCATTCGGCTACTGCATGCGGAGCCGCAAGGAGGTGGCCGAGGTGTTCCGCGAGGTCGAGGAAGACAAGCCGTCCGGCGAGGAGGAGGCGTTGGCCGCTCGCTCAGCAGCGTCGTAAGCGACCAAGTG
>JBEKZQ010000530.1:0-4209 GCA_049509675.1 Thermoguttaceae bacterium | reverse complement strand
TGGCCCGTGGGGCCTCTGACGTACAAAAGCCGGACGGTTACCTTGCCCTTATCGCCCGGTACGCCACTACGGAACGTGGCACGTCAGCGGCCCCAATTTTTTGCGCCGGCCATAAGCTAGACTTCCCTGGGAGGGTAGTGCTATGGCCGTCGAACGAACCAGTCCGCGCGAACATTCGGGTGTTTCGGAACCGGAAGGGGCCACCGCCAAGCCGGCGGCCGCCGGGCGATTCCGACGCCTGCTGCTTGGCACCTGGCTCCCCCTGTTGGTAATCGTATCGCTGGCGATGCACGCGGGGGGGTTGGCATACTATCGCTTCCACCAGCGCGCGACGGCCGCCCCGGCTAGTCCCGAGATCGGCCTGGGCGTCTTCCATTTCACGGCCGGCAAAGGCGATATCGATCGGATCCGGGCTCAGTTCTCCGTACACGTGGCCTTGGCCGAGCCGGTCGAGGCGCCGGGCCGGCAACGGCTGGCCGCCCGAAAAGTCCGCGTCCGGCAAGACATCGAAGAATTGATCCGCAAGGCCCACAGCGGCGACTTCGACGATCCCGGCTTGCAGGAACTCAAGCGGCAGTTGTTGGAGCAGGTGAATCAGACGCTCGGGCTGCGGGCGATTTCCGAGGTGATGATCACCGATCTGGAAATACAACCTGGTGGCCCCCAGCAACCGGCCCCCGGGCAGACGGCTCAGGCGGCGCCGCCGGGACGGGCAAACAAGCCGTCCGCGACAGCCGACCGCTAAGTCGTTGCAAAACCACGCCGTGTGCCGCAAGTCCCGGATTATTCATGTAATGGGATGAAACGCTGCCTCGCCGGGGCTAGATTGGGTGGTTGATGACCGTCAATCTTGACCCCAGGAGGCAGCAATGAATCTCTATGCGTTGGGATGGGACAACCATCGTAAGTTCAGCGAAGTTAGTCTAATGGGAAAAACGCCCGATGGCGATATCCGCGCGGTGGAGCGGAGGCGGCTGGAACACGACGACAAACAGGCGATGCGCGCCTGGTTGTCGCATCTGGACGCGGAAATCCCCGTGGCCCTGGAGGCCACCTTCGGCTGGCCTTGGGTGGCCGATCTGCTGGAAGAGTTGGGCCATCCCGTCCATCTGGCCCATCCGCCGGTGATCCGTGCCTTGGCCAAGCACGAGGCCAAGACCGACCGTTGCGACAGCGATCGGCTGGGAAAGTTTCAGCTTCGCGGCATCTTGCCGGAGAGTTACCTCGCGCCGCCGGATGTCCGTCAACAGCGGGAACGAACCCGCTACCGCATGGCGCTGTCGGCGTTGCGCACGGCCGTGAAGAACCGCGCCCAAGCCGTCCTGCACCGTCACGGCATCCTGCACGACTTCAGCGATCTGTTCGGCAAGGCCGGGCGACGCTTTTTGGACGAGTTGGCTCTGGAGCACGAACTCGACCAGGTGAAGCAGCGGCTGAAGGAAACGCCGAA
This sequence comes from Thermoguttaceae bacterium, assembly GCA_049509675.1. Classification (GTDB taxonomy): domain Bacteria; phylum Planctomycetota; class Planctomycetia; order Pirellulales; family Thermoguttaceae; genus JBEKZQ01. The sequence goes on along the minus strand of JBEKZQ010000530.1, from coordinate 2,759 downwards.
ACACGTGGTGTGGGACGAGCTACCCGCGGAGCAAAAGTTCGACCGTTTGGCATCCAGTCGCAAACGATTGACGGACACGGTGAAAATGATCGCTTACCGGGCGGAAACGGCGATGACGGCGATCGTGCGGGAAGAGTTGGCACGGGAAGACGATGCCCGTGCCCTGCTTCGCGAACTCTTTCGCTCGGAGGCCGACCTATTACCCGATGCCACCCAAGGGGTGCTGGAAGTTCGCGTCCACCCGATGGCCAACCCGCGTTCCAATCGCGCAATTGCCCATCTCCTGACCCACCTTAACGAAGCAAGTTTCACCTACCCGGGAACGAATTTGAAGCTCGTCTACACCATGCCCGCCGTCCCACAGCGGAATCTGAGCCCACCTGAAATTCCCCGAAATCAAGAAATCTGAAGTTGGCGTTGCCCGCAGGACGGATTGCCAATCCGTCCCGAAAAACGCGGACGGATTGGCAATCCGTCCTACTGGTCTGTCCATTTTCGACATTACCGGTTGGGTGCCACGACCAACCTCCGGTCGGTGCCCGGCTTGCCCAGCAGTGCTGGAAACACGGTTGGACAAGCCAACCGTGGCACCCGTAACCTCAAGTTGGACAGACCACTACGACGCTTGCTTGACTTATTCGCCTACGCCTCACTACGCTCCCGGGGGGGCTAAGGGCGGCTTGGGCTCCGACTGCCGCTGACGATGGGCCTGCAAGGAGGTGCTCAGCGCGCCCAGCATTTGCGGCACCTGCGAGGCCGAAAGGTAAATGCGGGCCGAGACGGCGGCCGTGGGGGAGACGCGCGTGATGAAATCAAAACAGAATTCCGAGGGCGAATGTCCTACCAGCACCGTGTTGGCATACGATCCGCTCAGCACCTCTTCGGGCAGTCTGAGATCCTGGTAAATCTCCTGGATCGTGGGCCGGCGTTCCGTGTTGGGAGCGGGCAACGGCTTGGGCGCGCCAAAGACCTGCTCGTAGCGGTGCAGGTTCTCTTTCAGCGCGGCCACGAACTGGGTCATCGTGGTCGGTCCCAAAACCACTCGGGCCGCCACCCGCGGCGGACGCTGCACGCCCTGGATGAAATCCACGACGAACTCCTCCGGCCCCTCCATGACGATGACCCCGGTGCTGAACACGCCGGCGGCCACGCGGTCCGGCAAGCGGGCGCCCACCGGGCTATGCTGAAACTGCTGGCTCTGCGGACCGACGTGCTCCGGCTGGCCTGCCGGCTCGGGGGACGGTTGCTGCGGTTGGTCGCTCATGGGTCAATTTCTCCTGGGTCATGTGTATCTATACGGAGCCGCAAAACAGCAACTTGGCCAGTTGCCTGTAGGACGGATTGGCAATCCGTGCTACGATGATTGATCAACTTCTTCTCTTACGGCTCCTAAGGCCGCCGGCCGTTGCACTCGGCCACGGCATCGAACATCGCCACGACGTTCTGGGGCGGCACGTCGGCCATCACGTTGTGGACCTGCTGGAACACGAAACCGCCGCCGGGTCGAAGGATTTCCACCTGCCGCTTCACGTGCGCGCGGACTTCCCGGGGGCTGCTTTGCGGCAGCACGGCCCGGGTGTCGCAGCCGCCGCCCCAGAAGGTCAGCCGGCCACCGAAATCGCGTTTCAGTTCCGCCGCGTCCATGCCGCGGCAGGTGATCTGCACCGGGTTGACGGCGTCCAGTCCGGCACGGATCAGGTCCGGCAGCAGTTCCCGAATACCGCCGCAACTGTGCAACAGCACCTTGACGCGGGCCAATTCTTTCGCCCGCTGCCACAGCCGGGCGTGCCGCGGCTGGAAGAACTCGCGATACATGGCCGGCGACATTTGCGGGCCGGATTGCATCCCCAGGTCGTCGCCGAACAGGACGATGTCGACGTACGGGCCGACTGCGGCCAGAAAACGTTCCAGGTTCCGCAAGTGGATCTCGACCAACTGGTCCAGGAAGGCATGGACCCGCTCGGGCGCGCCGGCCAGCATCATGAGGAAATGGTCGTTGCGGAAGAGCATCTGGCCGATTTCCAGCAAATTGCCGCCGAAGAGGGCCACGATAGCCCGCTCGGACCGCTGCCGCAGACGCTGCGCGCCGGCGGCCAGAGTGTCCGCGTCCAGCGGACCGGGCGGGGCCGCCACGGCCGTCCAAATGCACTCGCCCAGCGCGGCAGGGATGTCCCAGGGCCCCTCGCTACCCATCAGTGGCCAATGGCATTGCTCGAAATAGAGGGCCCCGTCGGGCATTTTCCCCACCACCCGCCCACTGGCGGAGCGCAGCACCCAGGCGTTGCCCTCGCGCTGGGGACGGATCCAGGCCGGAACCAGGCAGGCTGTGCCGTCCGGCAGGACCCAGGGGCGCCAATCGGCGTCGTCCAGGGCGAAGCCCCGGCCCATCTCGATGACGTCGATGCCGAAGCGGTCCAGAACGTCCTCGTCGATCACCGCCAACTGCTGGATGACGTCGTAGACGCGGACCGGCCGCGGCGGCAGGCCCAAGCACTTGCGCAGCTTGGGATAAGCGATGGCCGCGATGCCCGAGGACCGATGGCCGCCAAAATCGACCGGCACCCGGTCCGGTTCGCGGTGTTCCAGGGCGGCAAGGGTTCGCTCGCGTGGCGTCATAAGGTTGGCCTTCGCCGGGTGTGCCACTGGCTCTGCCAGTGCGTGCGCCGTGCTTTCGGCACTGCTGGACAAGCCAGCAGTGGCACGCAACCCCGGCGCTGCCACATCGGCTCGATGTGCTCCACCTGGTCAAGGTTAGCAGG
>JBEKZQ010000053.1:0-18182 GCA_049509675.1 Thermoguttaceae bacterium | reverse complement strand
GCGAAAGGACGCCCTTTTCACCAATAGCAATTGCAGAGCAGGCACCCCCGACTCCCGCGGTCCGTGCCGGCATGCAGGTCGAAAAAACCCGCGTTTTGGGCGCATCAGCCAGATCGGACCCGTCTTAGCCCGAAAGCGGATCGTTGTTATTTTGTGAGATGCTCGACAGATTTTTACGCATACGCTAGAATGAGGATTGATTGTTGAGCCTTTGTTGCCACCTTCGATCCCCTTGGTGCGGGGAGAGCCGTCGCCATGTCCTCCGCAACTCTGCAAATCCGCCATTTGGACCCGCTTCTGACCGAAGATCAATGGCTAAGGGTTGCCGCGCGCTTGGAAATGTCGGAGCGTGAGTACCAGATCGTAAGGCTTGTTTTTGAGGACGAACACGAACGGAACATCGCAACGCAACTTGGAATCTCTTTGCATACGGTCCACACCCACCTGAAACATCTCCACAGGAAGCTCGGTGTGCGGAGCCGCGTTGGATTGGTTTTGCGAGTTGTCCGCGAATACCTTGCCGATGACGGACAGGATCAGCCCGAATTTACGAGATTGATGCCGCTGCGTTCCACCCGAAAAGTGGCGTGAGCTTCTTCTAGTTGGGCGGGATTAGAGACGGTCCCACCACCTTCTTTCGCCCCATTCTGGGCGATTCTCTGGCCGTTGGGATGCTTACCCACCACTCGGCCATACCCTAAACAGGCGACCATGTTTAGGTGAATTGCGGGAAATTTCAAAGACTGATACAAGCAAAATAGGCGGTCTCTCCATTTCCCGCAAGTTATGTGATTGACCGCCCCTGATCGAGCATCGCGTGATTTTAGAGACGTTGAGAAGAAGTCGGGAGAAATAATTGTGAAATTTTGGAATTTACTTTTCGTGGTGGCGATGGCTCCGTTGTCGGCATACGCAGGCTTTATCCCCCCGAATCTGCCCGCTGGTTCGGAGTACGAAATCGCGTTTGTCACGCGGGACGCGCGGGACGCGACCAGTTGGAACATCGCGGACTACAATTCGTTTGTCACCACAGAGGCGGGGCAGAATTCAGGTTTGCCTTCGGGTGTCACTTGGCACGCGATTGCATCAACCGTGGGGAACGTTGACAACGGCTTGGGGCAGGCCGACGCAGACCAAAATGCTCCGTTCACATCCTCGATCCCCGTCTACAACACCGATGGACAACTCGTAGCCAACGCTTCGACTCCTTTGTACGGTACAACAGGGACACTCATCAACCCGATAGGCTACGACCAGTTTGGAAACGCACTCGCCACCGGTGTTTGGACTGGCTCAAATACCGATGGCACATCGGACAAGCCGCTTGGCGGGCAATCGTCCTACGGGTGGCCAGACACAGGGTACAGCGCGAACACGAATGCAATTTGGATACACGGCGGCTATGAAAGCCAAGGGTCTCCGATGGTGTTCTACGCACTTTCGTCGCCCATTACCGTGGTTCCCGAACCCGCGTCCCTTACGCTCTTGGCCTCGGCACTGTTGGGACTAGGCGTGGTTTATCTGCGGCGACGTTGGGCAAAGGCTTGACGACCGCCGAAGACAGGGCAGCAAGTTTCCCCGCTCTACTCGCTGTCGGTGTTGCGCACTACAACCGCCACAACCACCGCAGCAACTTCGCGCCGATGGTCTCCCCGCCGACACCGCAGAGAAACCCGATTCGCCAAGCCACGCGGTTGCATTTTTCTTCGGTGTCGATCATTTCTGGGGGGAGATGCCGCTGTCGTTGAACAACATCGACTCGACCGAAGCGGTGATCGAGTACGCCAATCTCGCGTGGGCCATCGAGCGAGGCAGGGAATTGTCGATCCCCACATTCATCCAAGCCTGGGCGATCGGTGCATCGCGTATGTTGATTAACCGCTACCCGTTCGATACGATGTTGAAAATGCCACACTTCGTAGGCAATTCCTATGGTCCCGGCGAGAATGGCGGCGGATAACGATATCGTCATGGGCCGAAACGACGTTCACGCTTTTATAGCTCCGCGTGGGAAGATCACCACGGCATCGTTGGAATGGTTCAATCTTCAGCGGAGAAAAGCCATGCCCAGCAAGCGCGACCGGACGAGAAGATTTCTGATGGCGGCCTATCTTGGCCTGGGTTTTGCCGTCCTCGGCCGTATTGGCCGAGCTGGGGCCGAACCGGGCGGCGTCCGGGGATCGACTTTGCCCTTCACGCTCACCGTCACGCCGGAGAAGTTGGAGCCTTTGCCCGACTACATGGGCCCGAAGAATCCCTGCGACATGGATTTTCCGTACTGCCCGGTGATGATCGACGGCGAGTATTGGATCATCTATAAGAACGGATACAACAAACCCGTGTTCCGCTTCAAAGGCACGAACATCGAGAACGCGACTCGGCAGCCGGACGGTTCCGCCAACTTCCCCTTGCGCGCCCCGTATATCCTCGGCGGTGTCTGGTACGACGAGGCCGAGAAGCGGCTCTACGCTCCCATGCATTGCGAGCAGGAGGGCTATGCCGACATGGTGCTGCGGGAGATCCACCTGGCCAGCAGCACCGACAAGGGTCTGACCTGGAAGTACGAAGGCCGACTTCTGACACGCGATGATCCGGGCCAACCGGCCCGCAGCGGACCGGCCTTCTCGGGCCTTTCGTGGGACGGCGGCGACGGAGATCATATCCTCTACGCAGACCAGCGCGGCGGATACATCTACCTGTTCACCAACCATTACTTGTGGCCGAAGACGCAGGCTCCCGCCGGCGGGTTACTCCGGCATCGCGTGGCGCGGTGCGCGATCCGCGACAAGATGGCCCCGGGCAAGTGGTGGAAGTTCTACAATGGCCAGTGGTCGCAACCGGGCGTGGGAGGCAAGGCATCGTACGTCAACGGCTATTGCGTGATATACAACACGTATCTGAAAAAGTACGTTTCCTTTAATTACATCGGCGGCCTGTCGGTCTGTAGCGACTTGGGCAAACAGGACTGGAGCCCGTCGTTTTATGCCGGTCGGAACTGGTGCGCAGAGCTGTACGGCACCTGGCCGACCGATCAAGGCAAGACCAACATTTTCAGCGGCGACAAGACGCTGTACGTCTATAGTTTCTGGCAGAAAGCGCCCGGCCGGCGGTTCCGGATCGACCTGGGTTCCGGCGAGACGCCGGTCGTCCGGGGTTTCGCTTCGCCCTCCGTGTACCTGGCCAGTCCTACGAGCGGTCTTTGGGCCGTGACCATGGATCCCGCGCAGTACTACGCTTACACGCCGTTCTTCGAATCGGCCGACACAATCGAGAGCCGCCACGCCCGCCGCGTTCCCGCCGCAACCGCGGAGACTTCCTACTCCGGACAATGGACCGATGATCGGGATCCGAGCTACTATGAAAGTCTGGCGAGGGTCAGCGCAACGGCCGGCGCCAGTGTCCGCTTCACATTCCCGGGCCCGGACATCTACTGGCGCACTGTAAAGGGGCCGGATTGCGGCAAAGCCGACGTCTTCCTTGACGGCGTCCTGCAGCAGACCGTGGACTGCTACGCCAACCTGCCGATCCCCTATCAGTTCGGATTCATCAAGACCGGTCTGGCCCCTGACGCGCCGCACACCATCCAGGTCGTCGTGCGCGGCGAGAAAAATGGCCTCTCAAAGGGAACGGTCGTCAGGCACATGCTGTTCGAGTATGGGGCCGAAACCTATCGGGCCTCGGACGGGTTCTCCAGCGTCCAGGGCAAGAACCAGTGGCGCAACCAGCAGCGCAACCGCAGCGCCTATACCGACATGACTTTCAGCGATCCGCGTTGGCGCGGGACCGGCAAGTGCGAGGTGGGCTATTTCCAGATGACGCCCGACGATGGGGATGCGGTCCGCACGTGGGTCGCCCCGCACGCCGGCACGATCCGCATCGAGGGCAAGGTCTCCATCGCAAACCACGGCGGCGAGGAAATCAACGTCGCGATCCTGCACGGCGCTGACGAGATCTGGCCGACGCACACCATGAAAGAGAAACCCCTTGCGCACGACCTGACCGCCAGTGTGGTCGCCGGCCAGAGCCTTTGCTTCATCGTCAGCAAGAACGCTGCCGCTGGGGGCAGCGCTGTCTGGGATCCCGTGGTGACCTACGTCCGCGGCGAGGTGAGCAAGTGAGATGACCAGATTCCTTGATCCGTGCAGCCTCCTTTGGCCAGTAATCCTCGCCTGCGCTGTGGCCGGCCCCTGTTTTGCGAGAACTGGCCCGGCTTCCGCGGCCCAGCCGGCCAAGGTATATCGCAGGAGAAAAATCTGCCGCTGACCTGGGGCCTCCGCGAGAATATGGCGTGGCGGGCCCAAGTTCCGGGGATCGGATGGTCGTCGAAGGAGACCTGCGAGTGATCCTGGCCCGCGTTCTCGGTGGCGAGGGCGAACAGGATTTCCAGTTTACTTGCCGAAATAACGAATCCTCACGGGAATGCCAAATGAAGCCAATGTCTCTGAGTCTGCTTGTTGCCTGGACTGGCTGCTGTGTATTTCCGTCCCGTCCTCTCCCAGAGGCTCCGAGGCGGACCGGAAACGCTGGCGTGATTCCGCCGCACGAAGCTGGGGAGGGTTCCTTCCTGCGGCGAGATTCTACGATCCGGGCAACGCTCCGGGGTTCGCCCAGTGGCTTGCCGGGATGACGACGCGTGGGTTCAGGACGAGGAGCATCTTGTTGTAGCCCTCGCCGATGTAAAGCATTGGGTGCTGGGCCAGTCCCTTGCCTGGCAGGTTGGCGGGCGACAGGATCGTCGACGCTAGGCGAGATCAAGGAAGACGACGCTCGAAGGATTGCCAACCGGGACGTAATGACCGGTGAACGCCAGACCGCCGGTCTTGCGATTCACCCGGAAGACGGCGATGTTGTCGCCGCGCTGATTGCAACAATAGAGGAACTGACCGGTGGGGTCAAAATTGAAGCTGCGCGGATAATTCCCTCTTGTCCATTCTTCCCCAATGAACGTGAGTTCGCCGTTTGGGCCAATGGAAAAGATCCCGATGCTGTCGTGCAGCCGGTTGCCCGCATAGACAAATCGCCCATCGGACGAAACCAATATCTCGGAGCAGAAATTGCTGCCGGCAAACCCGGGCGGCAGGGTCGAGACCGTCTGGCGTGCGGTCAATCGCCCCGTACGGGCATCGTAGTCAAACCGAACGATTGTCGAGCTCTCTTCCTGAATGGAGTAGAGCCAACGACCGTTGGGATGAAAACAGAAATGCCGTGGTCCGTCTCCGGCTGGCAGGGAAACCGCGGGCGACTCGCTCGGCGTCAGCACGCCCGTCCGCTCGTCGAACTTCCAGACGAAGATCTTGTCCAAGCCCAAGTCGACATGCAGCACGAAGCGTCCCGAGGGGTCAGCCTGAATCATGTGCGCGTGAGTCCGATCATGTCCGCTGACGGCAAAGCTGCCCGGCGGCGCCGTGGTCGCCTTGGTCGGGCCAATCTTGCCCACATCGTTCTTGATGTCGGTGGCGTTGCCCAACCGACCGTCAGGCAGCAGCGGCAGCACTGCTACCGAGCCGCCAAAATAGTTTGCCACCAACAGGAATCGTCCTGACGGATGAATGCTCACGTAGGTCGGACCGGCGCCGCCGGAGCCGACCGTGTTGAGCAACGTCAAATGCCCGTCCGTCCGGTCGATGGAGAAGGCGCTGACCGTGCCTTCCTTGTCCTGCCCGACGCGAGCCGTCTCGTTGGCGGAATAAAGCCGGGTTCCAGCCGCATTCAAAGCCAGGCAGCTAGGGCTCGTTCCCATGGCGAAGATGCCGGCGGGCATCATCGTCCCGGTGACGCGATTCACCTGGAAAAGGTGTATGCCGCGACCATTGCCGGGCGGCAGGTCCACCTGCGTTGGCAACACGTCCCGAAGCGGAGAACTGAAGGTGCCGACGTAGGCAACAAGCGGTCCACGGGCTTCATTCGATTGCCCGTGAAGCAAACCGCCGACGAGCGGGGTTGTCCCTGCCAATGCGGCAGAAACTCTGAGGAATGAACGCCGGGAAAGGTCGAGTCGGGTCATGGCAAGGAACGGTACGATGTTCCGTGGGCTTCTTCACGATGGATCGGCTACGAGGCCCGCCACGCCTCGGGGCGAAGTGCGGACCGTCCCTGCGCCAGCGCCGCGTCAATCGTGGCTAACAGGCGGGCTTTGTCGCGGGAAAGCGTCCCGGCCAGCGGCAGGTAGTTTGAGGCATGGTTGGTGCGGAAGATGCAGCGGGAGAGACCATCGACGTGGGCAATGACCTGGCGCAACTCGTGGAGCAGGCCCGCCGGTTCCGGCAACTCGAACCTGCCCGACTGCCACTGTCGGTGCAACTCGGTGCCAGGGACGAGCATCAGCGTCAGCATGGACAGGTACTCGGGGATCACCGACAGTAGACGGGGCTGATTACTTACCGTCGGGGAGTGGCGCTATCCGCGTGTTGGCCGTGAGTGGCCGCGGGTTATTAAGCCCGCCACCGGTGACCACGATGCGTCCAGAAATGATCGCCGCCGCCGGAGCGAGCAGTTTCTCGGGCATAGCGCCGACGACCTGCCACGCATTCGCTTGGGGGTCGTATTGCAGCAAGTCGCCCACAACGTTTCGCGGCGGTTGAGAGCTATTGCATCGCCCGCCAACGATCAGGATCCGGCCCTTATGGACGATGGTGCTCGATTCAAAATGGCTGCGCCCGTCCGGAAGGCTGGCGATCTCGCTCCATTTTTTCGTGGCGGGATCAAAGCGGTGGCAGGATTTCACGTCAATCTGCGTGATGTCGTGGCCGTGATCGCCGCCCAGCGCATAAATCTTGCCATCCAGCACGGCCGCACTCACGTGGCCACGCGGGTCGGGCAAATCGGCTTCGCGCTGCCAGTCTTTCCCCCCTTCGAGCGACAAACTCCAGTGATCGCCAGCACCCGTGTCACGATCGGCTTTGTAGCCGCCGAAGTAATGCAATTTGCGCTGGACCACCGCCAGGCCACCCCCCGCACGCCGTTCTGGCAGCGGCGGTCCAGCGGTCCAGGTGTCCGAGGCAATGTCGTACTTCCACACTTCAGCCGTGACCGGCCCGGGATGTTTCCCCTTGAAACCGCCTGCGAACCAAATGGCGTCTCCGTCGATGGCCGGATTGAGATGCGTGAGTCGCGTCGGCATGTCTTTTTTCCGCGTCCAGGAGTCGCTCACCGGATCATAGACGTCGAGCTGATTCGATGCGTCCAGGTCCTCGGTGAATCCGCCAAACAAGTACAGCTTGTTATCAACGACGGCAGCCGGCGACTCAACTCGCGCAAAGGGAGACGGCGCAGCCTTTGCCCACTCAAGAGTTGGCCAGGCATCGGCTTTGCTGCTCGATCTTGCGGCAGCCGGCTCCTCGGCCCCGCCTATCGAGGCAACGTTCAACGCGATGATGACGAGTAACGTGCAATACGTGCAGAACATACTTGCGAACTCCTTGGGCTTGGCAAACTGGGAATGTCTCCGTCGAAGTGATTGTACCCACCGGCAGGCGGCCGAAGAATCGCCTTTGTGATCGTTCGCCCCATTGTACCATGCCGCCAGCAGATGCGACACCTGTAGGATGTATCCTGGAGGTTCCCGGCTCCTTGTTGGGCAACTGGAAACTGGTCCGACTCGGTCGCGGTGGACCGTGGGAACTCTACGATCTCAAGACCGACCGCACGGAACTGCACGACTTGGCCGGCACCAAGCCGGAACTCGCCCGCGAGCTCGCTGCAAAATGGGATGCCTGGGCCGAGCGCGCACACGTCAAGCCTTATCCGGACAACGGCGCGAAGAAGAACGGCAAGGGCAGGAACCGTAAAGTCAAGGAGCCGTTGATGGAATGATGGATGACGAGCGTGTTGCCAGCGATGCCGGCGTTGTCGAGCGCGGCCGGCACTTCGCCGACCGCCCAGTCGGTTTCCATGACGAGGAGGATTGATTTCATGAGTTCCAATCATGGGGATTGCTTCGGTGCTTGCCAAGGAACGGAACCGGCCCGCTGGATTTGCTTGCGCAACGCGGCGGACAGTTCGTTGAAGCGCTTGCGGTTCTTCGCGGCAAGGTCGGTCGTTTCCCGCGGGTCGGATCTCAGGTCGTACAGTTCGAGCGGTTTGAACGGACTGTCTTGCAGTAATTTCCAGTCGTCGCGCCGAAAGGCGTCGATGGTTTTGCCGCCGTACGCGGGACCGCCTTCGCGGCGGACGAAGTAGAACTCGCGCCGCTGGACCGGCGAAGGTTCACCGCGGAGTTCCGACAGAAAACTGACACCGTCAATGTTCGCCGGCGGCTCCACGCCGGCCGCGGCGCAGGCGGTGGCGAAGATGTCCATCGTCAGCGTCATCCGGTCGGTGCTGCTGCCGGGCGCGACCACCCCGGGCCAGCGCGCGGCGCCTGGGACGCGGAGGCCGCCTTCGTACATGTGGCCCTTCTCGCTGCGCCATGGACCGTTGTTGGCGCCGTTCGCGCGTACGCCGCCGTTGTCGCTGGTGAAGATGACGAGCGTGTGGGCGGCCAATCCGCTGCGATCGAGCGTGTCCAGCACCTTCCCGATGCCGTCGTCGAGGTGCTCGATCAGCGCGACGAGCTTGGCCCGTCTCTCGGAAATGCCCGGCTCGCGCTGCTTCACTTTCGCCAGCCACTCCGGCGGCGGCTGGATCGGATCATGCGGGGCGTTGTAGGCGAGGTAGAGAAAGAACGGCCCCCCGGCTTTCGCGCGTTCGGTCAGATAATCGCAGGCCCAGCCGGTGAATACGTCGGTGGCGTGGCCTTGCGGATCGACGACATCCAGGTTGTGCCGCATGAAATTGTGTCCGTGCCGCCGGTGGGTCCAGTAATCGTCCATCATGTCGCCGAGGAACCCGTGGAAGAAATCGAACCCGCGCCCGGTCGGCGTGTTGGGCGTGCCGATCCCGAGGTGCCACTTGCCGATGAGGGCCGTGTGGTATCCGGCCGGCTTGAGCAGTTGCGGCAACAACGTGGCCTGCGGCGCAAGGTAGCCCCACGAGTTGTCGGGGGTCTCCTCGCGAATCACGCCGGGCACACCGACTCGGTCCGGATAACAGCCCGTCAACAACGCCGCGCGCGACGGCGAACAGACGCAACTGTTGGCAAAGAAATTCTGGAAGCTCAGCCCCTCGCGGCATAGCCGGTCCATGTGCGGCGTGCGAATATCCTTCGTCCCAAACGCGCTGTAATCGCCCCGGCCCTGGTCGTCGGTGAGGATCACGAGGATGTTGGGTTTACCCCCCGCGGCCGGCTTGCCCGCCGGCTTCACAGTATCGGCAGCGGTGAGCCCGGCCAGCGGCGCCAGTAGCAGGGCGGCGAGAATGAGGAGGGAGGGGTTCACAGTCGTTATTTCCTGCGGGTGTCGAATTGTTGCTAATCGGCCTTGATGGTTGCGCTGTCTGATATTTTTGACTCAACGATTCTACTCCGAAGCCTGCGGGATGGGGCGGGATTCCCAAATCAACTCGTTCTTTCCCTTCATGGCACGGGCCACATCGAGTTGCAAGCCGTTCGCCGGCAGGCGGTCGTGGCCGAAGTCGCCGGCTTTCAGCGTTCTCTGCCAGCCATTCAGGTTCGCGCTCATCGCGGGCAAGGCAACTTCCCCTTGCGGACTGAAGGCGTCAGACTGGACATAGCGAATCAGCCCATCCAGCAGGCAGGTCCCTTCCGGATAGCCCGAGAGCAGGTCCAGCCCAAAGGTCATCAGGACCCGACCCTGCTTGACCCGTGCCTGTCCGGCGTAGAGAAAATAACTGTCCAGACCTTCGCCGACGACAAACATGTCGTCGGGACCGAGGCCCGCCAGGCTTGGCAGTTTCCGACCGGTTTTCAGGATGCGAAAGGCCAGCGGAGACAAATACCCTTCTTGGGGGAAATCGCCCAAGGCAGGGTGCCGGGCGAATGCGGTCCCCACTTGTTCTCCCATCGACCACCAGCCCAGACTGACGTTGGGCTTTCCCATCGCCCGGTTGATGAGGAGGACACGTTTGCCGGCTGCCAGGGCGGGTTCGACATCGGCTGAACCCAGCAGCGAGATAAGCACGGGCGCCTGCTCGGCCCCAGGATCTCCGGTGGCAACCAATCCCGAATACAGCGGCGCCAGCTTGGGCAGCAGAGGCTTGGAAACGGCGATCCCCGTCACATGCTGCGGCGCGCGTTTGGGGAAGAGCCAGAAGTCCCATTGGTTGCCGGCTAGCCCGCCTGCAAGTGAAGCCCGCAAGACCGCATGAACCGGCTTTTGCAGCTCAGGTATCACGAAGTTCGATTGCCCCAGCGACCGAACCGCGCCAAGTTCAATGTTGCCACCCTCGGCCATTCCCTCGGCCAGCACGGTCTTGTCGGCACGCAGCGTCCAAGTGAGCTTGGCTTGCTTCAAAGGTTCTTCGCCAAAGTGCGAGATCCAGAAATCAGCCCGCACCCGGTCACCCGAGACCGCAATGCGATGGCCTGGCTCGGTTTTGAGGAGCAGCACGGTGGCGGCATTGAAAACGCCGAACTCCCCCGGCGTGTAGCCCTTGGATTTGGGCTCCCAGAACGGGTTGAGAAAGCCCTGCGCGCTGTAGGTGTTTCCCTGTTTGACCACCACATCCACGATGGTCCAGAAGTCATAGCCATCGCAGGCCGGGTCCATCCGGGCCGCTTCCAGGCCCTGCTTCTGGTAATGGCGCTGCAAGACATGCGCGGCATCCTGGCAGGCGTCGCCCCAGCGGCGATTCAGCCCCGCGTTGGCCAGCCATTGGTCGCGTGTCTCCAAGGGAACCGGAGGCAGCATGACGCCGGAGAACTTCGCTGCCAGACGTGGGTCCTGTTTCACCGAGAGGTTGAGATATTCATGGGCGACAAAGGGGGCATCGCACGGAAAACTGCCCGGTTCCCAAACCGTGATGGGGCCGTTCCTGAAATCGGAGTTCTCGCGGGTGTTGGAGCCCCCGTCCTGGTGAAGGACGAGCCGATCGGGGTCGAGTTGTTTGACGAGCTTGTAGATCTCGATGCCGAGCGGCCGTCCCAGAAGCCCTTCGTTGCCCATGCAGTAGGTGGCCAGCGAAACGTAACGGCGGTAGTGCGTGATCAGTTCCTTCAAATCCCGGATCGGATCGAAGGTGAAAGCCTCGGTCGGATAATCGCCGTAATAGGGAAGCTCCGGCTGCACGAGGACCCCGGCCTCATCGGCAGCCTCGAAGTATTCCGGCAGCTCGCAGTGGGTGTGCAGGCGGACATAGAGAAACCCCGCCTGCCGGGCCGCCTTGAAATGCCTCAGATGCTCTTCGCGAGAAGCGGGGGAGACCAGGGTCAGCGGATACACGAAGTCGTCCCCGTACCCCCGCACAAAGAACGGCTTGTTGTTGAAAAAGAAACGGTCGCCACGAACCTCCAATTTGCGCACGCCGAACCGCTCCACCCAGCCGTGAACCGGCTGGTCGCCGTCACACAAGACCAGCTCGGCGCGATAAAGCGCGGGCGAATCAGGCGACCACGGCTGAAACCGCGCCAGCGGAATCCGGCAGATCAGTTCGGCGGTTCTGCACTGCGAATCAAACTCAATGTTCCGGGTCTGAGCCCCCGCCGGCTGGCCGTCGCCGGTCTTGAGCGTCACCCGCAGCACCGGCTTCTTCAGCATGCAGACTGTGTTGCCGTAGGCTACGGTCGCATGAACCTCGGCCGCCTGGTGGTCGAAATCTCCGCGGACCCATGCGTAATCGATCCGCGCGTCGGGCGTGGCTTCCAGTTCAACATCGCGGTAGAGGCCGCCAAAACGGTGGGTGCTGCTGAACAAACCCTTCCGGCTGGGAAGGACGTTGTTGACCTCGGCCACGACAACGGCCTGCGCCCCCGCCTGAACGAGATCGCTGATGTCGTACTTGTAGGTGCCGCAGTAATTATCGACCCACGCCACCGGCGTCTGGTTGACCCAAAACCAGCCTTGCGACCGAACGCCGCCCACTTTGAGCCAGATCCGCTGTCCGCGCCACGCCTCGGGTATGGTGACGGCCTTGCGGTACCAGGCGTCTCCCTTGTAAACCCGGCGCAAGGGCTTGGCACAATGATCCCACTTGCAGTCCCAGGAATCTCCCATGCCCGGCGTCCCCACCCCCTGCGCCTCCCAGCACCCGGGAACTTGAATGGCGCGGGCATCCGGCCAGGGCTTGGCAAAGAAACCATTCCAGCCCGGATGACGCAGCGGGGCGGTTTCTCGGGTGACAAAGTCCCACTCGCCGCGCAATCGCAGAACGGATTGTAGCGGCCAGCTCACCACCGGATTCACCAAGGCAGGCAACGCCCGTCGCCCACCCCAGGTCTCAACCCCGCTGAGCCAGCCCGTCTTCCCCTCAGCCGGGACGGCAGTTCCCTGAAGCGCGGACGCGACTAGGAGAATCATAAGAGCCGTTCTGCAAAAACCCTTCGAGGCGGAGGAGGCGGTCATACCCGCGGGAAATAACTTGTCGATTTCAGAAAATGCCCACGCCTGCGGCGAGAAATCAGATGCGGTGCCGAGTTGTATTAGCGCGAATCGCCTGGAAAGAAGTGCGAGGTGGTGTTTCATAGGTTAATCATCAGGCCCGAGTCATTGCGGGTTTGACCTCAGTGCGGCGGAACCGCCGACAACCGGAGCGTCCATAAGGTCTGCGGCGGGCCGCTGATGACCAGACCTGCCCGGAACGGCGGATAGCCGACGCAGTACGCCCGGAAGAAGACCTGGTTCCAGCCTTGGTCAAGGGTCAGCGTCCTTTGCGAAACTCCCTTGCCGGGTTCGCCGACGATCTCGCCTTCGAGCACCTTCTCGCCGTTGAGGAACCAGCGGTAAGAGGTCTGCGGATGCCCCTGGAATTGAAACGTCACCGTCGTCTTCACAGGCGCAAGGATCCACGTGGCCCCGTACCACACCTGGGCTGCCGGACCGCAGATGACGCGGCTATCCAGGTCCGCCGTCTTCGCCGGACGCCAGCGCACCGGACCGGGATCCTGCCAGTAACCGCGGGTCATCTCCCCCTGATAGACGGCGCGCGCGTCGACTTTCGCGGTATCGGGCGGATAGTGCGCGGCATCACAGAACTTACGCGCCGCCCGCTTGGCGTCGTCCAGCAGGTCGGCGGCAAACTTCTCCGCCCCTGGTCCGCCAAAAGGACCGCAGACGAGCCAGTTGCGCACCACGAGGCGATCGTCGAGTTTCTCGAACTGCGCCGGCGCCCAACTTCCCGGATAGAGCCGCGACTCGCAGGGTTCGTCATAGGTTTCGCGGCTTGCCGAGCCGTCGCTGTTGGCCCACCAGAACTTGTTGCGGCCCGCAAAGGTGGCCTCGAAATTCACCATCGTGCGCACATCGCCGGACAGGCGTGGCAGGCCCGGGATTGCGCTGCGCGGGATTCCGGCAACCAGGACGAAACCTCTGCCATCCGTGTCCATCACGAAATTCAGCTTCGCATCGGTCAGGAGCCCGACGTGGGCGAATTCGGACTTGCCGGTCGGCGACTGGTAGCTCTGCGGCGCGGGCTTCCCCTTCCCCTGCCAGACAGGATACATGCCCACGGCCACCGGGCGCAGCGTGTCGTTGTCCTTGAAGACGCCAAATACGATGCGTACATCGCCGGGCCGGCCGTCAGCCGATCCGTTGGGCTTCGCATTCAGATCGCCCTGGATATAGAAACTCAGCGTGTCCGCCAGGCGGCCATGCGAGAAAACTCGTTCTGCCGGCGCCAGCGGTTTAGCGTCGAACGCGGCAACGAGTCGCGCATGCCAGCGCAGATACAGGTTTTCCGGGCCGTACAAGACATGGACGTCGACCGTCCGATCCTTGTCGGCCTGGAACCGCACCGGCTCGCAGGATTCCCAGCCGGCCATGGAACCGTCGAGAACGGCCCCGCCGGTTGCCGGCGCGAAGCGGGCCACCTTCTGCATGCCCGCATTGCCGCGCATCGTCAAGGCAATCTCCGGCGGATCGGCGATCTGGCTGGCGGCGATCGTGACGGTGTTCTGCAGCGTGGTCAACCGGCGGACTGGGTTTTGGGTGAGCGACCACCCCTCGATCTTGAAGACCAGCGGTGTCGCCTTTCCCGTCCCGAAGTAGATGCCGCCGTCGCGGCGGTCCGAAAAGACGGTCCCCTGGAAGAACTCGCCGGGTAGCGCGAAGATGCCGACTTCCGAGGCGGGACGCTGCGGGAAAAGGCTCTCCACATACAGGCCGTCCTCCGTATAGAGCAACACCCCGCACCGGGAATTGTCGATGACGCTCACCAGGCCGTTGATGGGCGGCTCGATATAGATGGAACCGACAAGCTCTCCTGGCTTCGCCGCACCGCCGAAGGCTTGGCGGCCGGTGCGCCACCGAAGCGCATACCCGCCTTTGCCGTCCGGAACGTAGCGCGAGATCTTGTCCTGCCCGCTCTGGTTGGCGCTGAACGGCGGGCCTCCCCGCGCCGTGACGTAAAGCCCATCCTTCAACGAGCCGCGGGCCATGGCCCAGTCGCTGCTGAAGCGGTCGTCCAGTTCGTTGCCGCCGTGGACGGCATCGGCCGCGTTCTGCGCGCGGGCCTCGAACACCGGATCAGTGAGCACCTGCTCCCAACGGGTGAAGATCGGGTTCTGATGGGCATCGAAGCCCGTGGGCACCAGCCGCCAGATATCCCGTCCTCCCTGGTTGACGGCCAGAAGCGACAGGTCGTCCAACCATTGCTCGCCAAAATATTTCAGCACGTGACCCGGCAGCTTCATGGGGGTCTGCTGACATTCCTCCTGCTGCACCTTGCCGTCGCCATTGGCATCGTGCCAGGAGAACCACTGCGAGTGGTTGCCGATAGTCTTCCGGAGGATGCCTGAGGAGAGCAGCCAGCGGTCGCCGTCCAGACGGTACACGGCACACGTGCGGGAACGTGAAGAGCAACACAGGTACTTGTGGCCCTTGAAATTGACGATTCGCGGCTGGCCATACTCCGGCAGCAGGGGATCGGTTCCGATGTTTGGCCATACCGCGTCCACTTTGAATGTTGCGCGGGCGTAATCCATTTTGAAGCGAGTCAGCCAGCCCGCCGCCCCAATGATATACAGGTCTTCCGGCTGTTCGGGATCGATGGCGTAGCCGTAATTGTTGGAATTCGTCTGCAGGCCGACGAACTGGCGGAGCAGCTTGCCATCCGCGCTCCACTCGCTGGTCATCGTCGGCCCCGCCTGGTCGACCACCAGCAGGCGATCGTTTCCGCCGGGGTCCCGCCACGTGGCCAGCTTGCCCGGGGCCATGAAGGTTTGCCGGTCATAGCCGCCCGGTTTCTGGACAACGAGCCGTCCGAACGTGCGGACGACCTTCCCTGCTCGATCCACTTGATACACCTTGTTCGCCCCGGGATCGCTGAGGTAGAAACGCCCGCGGCTATCCTGCTCCAGGTCAAACGGTCTGATGGCTGGGGGGACGGTGAACAGCGGTTCGAGCGCGCCTTGCGGCACGCCTGCCGCCAGCGCTGCGGCACCGACTACATAGGCCCCGTCCGCGTTCTGGTGCAGGACGTAGAGCGTCCCATAGCGCGCGACCACTGCGAGGGGACGGCGCACCGGCACTTCCGCCAGCTTCCGCCCGTTCTCGCCGGCCAGCACGAGCACCTTGTCAACGAACTCCTTGTCGCTCTCGTAATAATCCGGCCATCCGTTCTTGTTGGCGGCGACCTTCCCGCCTTCCGCCACATAGACGTAGGATTTTCCGGCCGTCCGGTCCCGATAGGCTGCCAGCGACTTCACCCAGCCTTCGGCCAGCGTGATATGGCGGCGGTTCGCGCCGGCGCCGTTGCCGAAGGGCTTCTCATCGGCGCGGTAGACGAATTTGGGCCCGCCGTCGGTACTGAAGCCCCAGATCGAATCGCCGTCCGTACAGGTACATGGCCCGCCCCCGGCACCGCCGGAATCATGGGTGCGCAGGAGCTGCTCAAAGCCGATCGGCCTCTTCAGATCGACCTGGACGTTGTTGGCGACGATTTCCAGGTAACCGTAGTAAAAGACGGCGATCCCGTTGGCCCCGACGTCGACATCCGTGATATTCGAGGGACCGCTCGCGGGATCAGCCGTGTAGAGCCGCGCCGGGTCTTTCCACTGCTCGGGACGGGGAATCCACGGGGAAATGCCGGTGACGAAGCGGGGAACAATGGCGTGGTACTCGCCGTCAACCTGCCACTTCTCCGCCGGCGTAAAGACGCCTTTTACGCCGTAAGTGCCCGGCGGCACGGGCATGAAGTTGTCGTCAAGGCCGTCCCAGGAGTCGGTGAACTTGCCGCCATTGGCTTGCGTGACCGTGCGCGGCTCCCCGGCAAGGAACTGGCTGATGATCCAGTCGGGGTTCTTCGCGTCGACGATGGCCAGCGTCACCCGATAAGTCTTCGGCAACGGCCCGTCGACAGGCAGTGCGTAGCCGATTGCCGCTCCCAGCTTTGCGTCAGCGGCCCGCAGCCCGAGCGGCGAGATCAGCACGACAACAAGAGGCAACAATGATCGCAGAACGCGGTTTACCATGAATCCTCCCTTCCAGAGCCGAGTTCCCGCAGTCCAAGCGTACCCGGTCGCGCCTGATCCCGCAAGTTGCACCCAAGAACCAGCCATCGGGCGCCTCGGCAGGGAACTCGCGGCAAAAGGGATGCCGTGGGGAGGCGACCGGGAAGTGGTTCGGGCTTGAAAGAGAGAAGAAGGAGTCGCCCGCTACCATAGTAGCCATAACTCCTTGCCCAGCCACAACTTATGAGTGTTTTTCGTTTTTCCTATCGAGCGGCATCGGCGTAGCGGCGCGGATTCTGGCGGAATTGCTCCAAACTACCGGAACTGGCAAACAAGTAGAGCCGCCCGTGATACAGGACGGTATTCTCCGTCTTGCCCGGCACGACGCGGTTCCGTTGGGCGGCCCAGACCACGTCGTTGCCGCCGTCCATGGGCGCGTAACGGCCGGGCGACGCGAGGAAACGATCGCGCTGGTCCGGGCCGGCGCAAAGGTAGGTTTGACCGCGATAAACGGCGCCCCATCGCATACTTCCCGGCACCCACTTGCCCAGATCGTGCAGCTCCACCGGGCAGAAGCCGCCGAGGGCGGCGCGGGCTTCTTCGGACCGCGCCGGTTCGTCGTAGCTGGTGGGCTCGACGCCAGCCGATTGCCCATGCACGTCCACGCCAAGGGCTGGCGTCCAAACGGACTGCAGCACCTGCCCGCCGTCGCTCGGATCGAACTGCGTCAGGCCTGCCTGGGTGGCGTCTTGCGGCCGGGTGCTGCCCTGATCCGCTGGTTTGGCCGACTCGGCGTCGGCTTTCTTTTTCTTCGGGAGGATCGGCTCGGGCGATGCCGACTTATCGTCCCGGGGTTGCGTCTTTGGGAGTATCGGAGACGGCACCTTGTCGGCCGGACCCGAACCCTTGTCGGCCGGACCCGAACCCTTGTCGGCCGGACCCGAACCCTTTTCGGCCGGCGGGTTGTCGAGTCCGCCTTCCAGACGCGGTTCCTTCGAGGGCGGCGGCTCACTCGGTATGCCCGGTTCCGTAGGGACGGAATTCGGCGAAGGCGTGGTTTTCTCCGCAGGCTCTTGCTCCTTGGGTATTCCGCCCGGTTTCTCTTTAATTGTTTCGCTGGGCGTCTCCGGCTTCTGCTCCGGCTTCTTCTCTGGCTTCTTCTCCGGATTCGGCAGCAAATTGCCTCCCGGCTCCGTGGCCTTCTTTGACGCGGGCGTTGCCCTGGGCAACGGTATTAGTTCCTGTCCGGGAGGGGTGGCCATCTTCTCGGCAGGCGCCGACTTGTTGAATATCTCGTCCACTCGCCTTTCGCCCGGCCATTCCCGCCAGCGCGTTTGGAAGTAGCCGAAGTTCTGCGCGTTGGGAACGCAAGGGCACCACGGATCCGGCGGCAAGCCTCGGGGAACCGCGTCGGCAAGCGCCATGCAGGCGCCTGCCAGGACGAAGGCCGAGACGACACTAGCCCGACGCGCAAGCGAGGGAAGAATCGCCACGAACCCCAGCATCTCCGACCCTCGCTTGCGCTTCGGGCTAGTGTTTGCCGGTGCCAACGATTGCCGTTTTGTTCCGACGGGCCACAAATATTTTTGGTAAGCCATCTTGAATGCCTTCTGCAGAGGAGAACTAGATGCCGCTGCGGCTCTTGTTGTATTGCCGGCCCAGGGTCTGGATGCCGCGGATGGTGTTGGTGCCGAAGCTGGTGATGTTCATGGCACGCTCGAACGGTCCGGTCATCTTGCCGATC
>JBEKZQ010000529.1:0-4212 GCA_049509675.1 Thermoguttaceae bacterium | reverse complement strand
GGCAAGAGCAGCGAAACCAGGATGCCGATAATGGCAATGACCACCAACAGCTCTACCAAAGTGAACGCCGCACGATCCGCCGCCGGGCTGCGTCCGAACGGCCGAAGAAGATTTGCTTTCTGCATGGCATATGCCCCCAAGAGTTCCGGCCACCTGCAGTTGATGATAGCCGAAACGGCCGATGGGAGCAATCGAATCGCGAGAGAACTGGAAAATGGACGAGAGCAAATGGTAGCAGGCACACTCCGAGACTGTGAGTTTTTCCGCCTCGCGCGAGATGCGCACAACAAAAATTCACAACCTCTCCGTATGCCGGCCGCTCGTTACGGCACATAGAGTGTGCCTGCTACCCTCGCGCGCCTTGATGCCGGCGATTACCAGCCGCAACCGCGCTGCCAGCCACACCCACCCCAGCCACCCCAACCGCAGCCGCCCCAGCCGCAACTGTAACCACATCCCCAGCCACAGCCCGAACTGTAGTACGGGGAATAGCAAGCGGTGGGGTAGTAGCAACCGGAACAACCACACGATCCGCAGCTATAGCCGCAACTCGAACAGCAACTCAATCCGCAGCTAGAACAGCCGCTCGAGCAGTACCCGCCGTCGCACGACGAGCAGGCCGGACCGGCATAGTACGTCACGTACCCGCCGCAGCACTGGGCCTGCGCCATGGCAGCCCCCATACCGAGTACCGCAAGCATCACCAGCAGCATCAAACGGAATTTCATCGCATCCTCCTCCTTTGCAGCGCCTCAGTGCGGCTAGCCGGCAACCGCTGCCGGTGCAAAGAGATGTCGCCCCAAGGCACTAGTATGGTATCCGGCCGGGGAAGCCCCCACTCTCCTTGTGGTTCTTTTTCCTCGCCCGGACGACGCGGAACCCGATCTTGTTGCTAGAGTTTCCCTTTTTCGCGTTCCGGCGACACTCTGGACAATGAGAAACAGCCCGCTGAGCAACGCAAAATGCACGGCACTGTTGACCCTGCCAAGTTGGCTGGTAAACTATTTCCATGAAGACATGGCTATTCTCGATGGGACTGTTGGTTCTTGCATCGGTGATTGCCCTGGGCGGCATGGCCAGGGCCGCCGATCCGCCGCACAAGAAGCTCCAGGGGCGGCATCTCGTTTTCGTGATCGACGAAGATGAGTACCATGCGGACAGAACGCTACCGGCCTTTGCCCGGCAGTTGACCGCCGAGTGCGGTTGTCGCTGCACGATATTGCAGGGTGGCAAGGGGGGGATTTCCGGCCTGGACGCCTTGACGACGGCCGATCTCATGGTTCTGTTCGCGCGGCGCAAGCCACTGCCCCGAGAGCAGTTGCAGGCGATCCGTGCGTATCTCGAAGGCGGTCGGCCGTTGCTGGCGCTGCGCACCGCTTGCCACGCCTTCTGCGTGGCGCCCGGGCAGGGCCCGCCGCCGCCCGGCACCAGCCAGTGGCCGACATTCGACGTGGACGTGCTCGGCTGCCACTACGTGGGTCACTACGGCAACGAAGGGGGGACCGACGTGGCCCCGGTGGCCGGCGCGGCCGGCGATCCGCTGCTGGCCGGCGTTGAGCCGGCCCGGTGGCACAGCAACGGCTCGCTCTACAAGGTGTTGCCGTTGGACCGGGACGCCAAACTGCTTCTCAGCGGCGCGGCCGACGATCACCGCCAACCCGTCGCCTGGACGCGGGCTTACCGCGGCGGCCGCGTCTTCGCCACAACTCTCGGACATCCTGACGATTTCGCCCAGCCGCAGTTCCGCAATCTGTTGATCAATGCGATCGATTGGGCCACGGCCAGCAATACCTTGAACGGTTCGAAATGATGCGATCCGTTCCCTACTGCCGCGGCTGGGATCATTTCAAACCGCGCAAAGCATAAGACACCATGAAGGCCAGCGATATCCGCCTTTGCGTGGCCCATAGCAGCACGCAATACCTCCAGTACCGCGCGCCGATCAAGTTCGGCGGCCGCGTGGTGACCGACGTCGTGCTGTTGGATGTCAGCGTGGAGGTGGAAACCCGCGGCGGCCGTCGCGCGCACGGCTTCGGGTCCATGCCCATGGGCAATATCTGGGCCTGGCCGAGCCAGCGGCTCGCGCCACCGGAGACCCTTAAGGCGATGGTGGACCTGGGGCAGCGATTGACCGCCCGTGCCAGTGCGTGCCCGGTCCAGGGCCACCCGCTGGAAATCACGCACGAGTTGGAGAAAACGTACGACGCCGCGGCGGCGGAGGTGACGTCTTTGGCCCTGTTGACGGAAGCCATGCCGCGGCTGGCGCAACTGGTGGCGGCCAGCCCGCTGGAGGCCGCCATCCACGACGCCTATGGCCGAGCCCTGGGCCAAAATTCCTACAATCTGCTGGGGGCGGAGTTCGTCAACGGCGACCTGGGCCAGTATCTGACCGCCGAGTTCGCCGGAGAATACCTCGATCGATATACGCTCCGGCAGCCGAAACCGCGCATGCCGCTGTATCATCTGATCGGCGCCCTGGACCCGCTCACCGAGGGCGACATCCAACAGCCGATCGGCGACGGCCTGCCCGAGACGCTCGCACAGTGGATCGTCCTGAACGGTCTGACCCATTTGAAGATCAAGCTCAATGGCGACGACCTGGCGTGGGATGTAGATCGGGTGGTCGCGGTGGAGCGCGTGGCGGCCGAAACGCAGGCCGCCCGCGACTGCCGGCACTGGTGCTATTCGGCCGATTTCAACGAGCGCTGTGCGAGCGTGGACTATGTGCTCGCATTCCTGGCCCAGGTGCAGGAGCGATCGCCTGTGGCCTTGCAGCGGCTCCAATACCTCGAACAACCGACGCACCGGGACCTGCGCGCAAACCCCGCGAATCGCATGCACCGGGCCGCCCGCATCAAACCCGTGGTGATCGATGAATCGTTGGTCGACCTGGAAAGCCTGCTGCTGAGCCGCGAATTGGGTTACTCCGGCGTAGCGCTCAAGGCCTGCAAGGGACAGAGCGGGGCGCTAATCATGGCCGCCGCCGCGCAGAAGTACGGCATGTTCCTCTGCGTACAGGACTTGACCTGTCCGGGAGCATCGTTCTTGCACTCCGCCAGCCTGGCGGCCCGCATCCCGGGCGTGGCGGCCATCGAGGGCAATGGGCGGCAGTACTGTCCGGCCGGCAATCGGGTTTGGGCCGATCGCTATCCCACCATGTTTCACGTCAGCGACGGCACGCTGGGCACCGCCGTACTGGACGGCATCGGCCTGGGGTTCGAACACATCGCGCCGCCAAGCAGTTGAGCTAAACCGCATCACCCGGCGGGCGTCTGCGCCCCAAAGCCGGGCCGCACGCGCCGCTGCACGTCGGTCTCCAACACGCCGAAGGTCGCCTCGTGGCGCTGCAAAGTCAACTGCAAGGCGTGCGCCATGCGCTTCGCGGTGTAGAAGTTGGTGACGATCCGCTGGGTAACGGCAATGGGCTGCGTGGGCACGCCAAAAGGCTGCGTATTCAGCCCAAAGTCGATAATCAACTCTTCCGGCGTTCCCGTCACGCGACAGAAGTTCGCGTATAGGGCAATGGTCTTCGAATCGTCGATTTCCAACTGAGGGCGGGCAGGCTGCGCTGCAGGGGTGGTGGTTGGTTCGGTCTGCGGATTCTCGCTGTTCTCGGCCATGGCAATGCTCCTTGCTCAAAATGCGCAATCGGAAAAACTATGAGCAATTCTAGCACATAAAACCGCCGGCGGGAGCGTACGGAAACGAAAACTGCCGCCCCCAAGAAGGAGACGGCAGTTGTGCATGAACCGCTTCAGATGCCAAACCGCATCAGTCAATTGGCGGATACGGATCACCGCCGTTGCGCGTAATCACGAACATGTAGGCGGCAACGTCGATGTCCTTCCTGAGGCTATGAACGGAACCATCAATGTACAAATGGTTCACCACCGCCGGGTGGCCCGACGACGGACCGTAATCGGGCGTGTCTTGGGTCTTGGCGGTCGCAGGGAACGGCGGGTATCTGCCCGCATCCTGACCAGTCGAATTGAACTTGAAGTCCAGGAACGTGCGCATCTGCAGCACTTGCGGGGCCGCGTTGTCCCCAAAATTGCCATTGAAGCTGGTGGGGGCATAATACTGCAGGGTGGTCTGGCTGGGATACGCGGCGAATGTAACCTCGTCGTTCGTGGTTGAGCTGCTGTTGGTGCCCTTGGGACAGGACTTGGTCGGCAGCCCGACCAGCGTCGCGTGCGTGCCAAAAGTCCAGAT
>JBEKZQ010000528.1:0-4228 GCA_049509675.1 Thermoguttaceae bacterium | reverse complement strand
CTAGTGGTCTGTCCATTTCGACATTACCGGTTGGGTGCCACGACCAACCTCCGGTCGGTGCCCGGCTTGCCCAGCAGTGCTGGAAACACGGTTGGACAAGCCAACCGTGGCACCCGTAAACTAAGGTTGGACAGACCACTGGGGTGAGGGGTTTTCCGATTGCCAATCGATCACAAGTTTTTCTCGCTAATCGTCCCCTCACCCCGGCCCTCTCCCGCAAGGGGAGAGGGAGCAGATCATCCCGACGTTGTTTCGAAGTGCGACAGTTATTCTCTTGCCGGTCGTTAGCCGTTGGCAAGAACGCCGTCGGCAGCGAAGGCCGCATCGACTAAGGGCGCGGAGAGAGTATCGTGTGCGGGGCCGGCAACGCGCGTCTGCCGCGAAGGCACCAGTCCGTTGCGCTCCAAGGTCCCGAACAACTCACGCGACGTGCCGGCCGGGGCGGAGAACAAACTGCCGGGTGCGGCCTGGGAAAACGTCGCGGTGCCCGCTTGGCGAAGCCATGTCGCGGCTGCGCCGGAAACGGAATTGCACGAGAAGGCCGCAGCGGCCCCGACCTTCGGCACCGCGCCGCTAATGGGGACCGAGCGGGAAGCATCGCAAACTGCCATTTGTGTGCAATCGGCCTGGAGCCGGCTCCACGAGAGCTGGCTCGGCTGGTCCATGCCCCAGGGATTGTACAGAGTGAACGTGTCGCTGGACTGGTCATAGCCGACGATCGCGTAGGCGTGGCCTGCGTAGAGGCCGTCGGTGGTGCCCGACCACGACTTGGTGCCGATGGTCACCGCCTTATTGGCTGTAAGCGCGCTAACGGCCGTTTGCTCATTCGTACTGGTCATTATGTAGTCGGTGGCGTTGTGGCCGAGCACCTGGGCGTCGACCGTGGCCATCCATCCGCCCTGGATGGAAGCAAAGTTGTTCGTGTCGTCGCGGCCCTCCTTGCCTGTCTCGTTCCACTGTGCATAGGCCTTTTCGGCCAGGGGGATCCACAAGGAGTTGGCCGTATTGGTGCAACTGGCGCTGTAGTCCGCGTAGGCCAGAATGCCTGAGGGGCTCGCCGGCAGCATGCTGTCGACGGTCACGTAGTCGGTGGTTATGTTGTTGTTCTGGAAGCCGGCGCCGATGCTGCCGTCGCTGTAGTTGTAAATCGTGCCGTAGGTTCCCGTATAGAAGCGGACGGTGTACGTGCCGTCGCCGTTGTTGATGAACATGTTCTCCACCGCCGCCGGGTTGCTGTCGGCAAGGGTGCCCATGGCGGAAATGAAGTAGCAGTCGCCCATTTGCCCCTGGTACTCGTCGGTGTGCGACGGCGTGTGGGGAAACAGCGAGCCGGCGGTCGACGTGTAGACCAACGAGGTGTTGCAAAGCACCGGATGGTCGGTGCCGAAGAACCACTTGTTGATGAGCGCGTCAAGCTGCGTGGTGGAACTGCCGACGGTCAGGTTGCCCAACGGCCATCCTTGATAGGTGGCGTTGGCAAAATTGCCGTTGATGACGTCGCCGGCCAGGGCTTGTACGTAGCCGGGGATGTTCAAGGTCGCGGCCTGGTACAGGATCTCCTTCAAGTCGCAGAAATCCGTGGCGTTGACCGTACCGTCGGCGTCCAAGTTGTGGAGGATCTGGATCATGTCCTGACGGCTGATGGAACCGTCCGCGTCAAGGCTCTGAACGAGTTGGGCCAGGGCCGGGTCTTGCAGCTTTCCCGTATTCGTCAGGAGGGTGACCGTCGCCGTGCCCGTCACCGAGCCGCTCTTGACGGTCACCGTGCAACTGGAGCCGGCGCCGGGCGCCGTGAACAGCCCGGCAGCGCCGATCGTTCCGCTGCCGGCGCTCCAGGTAAAAATCTGCTGATTCGCCATCGGCACGCCGAATTGGTCCAAGGCTTTGGCGGTGAACTGCTGAGTGGCGCCCTGCAGGACGGAAGGCGTGTTGGGCGAAAGAACAATGCTCGTCAGTATCTGATTCGGATTCAACAGGAGCGCGACCGTGGCCGTACCCGTCGCCGCGCCGCTCCTGGCGGTCACCGTGCAACTGGAGCCACTGATGGGCGCCGTGAACAGCCCGGCCGTGCTGACCGTTCCGCCGCTGGCGCTCCAGGTAAACGTCGGCTGACTGGCGATCTGCTGACCGAATTGGTCGTAGGCCCTGGCCGTGAACTGCTGCGTGGCGCCCTCGATGACGGACGCCGTGTTGGGTGAAAGGACGATGCTCGTCAGAATCGGATTCGCCAGGAGGGTGACCGTGGCCGTACCCGTCGCCGCGCCGCTCCTGGCGGTCACTATGCAACTGGAGCCACTGATGGGCGCCGTGAACAACCCGGCCGTGCTGATCGTTCCGCCGCCGGCGCTCCAGGTAAACGTCGGCTGACTGGCCATCACCTGACCAAATTGGTCGAAGGCCCTGGCGGTGAACTGCTGAGCGGCGCCCTGGAGGACGGACGCTTTGTTGGGCGAAAGGGCGATGCTCGCCGCTGTCTGGCCCACATTCACCGCGATGAGGGACGAAATGCCCAAAGTGGTGGCAGCGCTGGTGACCAGGCTGTAGTAGCCGGCCATCGTGAAGGTGACCGTGGTGACGCCGCTGTTGGTGGCGAAGATCGGCGGCCCTGCATTGACGGGAAGCGACGTGGTCGACCAGACCAGGGCGGGCTGCGCAACCATGACATTGCCGAACTGGTCGAGTCCGTGGGCGACCAGCGCCTGGCTTACGCCCGTCACCGGCAGGATCGAGCCAGCCTTAACGGCCTGGCCGGCGGCCGTGCTGACGCCGATGCTTGTAAGCGTGGGCGTCACCGCGACGACCTTGCTGGTGCTCACCGAGCGGCCGCTGGCATCAACGATCGTCACGGCCAGGGTGTAGGCGCCGGCCTCGGTGAACGTAACCGTGGTATTGGTGGCGAAACTGCTGCCGTTGAGGCCGAAGGTCGCACTGCCCCCGGCCGGCCGAGTCGTGACCGACCAATTGTAGACGAGCTTGGCTGTGCCCTCGACTCCCAGGACCGAGAGCGAGGCCGTCTTGCCGGTGACCGGCAGGTTGCCATTGACGATGATCGCCTGCGTCACGATCGGCCCGGTGTTGGCTGGCGCAACAGCCCCGACCATCGCCACCGGCCCTGGCGAGGCGATGCCCATGACCAAAGAGGAAAAACCGTTCCCGCTGAGCAGCGCGCGCGGTTCGAGTAGTTCGCCGCCAAGGGCACGGTTCCGAGCAGCCGAGGACTTGCGAGAAGGGGAACACGAACGACGCGCACGGAAAAGGGAACGGCGGACCACGGCTTTGCTCCTTGTAAGTGTGTAGAGCGAGACGAGAATCCAGACACGAGAGCCTAGAGGAGTCGCAGCCCGCAGGGAGTCATCCCGCGGACATACGGTATCGCGTCGTGGCGTTCCGGATAAGTCTTGCCATCCGCGGCGGGCTGTCGATCGCCGGCCATCTGGCGGTGGAACGCTTGGCAACTGAAACCTAGCTTACGTTTTGTCCCGTGGCAAGTCGCCTGGAGAAAACAGCAGGAAGACTACCTCTTTCAGGCTGGCCTGATCCCTGGCCTTCAGGCTTGATACCTAACGTGGTTTGCCGCGGGATGGAGAAAAAATAATCACCAGACAATTGACAATTCGCAGCGAACCATTATATTAGCGGCACTTCTCGTAGTGGGGCCTTTTTCCTTCTCGAAAGGTGGCGCCATGCGTAGCTGGCTCTCGCTTCGGAGCTTTTTGAGGCTCGGGCTCAAGCTACTTCTCCTATAGCGGCAACGGCTACTATACTCAGAGCAGCGGCGGGTATTCGATCAGCGGGACGCTCCAGCAAAGCGGCAGCGGCACCAGCAGCTACGGCTACGACGCGCCGTTCGCAAAAGGATCCGACGGCGCCTGGGCGAGCGTCGGCAACGCAAGCGGCGCCTCGAACTACGAATATGGCTCCGATCACGACAGCTTTTCCGGCAGCGGCACACTCGGCCAGAACGGCAGCGATGACTCGTCCTACGACTACAGTTTGGATTATTCGCTCCCAACCGGGACCGCCTACTCGGCCTTCCCTGCCAGCGACTGGGTTGCGGAGAGCGGCACGGGCGGCACCTCGGGCAGCGGCTCTACCGACTCCTCGTACGCCGGCGGCACGTCCGGCAGCCCTCCCGCCAGCGGCACTTTCCAGCAGTGCTACGAAAGCGGCAACGAAAGCCTCGGCTACGACTGCAACACCGTCGCAAGCCTCGTTTCCGGCGCGTGGA
>JBEKZQ010000527.1:0-4247 GCA_049509675.1 Thermoguttaceae bacterium | reverse complement strand
CAGCTTCAGCTTGTAGTCCCGCCACTTCGCGTAGGGTTCCTCGATGTCGCTCACGCCACAGAAGTGGACCGCCCGGCCGCAAACGGTCACGTCTGGGTAGCACACGCGGATGGGCTGCGGCTTGTCGTACTCAGCACCCCACGGCCAGACGAGCTTGCCCTTGCCGGCCCAGCGGCCATCGCCCGCCCGGAAGGCCCACTCGGCGTGCGTGTAGCCGATGTTCTGGAAGAGGATCAAGCTGCCGGAGGACGAATCGGCCACGAAACTGCGGTAGGAGTGCTCAGTGAACTGCGGCTGGCCGTCCCACGCGGGCAGGATCGTCTCGAAGGTAGCCTTGGGGTCCTTGGCGGAGAATTGGAGTATTTGGGGGCGGGCTGGTCCGCTATAGGCATTGCGGTCGGTCGCCAGCGTGGGATTGGCCGAAAGCAGGAGCTTCCCGCCGGCCAGGGCGACCAGCGGGCAGGGCTCCCGGGTCCGGCCTACGGAGTCGGATTGTTGGAGTTGCCAACCGCCGGCCGCGCGCTTGTACAGCGTCCAGCGGCAGTTGTTCAGCGGCTTGGCGTCCTTCAAGGTTTCCAGCCCGCTGGCAAACACCTCTTCGCCGATTCGTACCAGGCACGTCGAGCCATGGCACCACATCGGGCCGGCACCGTTGTTGGCCGGCTCGAACCTATACACGTCCTCCTCGACCTCGACAACCGGCCGAACGATACGAGAAGTCGCCTTTTCTTCGGCACGAAGATTTCCTGCCGCAAACACGGCCGCTAGAAGCATCAAGACCGTACGCACGTTGTTCAACTCCAAAGGCAGCCCACGGCGCGGTTACAGTTGTCCGGCTACCTCCACGTCTCTGACGCAGGTGGATCTTTGTGGCCATCGGGCGC
Organism: Thermoguttaceae bacterium; assembly: GCA_049509675.1. Taxonomy (GTDB): domain Bacteria; phylum Planctomycetota; class Planctomycetia; order Pirellulales; family Thermoguttaceae; genus JBEKZQ01. The sequence goes on along the minus strand of JBEKZQ010000527.1, from coordinate 3,363 downwards.
GGGCGGGAGGTTGTTCCGATGCTGGTCCCACATCTCGCGGACGAATTTGGCCTGCATGACGCAGCCCTGGCGGCCGAACTCGCCCCGCTTCGCCTTGGTCCAATCCATGCCACCGGCGCGCTTGATCGCCTCGACAAACGGAGTGTCGTCTTCGGTCATCCAGCGGTCCACATAGGCGAAGAAGGCATCGTGGTCCCAGACCTTCTCGGCGTGCATCAGCCGCACGGCCAATGCCTGGCCGATCCACGAGTTGCTGGTGTTGGCGCGTCGGTAACCCTCGCTGGCCGGGGCGCGGTCGGGCTTCAGTCGCGGCCACTCCGTCGGCGGATACAAGTCCACGCAACCCCAGCCATCTTCCCAGTTCCCGGCGGCGCCGCCCCGTGGCAAAGAGTGGCCGGTGAATATAGCCTTCGCGCCGGTCCAGCCCCGCTGGTGGACTTGGCCCCGATATGAATACGGGCACATCGCCGTCTGATCGTCCTCGTGGAAATGTAGTTTCGGCAGGGCCTTGTTGGGCGACTGCATCTGCGGGTCGTCGAGCATCAGGCCGGCGAAGACGATCGGCCACTTCCGTCCGCTGTTCAAGCCGCCGTGGCAAGGCCAGCTTCGCCCGGCGCGGGCCAAGCCCCAGAAATCAATGCCCACCTGGATGAAGTTCACCAACAGCCCCTCTTTCTCTTCGGCGTGGAAGTCCATGTGCAGCAGCAGGCTTGCATCACCCACCAGCGTGACGACCTCCTGCCCGTAGTGCGGCAGGTTCTCCACTGGGGCGGCGAATCCAAACTCCACGATGTCCAGCCAGGGCTTCTGGAAGGAAGTGACGTAGTCGGGGGCGTTGAAAAGGGTGGACGGGCCACGCGGCAACTTGTCGCCGTTGGATGCTACCCGATAAGCGTCGATCTGGGACGGGGCCGAGCCGGGCTTGGGCAGCTTCAAGAGCAACTCGCGGCGGAGGTTCCGGGCCAGGTGAATCTTGCTGTTGGCCGTGTCGCAGTACGAGGGGCGGAAGGTATCGGGCGGCTGCGGCTCTGCCAGGCAGGTGAGCACGGCGGCCGCGCGGAGCGGATCAACGTGCTGCCCGCCGAACTTGGTGACCTGGTCGTTGGGCCGGCTGATGGTCGATACCAGTGAATCACCCGGCTTCATCGGGATCGGCAGGTGGGCGAACAGTTCAGGGGCATAGCGCTCGTGCGGGATACGGCTGTCGAACCCGGCACACTCGTGGTAGCCCTGCTTGTTCTTGTGATCGCAGCGCGGATTGAGCATCGAGCCGTTGCGGGCCTGCTGGCCGGGATAGTTCGCCTCTCGAACGGCCTCCTTGTTGATAGTCTCCTTGATTTCATCACCCCACAGCGGTCTTGGGTCAATCGCCGTGACGGTCACCGGCCCGACGACGTAGTAATCGCCATTGACGAACTGCCCGACGCGGGCGGGCTTGTCGAAGGTCCACGTGATTCCATACTGCGAAATGCTCTGTCGCAACGGCAGGTCTTCGAGCCTCGGCGTTGGCGGCGGATGGTCCTTGGTGAAGGGAATAGGTTGGTGCCGTGGTACGCCGGCAGGTATCCCATCGTTCTGTTCTGCCGTCTCCGCAGCGGGTCCCGCGGCAACCGCGCCCCAGGCGAGAACCACAAGAGTACCGAAAGCGGTAGCAGCCATCACTAATTTCCTGGATTCGTTCATCTTGGCTTTCTCCTGACCACAGCAGGATACCAAGGCGCTTGGCGAAAGTCACCTCCCCGGACAGCCCGAAATCATGGACAAGCGGCCGAGCCGGCAGTAGGCTGGCGGAGTATCTGATCCGCGATACACCGTACGCGATACACCGTAAAGGAGCCAATGCCATGACACGTTGGACGATCCTCTGGGCCACACTGGCAATCGCGATGGCCGCCGATCTGTGTCAAAGGCAAGAAACCAAGCCACCTTGTACGATCCCGGTCCCGGTCTTATAGTGCATTGATGCACCCACTGGCCAAGTCGGGAAAGACGAACTTCAAGGCCCGCGCTCTGCTGATCGGCGAACGCCTGGACTTGCGCTCCCTGGGGGCGATCGATCGCTTGACGCCGGCCGATCCGATCACGGTGCCCGCCGGCGCCACGGGCATTGCCGTGCTGTTTCGCTACGGGGCGGCCGTGTTGTTCGACGTGGCTCCGCTGGAGGAAGGCGAATTGCTGCGCCAACTCCGGCCGCTCGTGCAACAACCCTATCCGGCCCACGAGATCGAGACGTTGGAGATCCGCATGGATCCGGAAATGCGTGAAGGCATGGATGGCGGCACGCTGTGTCTATCGAATTACTCCTTGGAACGCTTCCAGTTGGTGGCCGACATTCTCAGCAAGAGCACCGTGCTGGCGATGTACGAATCGCGCGTGACGCGGAGTTTCGACCTGGTCGAGCCGTTTGCCGCCGATCTGGAACGGAATTCCCAAAGCCGGCGGACGGCCAAGGAACTGCTCAAGCAGATCGGCGGGGCCCTGTTGAGCGAACACAACCTGGTCGGCCGCGTGGAAGTGGTCGACAAGCCGGACATCATCTGGGAACATCCCGATCTGGAACGGCTTTATTTGCGTCTGGAAGATGAGTTCGAGATACGCGATCGGCACCTGGTTGTGGAGCGGAAGCTGGGCCTGACGGCCCGCACGGCCCAGACGGTCCTCGAATTGCTGCAGAACCGCCGCAGCGTGCGCATGGAATGGTACGTCATCATCCTGATCCTGGTGGAAGTGCTATTGAGCCTGTACCAGATCTTCCTGGGCAAGTAGGGTGGGTCGAGCAAACCGTGATCGTGGTGGGGCTTCGGTCGCTTGCCCAGTCTGAATCGTAGCTCGGCGCGGCACCGTGGTTGGTCGGTTTGCGAGCCCCACCGGTAGCCTCGCGACCTTGACCCACCCTACCTGGAAAATCCCGGCTATCGGCAGGCCCCGGCGTGTCCGGCGGCCATCGCAAACGCGGCCGAGACCGGCTCGAATCGCACCACGAATTCACTCCGTCCGACCGCAAGGATATCGCCCGGATGGATCTCTGCGCTGCGAACCCGCCGGCCGTTGACGAACGTGCCGGTTCGGGTTTCTGTCACCGCACCAGCCCCTGGGAATTGCTGCACGAGCAACACGCGCTGATGAGCTTTGATGAACACTCGCTTCCCCGCTGGACCAAGAAATTCGTGATCCCCAAGGGCTATGTGACCACGCGCAACAAGTTCATGCGTTGCGAGAAACTGTACTTGGGCTACGAGGTGACGCTGCTCGTTGATCTTCTCCGGCGGAATGCCCAAGAGGTCTGCCAGCGCGCTGTGTGCATAAATGTGTTCCGATATGTGTAGTTCGCTCGACGGCTCGCAGAGGCGGCAGAGCATCAAG
>JBEKZQ010000526.1:0-4256 GCA_049509675.1 Thermoguttaceae bacterium | reverse complement strand
GGATATCTTTACTGGGGGCGAGCATATAATCCATTATAATAATGTGAATCAACTAGCTCAACTATCGGTGCCCATCATCGTGCCGGCTGCACCGCGTGTTTGCAACTTCTATGGTTGCTAACACTTTACGCATAGTCAATAGGCATTGACGGCCGCTTGTGGTACTTGACCGCAGCCGCTGAACTGGGCACGATGGGGTTTCAGTGGACACTATCCGATTTTCCACGGCGGCGCGCTGAACGGCCGATCCATGGGAGTATTCTACTCAGCGAGTAAAGTCATGGCAAAGAAGGCTTATGTGGCAGTGGACATGGGGGCCTCGAGCGGCCGCCACGTAGTGGGACAGTTCGACGGCCAACAACTTCGGCTTCAGGAGGTCTATCGTTTCGAGAACGGCCCGGTGGACCTTGCCGGCAGCCTTTACTGGGATTTGCCGGCGCTTTGGTCGCACGTGCGGCGCGGCCTGTCGGCCGCCGCGGCCGCCGGCGATCGCCAGAGCATCGTGAGCGTGGGCGTCGATACCTGGGGCGTCGATTTCGGACTGCTTGCCCGCGGCGACCAACTGTTGGGCAATCCGCTGCATTACCGCGACAGCCGCACCAACGGCATGATGGAGAAGGCCTTCGCCATCGTTTCCCGCCCCGAGGTGTTCCGCCATACGGGCTTGCAGTTCATGCAGTTCAATACCCTCTATCAACTCCTGGCGATGAAACTGGCTCATTCGCCCTTGCTGGAGGCAGCCGAAACGCTGCTGCTGATGCCGGACCTGATGCACTGGCTGTTGACCGGCGTGAAGTCCAACGAGATGACCAATGCCAGCACCACGCAGTTCTTCGACCCGGTCCGCGGCGATTGGTCGTGCGAGTTGTTGGAGCGGTTCGATCTGCCCACGCGGATCCTGGGACCGATCGTGCCGCCGGGCACGCGCCTGGGGCCGTTGCGAACCGCCGTGGCTGCCGAAGCCGGCCTGACGGCCCAAGTCGTTCTGCCCGGCACCCACGACACGGCCAGTGCCGTGATGGCCGTCCCCGCCCATAGCCGCCCGGGCGTTCGGCCCGACTGGTGCTACATCAGCCTGGGCACGTGGGCCTTGATGGGCATCGAATCGCCCCGGCCGGTGGTCAACGACAAGGTGTTGCAGTTGAATTTCACCAACGAGGGCGGCGTCGGCAACACGACCCGCCTGTTGAAGAACATCTCGGGATTGTGGCTGGTGCAGGAGTGCCGCCGGGCATGGAACCAGGCCGGACGCGATTGGGGTTGGGAAGACCTCAACCGGCTCACCGCGTCGGCCGCGCCGTTGGTTTCGTTCATCAATCCCGACGCCGCCGAGTTCCTCGCCCCCGACAACATGCCCGAGGCCATCCGCGGTTTCTGCCGCCGCACCGGCCAGGCGGTGCCGGGCGACGAAGGAGCGGTGCTCCGCTGCGCCTCCGACAGCCTGGCGATGAAATTCCGCCACGTGCTCGCCATGTGCGAAGAACTGGCGGGCGGGCGGATCGAGACGGTCCACGTCGTCGGCGGCGGCACCAAGAATCGTCTGCTCTGCCAGGCGGCCGCCGATGCCTGCGGCCGCCGCGTGCTGGCAGGGCCCGTCGAGGCCACGGCCATCGGCAACCTCATGGTTCAGGCCATCGCCGACGGCAGCGTGGCATCGATCGCCGAAGCCCGCGACGTGATCCGCGCCAGTTTCGAGGTCCAGCAGTACCTGCCGCAGAACATGGCCGCCTGGGACGACGCCTATGCCAGATTCCAGAAAGTGCTATCGTAGATCGCGGTCAAGGCTGGATTCATCAATCGCGCGCGTTATGATGATCGGGTGTCCAGTTACAATTGCAGTTATCTTGGGCACCTGATGGGAGACGAAGGGGCTGCCAATGTCTTCACCTGTACAACCGGATTTCTGCGGTGTGCCACTCGACACGAGGACAATCCCGCAGGACAGCCTGAACATCGATAACAAGAAACGCAGCAACCTCTTCCCATGGAATGGCCAGTTTTCGCCACAGCTCATCGAGGCGTTTCTCCAAACGTACGCGAGGCCTGGAAGCCACATTCTCGATCCGTTCTTGGGCAGCGGGACCACCCTCCACGAGGCAGGACGATGCGGCTTCTCGGCGTTCGGTTGTGAGATCAACCCTGCTGCCTTCAAGATGGCGTGCATCTATCGTTTCATCAATGTGAAGCCCGCCATGCGTCGCCGCGCGATCGAGCGCGTGGATGAACTTCTCGATAAAATGATGCCCGAAGCGTCACCACTTTTCGCCCCACCCCGTGAAGGTAACGACCAGCCCCTAAAGGAGACGCTGGCCAGCTATGCAAGTTCTGCCGCGGACCCCTGCGTCCGGCAATTGCTCGAAGCTTTGATCGTGCTGCTGAACGTGGATGAAAAGGGGATCTGCGAGCGAGCCGTCAGTGCGTCGTGGGGAAAGCTCCGCCGCGTTGTCTCGTCCCTGCCCTTCTCTGAGGCGCCGATCGAGCTAACGAACTGCGACGCGCGGTCTCTGCCCGTCCCTACGGCGCGCGTGGGTCTGGTTATCACGTCACCCCCCTACATCAACGTGTTCAACTACCACCAGCAATACCGCAAGTCCGCCGAACTTCTGGGCTGGGACCTTCTGGAAGTGGCGCGATCTGAGATCGGGTCGAACCGGAAACACCGCCAGAATCGTTTCCTGACAGTCATTCAGTATTGCGTGGACATGCTCTTGGTGTTCCAGGAGCTGCGGCGCGTTTGCAAGCCGGATGCTCGGGTCATCGTCGTCGTCGGCAGGGAGTCAAACGTCCGGAAGACGCGATTTTTCAACGGGGAAATTGTTGCTAGCCTCGCCGTGCGTTGTGCCAGCTTCGGACTCTCCATCCGTCAGGAGCGCGTGTTCCAGAACCGCTTTGGCGAAAAAATCTACGAGGACATCCTGCATTTTCTCCCGTTGTCATCGAGTGGCGCCATCACTCGCCCCACCGAGGTCGCTAGAGAGGTGCTGACTGCAGCAATCCAACGCGCTCCCGCCGAATCGCTGGATGATCTGCGAGACGCGCTGCAGCGGATTGATGAGGTCGAGCCGTCCCCGCTCTACACCCCGAGCGCGGTGCCTGCGTGGCAAGTGGTCTAGAAGTAGCCCCGCTCCAGCACTGTCGTCTCGTCTAATTCGACGGACGGCGGAAAAACCTGGTTCAGGTGCATCACGATCCTCTGGAAGGCTTCCAGCTTGAGCGGGTGGTCCCCAAGGTGCTTGACAAACTCTGCCCGCGCGTTCTTCCTTCCCACGACGGAATCCAACTGCTCGCGGAAGTCGGAGGGAAGACGCCGCCAGCGTAGGATGATCGCCTCGTCGATCGACGTAAGCTTGCTGTCGATGGGCTTCATGTCGAGCCATTCGCAAATCAGCAAGTAGCGAGCGCTGGCGACCGCTTGCTTAAGAGCGCGCGAGGTCTCCAGCCCCTCGTTGAACATCGTCTTGTCAAGGTTCGTCTTGCACTCGGCAGCCAGATAGGCGACGTTCATCGAGATATCGAGGGCCGTTCCTTGCTCGAACGTTGGTGTAGTAGACGCCTTAAGGTAGAGCCTCTTCGAGATCGCGTAGTCCTGATTTTTCTCTTTGATGAAGATGCTGCCCTCAAGGGGAGTGTGGACGTTCCCGATGACGGTGAACGCCGCGAAGGCACTCTGCGGGCCTACGATGTAGCTCGGCAGCAGAGCGAGCCCGGGAACCAACCGGGTGTCAGCGAGCCGCGGCAGGAACTCCTCCAGGATCGAGTTCCCCACCTTGTGCTGGCCGCTTTGCCGGTACAAGAAGTCGTCGGGCGAGTCGTAAATCAGATCGATCTCGATGAAGAGCTTATACTCGTTGAGTAAATCGACGAGCTTCGCTAGAAGAGATTCCCCCTCCAGTGTCAGATCGTCCATGGCCTTTACCCACGTTTGGTACTTCACCTTCGCCGCATGCACGCGCTCCTTGTCTGGCGTGGGCAACTTCCGGTTGGCGAGCAGCTTGTCGATCTTCCGACCATGAGTCCGAGCAATGGGCGGGTGGAAGCGGCCTGGCTCCGATGGAGCGGCTTTCGTTTCAGATTCAGGCACGATAGTTCCTCGTTTTCTCGCCATGTCCTTGCCTTTCGCAAACTCTTGGGTAATCTAGTATTACTGCGCAAGGTTACGGCCACTCGCAACGGATGAGGTCTTTGAGGTAGATGCCCTTTTCCCGCAGTTTTCGCCGGGTTCGCTTGATGTGTGACTTTCGTGCCGCAGCGATACG
>JBEKZQ010000525.1:0-4259 GCA_049509675.1 Thermoguttaceae bacterium | reverse complement strand
AAGCAAGAAGGTCTTCACTACAACACCTTGCGGCCAAAGAAACGCCATCGCCATTGGACTTACATTCACGGACCGGCCCAAATCATTGCATTTTCCCGCGCAACAGCGTAACTTGGGCTAGAAGGAGAGAAGACCCGTGTTGAAGAAACCTCACGTTCAGAAGACGCTGTTGAGTTTGACGTTGGTTGTGCTGGGCTTGTTCGGCGCGCGGTTGCCGGCCGAAGAGGCCAAACAGGCGGGGATCGTCAGCCACGTCAAGGTACTGTCCGACAAGGTCGAGGACGTTTCCAGCCCCGAGGCCTGGAAGCGGTCGTATATCACCGCCGGCATGAGCGACCAGGAAAAGGTGCTGGCGATCTGGCGCACGGTGGTGAAGTATCGCCACCAGATCGATCCGCCCGACGAGTATCTCCAGGACCACGCGCACGACGTCTTCAAGACGATTCACGTCTACGGCTACGGCCAGTGTTGTTGCGCGTCCAGTCACGTGGAGACGCTGGCCCGCTACCTGGGGCTGGAGGCACGCGGCTGGGCCATCAACGTCCACAGCGTTCCCGAGGTGCAGTACGACAACTCCTGGCACACGATCGATGGTTCGTTGATGAACTACTTCCTCAATCCGGACGGCAAGATTGCCTCGGTCGCCGACATCAAGAAGGCGGTGCTGGATTGGCACGCGCAGCACCCGGGCTATCGCGGCAACGACGGCAAGCTGCGGCAGTTCGCCGCCAACGGCGGCTGGAAGAAAGGGCCCGCCCTGCTGGCCTCGACCGGCGAACGGTTCTGGGACGCCAACGGCATCAACATGGCCGGCTGGCACGGCTGGCCCTCGACCATGCAGGAGTACGATTGCAAGGAGTTCCTCTTCGACTACGGCGGATCGATGGGCTACGAGCTGAACGTGCAGTTGCGCGTGGGCGAACGCCTGACGCGGAACTGGTTCAACCGGGGGCTGCACGTCAATCAACTCGAAGGCGCCGGCGATCATGCGCTGGCCAAAGACGTCGCGCCGCTGGGGATGAACCGCAAATTGGGCGACATTGCCCCCGGGCGGATCGGCAACGGCACGCTGGACTACGAGGTGCCGCTGGCGCATGGCGAATTTCGCCGCGGCGCGCTGGCGGCCGAGAACCTCGCCACCCGCGAGGAAGACGCTTCTTCGCCCGCGGCCGTCCACGTGAAGGACCCGGCCCAGCCCGGCCTGCTGGTGATCGACATGCCCTCCAGCTACGTGTACCTGAGCGGCCGAGTGAACTTGCAGCCGGTGGTCGGCCCGGGCGGATCGATCGCCGTGGCCTTCAGCGACAACCACGGCTTGGATTGGACCGAGATCGCCCGCATCGCCGCCTCGGGACCCCGGCAGCTCGACCTGAAGAAACAATGTTATCGCCGCTACGATTATCGCCTCAAGTTCCAGTTGCTGGGCAAGGGCACGGGGCTGGACGCCCTGGCCATCAGCCACGACATCCAGCACTCGCAGGCCCCCTTGCCGGCCTTGCTGCCGGGCGAGAACAAGATCAGCTTCTCGGCCGGACCGTACGAAGGGACCGTGACGCTGGAAGGGGCCACGACTGTCAACTTCCGCGACAAGGAACGGAACCTGTTTTACAAGGCGTTCCATCCGGTCATGACCGGCGGCATGAGGACCGACGGCATGCGGCCCGGGGCCAACGGAACCATCACCTTCCCCATCGCCACGCCCGGTGAAATGACGCGGCTGCGGATGAACGCCTTCTGGCGGGCCCGCGATAAGCGCGACGGCTACGAGGTCGAGCTATCGTTCGACGGCGGCAAGCACTTCCGGCAGGTGGCGAAGCTGGGCGGACCGACCACCGGCACGAGCCGCTACTTCACCTTCGCCGACATCCCGCCGGGAAAGAAAGAGGCCCAGTTGCGTCTCAGCGGCCACGAGGTCAACACGGCCATGCTCTTTGGGCTGCGCATCGACGCCGACTACAAGCAGCCCTTCGGCGGCTTCCGCCCGGTGAAGATTACCTACGCCTGGGAGGAAGACGGCAAGCCGCGAACCAGCGCGCACGTGGCCACCCGGCCCGAGGAGACCTACACGATTCATCTCGGGCCGAAGGCGGTGCTGAAGAGTTTTGCCGTGGAGCTGGCCCGCTGAAAGGCGTCGCATTGGTGTAGCCACGGATTGAACACGGAGGAAACACGGACAAGACGTAGACTTCGCATGTCCGGCCGTCCTTTCCGTGTTCAATCCGTGTTTCATCCGTGGCTGCTTGACATTTTTTCCTTGCAAGATTGGTAGCCGTTTGGGCGCGAAGGCGGAGGCTATGTGTGGCCCGACGCTGAAAGCGATCCACAAGATAGCCCGGGGCAAGCCGGAGCGGCATAGCCGCCAAGCGCCGGTGTGCGGCGAGATTTTCTGGCACGCGTTGGATGACAGTAAGCAGGCTCGTGTACGAGCCTTTCCGCCGCAGGCGGTCGTAGGGCCGGCGTTTACGCCGGTCAGACTTGCGCGTGAACGGCAAGCTATGTCAAGCCGTTCAGGGGCCTCCTCGTTACGGGCAGGAGCCTCGTGAACGAGGCTGACAGAGGATACTGATGAGTGAGAAATTGGTTTCGCGGCTGCTTGACCCGGCATGAATGCCGGGCCGAATACCGGCTGCGCCGGGAACAGCCATGAATGGCCGTGAAAACAGCGCGCCCGGCCCGCTTCGCCCCTATGCCCGTTCACGGGCGTAAGAGTCGTCTGCCAGAAAATCTTGCCGCACGCAAGCGCGACCCTGGGTTGACGTTCGAGATGGCGCTAGCGAAGTTTGGCCTTGAGCTTCTTTGGTTTCCGAGGCTTTTTCTTGCGCTTGCGCATGTCCCAACAGAAGCCGAGGGCGGCGAGACGGCGAATTCGGTCCTTCGCAAGCGTGCCACGCCGCTTTTGCCCCCGCAAGCTTGCCACCCAACGGCCCAGGGCCGGGTTCAGCGAGGATTTCACGGGCACGTTGCAATGCCCGTATTTCTTCTTGAATGCCTGCAGTTCCTTGAACTGTTGGTCCCATGCATGCTGACGATCGGTACACCACGTGAAACCAATCTGGTCAAGCTCTTGGATTTGCTCCCTCGTCAGCAGGTTTCGTCTCTTGTAGTTGCGCATTCTTGCCACCCAGGACGCCAGGCTGCGATTCTTCGGCCACTTTTCCGCAACGCGGCAATTGCCATATCGTTTCCGGTAGGCCAACAAGGCGGAGAGCATTGCCTGCCGGCAGAGCTTCCTGGGCTCCCAGGCAAAGCCCAGCCTATCGAGTTGCCGAATGCGTTTGGGGTCGAGCCGCCCTTGCTTCTTGCTCTTCCGCACGTCTTTCAGCCAGCCCGCAAGGTCCGGATCCAAACCTGCACGGGCGGCAATGAGATTGCAGTGCCCATGCCGTTTCTTGAAAGCCGCGAGGATGGCCACGAATTCGTCCAAGTCGCGGCGATGGAAGCGGCGGTGCAGCAGCGACCAACGAAATCCCAGCCCATTCAGTCGGCGGATCGTGTTCTTGTCGAGTTTGCCGTTTTTCTTCGACAAGCGCAGCCGGTCCACCCAGAAGGCAAGCGCCCGATTCGGCGGGTAGTTCCTCGGCACATTGCAATGCCCGTGCTTCTTCTTGAATGCCTCCAGATCCTTGAAGTGTTGTTCCCAAAAACGCCGAAGGTCAACGCTCCAAACAAAGCCGATTTGGTCAAGCTCGCGGACTTGGGCCTCCGTCAGCAGGTTTCGTTTCTTGTGATTGCGCATTTTTGCCACCCAAGACGCCAGCCAGCGCTTCTCGGGCCACAGGAAGGGAATACAACAATCGCCAAATCGTTTCCGGTAGTCCAACAAGGCTGCAATAGCTTCATGCCAAGAGTGCGGCCTGGAACGCTGGTCCGGTTGCCCGGTGCGCTGAGGGGCGAGTGGCGTTTGGGTCTGGTTCTTTCGCACAGCGATGCCCTTTCGTCGTGCCGAGGTCGGATTTCCAGCGGCGCCTTGGGATCGACGAAACAATAACTGTCCTGTTCTCGAAAGTATTCATCACGCTCCGCGTGATGAATTCCATCTCGCGGAGCGAGATGAGTACGATTGTTGCTACAGTAATCTATTCGCCGATCCTTAGCGGATTTCCAGGCTTTTCCAGTAGATCCATGGCGAGCCGCCGCCGGTGGTCCGTTGCACGACCGAGACGAGCACGGTGCGTCCGGCGTAAGGCGACAAATCGAGCGCGACGGATTGCCATTGGTTTTCCTTCGCTTCGGACGGGAACGACAGTTCGCGCAAGGTG
>JBEKZQ010000524.1:0-4261 GCA_049509675.1 Thermoguttaceae bacterium | reverse complement strand
CCTGCGCCTGCGAGCAATTCATCGGCGAGCGGCCGCTGATGTCCGTCTTTGTGGCGGCCGGCATCGGCTGGCTGCTCGGTCGCTTCTGGAAACGCCGCTGAGGGGAAATCGTCGCATGGCATCCTTGGACCAGTTCGTCAAGTCCGTGTTGATGTTGGGGGCGATCGCCGTGGTCGTTGCGGCGCTCTACCTGGCCAAGGGTGTGCTGGTCCCCTTGACGCTCGCCGTGCTGCTGAGCTTCCTGCTCAGCCCGGTGTGCGATTGGTTCGAGCGGCGCCGCTTGGGCCGCATCCCGGCTGTGTTGGTCACGGCCATCCTGGGCTTTGCCTTGCTGGGCATCGCGTCATGGACGGCGGTGGCACAAATGACCGCCCTGGCCCCCAAAATGCCTGAGTACCAGGACAACCTTCAAGCGAAACTCCACTCGGTGAACCACTACTTCATCGTCGCGTTGAGCAAGGTGACAAGAACCACCGACGACATCGGCCAGAATCTCCCGCAAGTGGAACAGGCCAAGGCGCCGCAGGGGACCGACGAGCGGCCCTACTCGGTTCACGTACTGTCCTTGCCGGCGAGCCCCCTGCAAGTCCTGGGTGGCACGTTCGGCACGCTGGTCGAGGGCCTGGGCTCGGCCGGCATCGTCGTCGTTCTGGTGGTTTTCTTTCTCGTCCGGCGAGAGGACTTGCGCGATCGTTTCATTCGCCTGGTGGGAAAAGGTCATGTGACCGTGACCACGCACATGCTGGAGGACGCCGCCAAGCGGGTCAGCCGATTCCTCTCAATGCTATTCCTCGTCAACCTCACCTTTGGCATCGCGGTCGGCAGCGGACTTTACCTGATCGGAGTGCCCAACGCCGTCCTGTGGGGGATCCTGGCCGCAACCTTGCGGTTCGTTCCCTATATCGGCTCGTGGATTGCCGCTGCGGCGCCGATCTGCGTGGCGATGGCCATCTCGACGGGCTGGCTTCCGCCCATCCTCACGCTTGCGCTGTTTGTGGTCCTGGAACTGTTCTGCGGCAACGTCCTGGAGCCCTGGCTGTATGGCAAGGGCACCGGCGTGTCGGCGGTGGCGGTGCTGGTGGCGGCTGTCTTCTGGACCTGGTTGTGGGGAATTGTGGGACTGCTGCTGGCGACCCCCTTGACCGTGTGCCTGTTGGTGATCGGCAAGCATGTGCCCCAACTGTCCTTCTTGGACATTCTGCTGGGGAACGAGCCGGTGTTCGAGCCCAAGCGGCGGGTCTATCAGCGGCTCCTGGCCGGAGATCAAGAAGAGGCCGGCGAATTGGTCGACGACGATCTTCAGATCAGGCCGCTGGTGGAGGTCTACGACACGCTGCTCATCCCGGCGCTGGCTTTGGCCGAAACCGACTGGCACCACGGCGAGCTGGAGGAGAACAGGCACAAGTTCATCTTGCAAAGCTTGAAGGAGATGATTCACGAAAGGGGCGAAGGCCAGCAGGACGTGCAGGCGAAAGAGGGCATCGAGGACGGCAAGGGGCCGCTGCCGCGCATCCTCTGCCTGCCCGCTCGCGACGAGGCGGACGAGATCGCCGCAATGATGCTGGCGCAATTATTGGCCGGCGGCGAATGCCTTGTGCAATCCGTCTCGTTTACGACGGCGGCCGGCGAATTGGCTGATCTTCTCCAGAGGCGCACGCCCGACGTGGTGTGCATTTCGGCCACGCCTCCCGCCGCCGTGATGCATGCCCGCCACCTGTGCAAGCAGGTTCGTGGCCGCTTTCCGCAAGTACCCGTCGTCGTGGGATTGTGGAACGCACAAGGCGACCTGAGCAAGGCAAGAGTGCGCATCGGCGCCGGCGCCGCAACGCACGTCGTGGCCACGTTGGCGGAGGCGCAGGAACAGGTCCGCCTGCTGATCCAGCCGCTCTTGCCGCCGCCCGAGAAACAGGCCCAGCCGGATAGCGGTCCACGAGTCATGGAGGCGGCGCACCAATGAAACTACCCATCAAGTCACTATGTTCGCACGTTTCTTTCTTGAAAGGAGAACTGACATGCTTGGTACTATCTTGATCGTGATCCTGGTTCTTATGCTTCTGGGATCAGTGGGTACGCTGCCCGCGTGGCCTCACAGCCGAAGCTGGGGCTATGGCCCGAGCGGCGGGCTGGGATTGATCGTGGTGATTCTGATCATCCTGCTGCTCCTGCGACCTTTCTGATCGCCGGTGGATTGTGGTTTTCCCCCGCGCGGGGGCTTTACGAGGAGAAACCATTTATGAACGAGGCGAACAAAGCGGTCAGGGAAGCGGCCAGGGACGTGGTCGTAGAAATCCTCCGCGCCCTTGGAATCCCACCGCAAGAGCTGGATTCGCATTTCAACGAGGGGGCGGCAGGGGCCGCCATCGAACTGCGGCTCACGCGCTTCGCCGGGGCCATTTTAGAGCAAGCCAAGCGGAAGCCGCCAAACGAATCGCGCCCCCGAGCGATCGAGGTCGCCGGCCAGGCATAGAGAGCGCGCGCATGTCAACAACCGCAGTCGAGAAAGCCCGCGCCGGGATGGGAGCGATCCTTCACGAGTCGGGCGTCGCGTTCCGCGTATGGGCTCCTCACGCCGACGCGGTGTGCGTCACCGGCTCGTTCAACGATTGGTCGGCCGACGCGCACCCCATGGTGAAGGAGGAGGATGGCTACTGGTACGCGGACATCGCCTCGGCCGCCGTCGGCGACGAGTATCGCTACCGCATCGTCAACGGCGACAAAACGTTGCTGCGCATCGACCCCTATGCGCGCCAGGTCACCAGTTCGGTGGGCAACGCGGTGGTCTACGACCCGCACTTCGACTGGGAAGGCGACGATTTCCACCTCCCTGCGGTCAACGAACTGGTGATTTATGAAATGCATTTGGGAACTTTTCACGACAAAGAGGATGGAAAGTCGGACAAGTTCGCAGAGGCCGTGCAGAAACTCGACCATTTGCAGCGATTGGGCGTGAACGTCATTGAAGTGATGCCCCTGGCCCAGTTCGCCGGCGAGTTGTCGTGGGGATACAACCCCTCCTGCGTTTTCGCCGTGGAAACCAACTACGGCGGGCCGGCCGGCTTCAAACGGTTCGTCAAGGCGGCGCATCGGGCCGGCCTGGCGGTGATCCTGGACGTGGTCTACAACCACTTCGGCCCCAGCGATCTCGATCTGTGGCAGTTCGACGGCTGGAGCGAAAACGGCATGGGCGGCATCTACTTCTACAACGATTGGCACGCCGAGACCCCTTGGGGGCTGACGCGCCCCGACTACGGCCGCAAGGAAGTCCGCCAATTCATCCGCGACAACGCCCTCATGTGGCTCGAGGAATATCACGTCGACGGCCTGCGATTCGACATGACGCTGTATATCCACAACGTGCGGGCATCCGACGATCCCGGCGGCGACCTGCCAGACGGCTGGAGCCTCGTCCAGTGGATCAATCGCGACATGCGACAGCGCTATCCCGGACGCATCACGATCGCCGAGGACTTGCAGAACGACGACCGGATCACGAAGCCCGTGGACCAGGCCGGCGGGGGTTTCACGGCTCAATGGGCGGCGCGCTTCGTGCATCCCGTGCGGGCCGCCGTCATCACGCCCAGCGACGAGCAACGCTCGCTGGACAGCGTTCGCGGGGCGATCGAGGCCCGCTACAACGGCGACCCGTTCCAACGCGTCATCTACAGCGAGTCGCACGACGAAGTGGCGAACGGCAAAGCCCGCGTCGCTTCGGAAATCGACCCTCATAATCCCGACAGTTGGTTCGCACAGAAGCGCACCACCTTGGCGGCGGCCTTGGTGCTCACGGCGCCGGGCATCCCCATGCTCTTTCAGGGACAGGAGTTCCTCGAAGACGGCTGGTTCCAGGATTCGGTCCCGTTGGACTGGCACAAGTCCGAAGAGTTCAGCGGCCTGGTGCGGATGTATCGGGACTTGATTCATCTTCGCCTCAACCGGTCGGGCTGTACGCGTGGACTTTCCGGATCCGGCCTGAACACCTTCCATCAGAACCAGGCCGACGACGTCATGGCCTATCATCGTTGGCACCAGGGCGGCCCCGGCGATGACGTGGTGGTCGTGGTGAATCTCTCTCATCTTGCCCACGAGAACTACAAGCTGGGGTTTCCGTCGCCGGGAACGTGGCGGTTACGGCTCAACAGCGACTGGCGCGGCTACAGCCGCGCCTTTGGAAACCAGGCTTGCTCCGACGTGCTCGCCGGAGCGGAACGAAGCGACCAGCCGCCGGCCGCGGGCGCGGCGCAGCGGGACGGCTTCCCCGCCG
>JBEKZQ010000523.1:0-4267 GCA_049509675.1 Thermoguttaceae bacterium | reverse complement strand
GCAGGTCGGACAGGCCGAGCGCTCGAGGGCGTTGACTTCTTCGTCGCTCACCTTGCTGTCGGCGGCGGCGACCATTGCGTCGATCAGGTCGACTTTCTTGATCTTGCCCTTCGAAGTGACCTTGCCCGCTTCCATCGGCCCGCCGGAGACGAACACGGCGGGGATGTTGAGGCGCAGCGCCGCCATCAGCATGCCGGGGGTGATCTTGTCGCAATTGGAGATGCACACCATCGCGTCGGCGCAATGGGCGTTGACCATGTATTCGACGCTGTCGGCGATCACCTCGCGGCTCGGCAGCGAATAGAGCATGCCGTCGTGGCCCATCGCGATGCCGTCGTCGATCGCGATGGTGTTGAACTCCTTGGCGACACCGCCCGCCGCCTCGATTTCGCGGGCGACGAGCTGGCCGAGGTCCTTCAGGTGGACGTGGCCGGGCACGAACTGGGTGAAGGAATTGACCACCGCGACGATCGGCTTGCCGAAGTCGCCCTCCTTCATGCCGGTGGCGCGCCACAGGCCGCGCGCGCCGGCCATGTTGCGGCCGTGCGTGGAAGTGCGGGAGCGCAGAGCGGGCATGAGCGTCGCCTTAGGGTGAGAGGGTGGGGCGAGATTTTCGCAAATTGGCGGGCGCGGAGCAAGGCTGGCGCGATTCCGCTTGCAGCATCCTCTCATTGCGAGGCGGAGCGGCGCTACGGAACCTTGTCCCGGCAAACGTCGCCCTGCGCCGCGCGGAGAAGAAGTCTGTCCCTCACTCTTCACCGCTCCGCCGCCGCGCGCGCCCGCCGGGCGGCGCCAGTTCGGCAGGGAGCGCCGCCTTTCCTCAAGGAAGCGTCTCTTTCCGAAGCCGAGAGGCGGTCAAGGCGCGCTTTCGGCGCGCCGCCGAAGGCGGGCCTGGTCCCATGACCGCCTCTCGGCTCCAGAAGTCTTGGCGTCCATGAGGAAAGACGCGCGGTGGGTCGGCAACCATGGATTACGGCGATGGCGTGGATGGGCCCAGAGCGGGCGACAAAATGCACTGTCGCCGGAACACCAAGGATTTTCGTCTCCTCGGGTGATCGGAGTATACCCAGGGTGGACGAATCAGGAACAGGAACCCCGGCGGTGCATTTTACGTTGCCCCGGTGAAGGGAGATGCGCTGGACGAGGCAGGGAGTTCCTTGAAGACGCGCGATCATGGTGCGCCCATCGAATTCCATAACCCGAGCAACTGGAGGCATACAGATGAACGCGATGAAGCTAGTGTGCCGATCGGCAGGGCGTTCGATACTGGGGGTTCTGTTGATCGCGATGGCGGCTCTCCCTCTCACGAACTGCACCAGGAGGGAACCTGTCCGCGTGGGCTTTGTTGGCCAACTGACCGGCTTCCAAGCCGAACTGGGGATTCAGGAACGCAACGGGGTGCAGTTGGCCGTCGAGGAGATCAACGCCGCGGGTGGTGTTGCCGGGCATCCGATTGAGTTGGTGGTACGGGATGACCTGGGCACGCCGGAAGGCGCCCAGGCTGCTGACCGCGAACTGATCACGGCCGGCATCGTAGCCGTCATTGGTCACCCAACCAGCAGCCAGACCTTGGCGGGATTGGCCGTGACGAATACAGCCCGCGTCGTGATGCTCAGCGCCACGGCATCGGCCCCGCAACTCACTGGCAAGTCTGATTATTTTCTCCGTATTTGCCAAACCGTGGCGGATCAGGCCATTCATTCCGCTCAGCACATTCGCCGGGACCACAATAGAACCCGCGTCGCCGTCATTTACGACACGGATAACGCCGCCTACACCACTGGCTATCTGAATGCCTTCGCGGGAGAATTCCAGTCTCTGGGGGGCAAGGTGGTTGCCTCGACCGGCTTTTCGTCGAGGGCGCGGCCTGACTTCACTCCGTTGATCGCCCAGTTGCGCGAGAGCAACCCGGACGAGGTCTTGATCATCGCGGCCGATGTCGACACCGCGCTGATCGCCCAGCGCACCCGTCTGATCGACTGGCAAGTCCCGTTGTACACCTCGTCGTGGGCGCAGACGGAGACGTTGATCAACAATGGCGGCAAAGCAGTAGAAGATATGGAAATCGAACTGATTAGTGCGGTGAACAAGGAGAGCACTGATTACCAGGATTTTGCCAAACGCTTCCAAGCCAGGTTCGGCCTCGTCCCATCATTCGGCGCGGTAATGGCCTATGAAGCCGCCAACGTGCTGGCAGTCGCCCTGCGGGAGACCGGCGGCAAAGCCGACGGGCTGAAGCAAGCCCTGCTAGGCATGAAGGATTTCAAGGGCGTGAGCGACACCTTTCACTTCGATGAACACGGCGATGTAGTACGCCCCATCCATCTTGGCGTCATTCGCAACGGCAAGTATGTCGGCATCAGTGACGTGAAACCAACGGAGCATTGAGGGGCGTGGCTTGTCGAGCCAGAAGAAACCACCCACTCTCGTTGAGGTGCTACAACGTGTGGTGCTCTGGCGCCTGTTTCTGCCGTTGGCGGCCCTGAGCGTGACCGCCATCGGCGGGGCGGGCTATTTGGAAGAGCGAACGCTCGAAGCTCAGCAACGTCAGACCACCCAATGGATGGCCAGGACCGTAGACCTTTACTTGGATCAGGCGACCCGGGTGTTGGACGCAGTAGGCCAAGTCGCCGGGGTCACATCATCAGACAACCTAGCGACGTTCATGCAAGGCACATGGAAGGCGTACGGGTACTTTGACACCATCTACCAATTGGACGTCGACAGCAGGATCACGCTGCTCTGGCCTCCCGATCCGCGCTACCAGGGGCTGGATATGTCCAACGTACCGGACTTTCAGGGGACGGAACAGAAAGCGATCACCATCTCTCGCCCTTTTGTATCGGTTCGCACAGGCCGTCCGACGGTCTACCTGATCAGGCCCCTTGATCTCGGTGGTCGGGTGGTTGGTGAATTGAGCCTGGGATCGCTTCAGGACGAAATCACCCATGGCAAAGACGCATCGAGTCGAGACGCAATCTTCATTCTGGATCAGTCTGGGATGCTGCTGGCGCATCCTTCTTTCGATTTGGTCGAGCAGCGAACCAACGAGAGCGACCTGGAGGTGTTTCGCCGGGGCGTGAGCGGGGATGTGACACTTTTTTACAGATACGCTGGCACGCTGGTTCTGGGCAGCGCTACCCGAGTCCAGCGATCTGGATGGGTCGTCGTCGACCAGGTCCCGCTGCTGGCCTCCATGGTGACGTATGTCTGGGCCTTTGGCCTGACCCTCTTGGCGTCCTCGGGCACTTGGCTGGCCCTGGCCTGGAGCCTGCGCCGCCGACTTGAGCAGCACGTCGCCGTCCCACTGACGCAACTTAGCCTGAGGACCAGCGCGCTAGCCAGTGGAAATTTCAGTCGAGGCAAGGCTTGGGCTTCCGTCCCCAGCGCCTTTGCCGAATTGACCGCGTTGGCGGCGGACTTCGAGCACATGAGCGACGCACTGAAATCGCGCCAGGCGGCGCTGCAAGCAAGCCAGTCCTTGCTGAATGCGACGCAGCGACTGGCCGAAATCGGCGGATGGGAGTGGGACGTCGGACACCAGATCCCCTTCTGGACCGAGGAGACTTTTCGCATTCATGGTTTCGAACCACAGGCCCAGTTGTCAGGGGAATACATCGACCGCAGCCTTAGGTGTTACGATCCAGACGACCGTCCCACCGTGTTGGCGGCATTTCAGCGGTGCGTGCAACAGGGGGAGCCCTACGACCTCGAATTCCTTTTTACTTCCGCCGATGGCCGCCGGAAATGGATTCGAACCACCGCGACGGCGGTGCGCCAAGATGGTCTGGTCACCAAAGTCATCGGCACGATCATGGACATCACCGAGCGCAAGCAGGCTGAGGAAGCTTTGCGGCTGCATCGGGACCATTTGGAGGATACTGTTCAGCAGCGCACCGCGGAACTGCGGGTGGCGCGAGATGCGGCGGAAGCCGCCAACAAAGCCAAGAGCGTGTTCCTGGCCAATATGAGCCACGAACTGCGTACGCCGCTGAACGCCATTCTTGGCTTCTCCAACATCATGCGGCGGGAGCCGGACGCGACCCAAGGCCAGCGCAAAAAACTCGACATCATCAATCGTAGCGGCGAACACCTGCTGACCCTGATCAACGATGTCTTGGAAGTGGCGAAAATCGAGGCCGGCCGCGTGCAATTGGCGGATGTCCCGTTCGATTTGGGCGGTATGATGCGTGACGTGACGGACATGATGCAGGTGCGCGCGGCGGAGAAAGGTCTGCGGCTGCAGACGGATCAGTCGTCGAAGTTT
>JBEKZQ010000522.1:0-4270 GCA_049509675.1 Thermoguttaceae bacterium | reverse complement strand
ACGTTGCCCAACTGGCGATAGCTTTGAGCCAACAGCAGGCGGCACTCATCGGCCTGACGCCACTTCGGCGCGGCGGCAAGCGAGGCTTCCAGAGCGCGGACCGCTTCCGCAAACTGCTGCAGCTCGATCTGGCTGCCGCCGATCAGAAAGTTGGCCTCGGCCGCCGCTGCGGCGTTGCGTATGCCGGGCAGCAGCGGCTGCAACAGGGCCACGGTTTCCCTGTGCTTCTTTTGCAACTGCAGGGCCAGGCCGCGGCGAACTTTCCACGCGTCGGCGTCCGGGTGGTTGGGAAACTTCGCCAGTGCCTGGGCCAACAGGCCCTCGGCTTCCGCGTACTTGCCCAACTGCAGGTTGCTTTCGGCGGAGACGTGCAGCACGTCGGGCGCCAGCTCGTCGTTGGGATGCACCGCCAGGAAGGCATCGCCATGTCTCAGCGCGGCCGCATAATCGCCCTGGTTCATGGCGGAAAACGCGGCCATGTACAGGGCCTGTGCAGCGATCGGGTCCTGCGGGAATTTTAGGGCCACGCCGGCATAAAGGTTGGGCGCCGTGCCGCGACGCTGGAGAATCTCATACGTTGCGTCGGCCTGGTCCATCCACAACTGCGCGGCCATCGGCGCCTGAGCCACCAACGGCAAAACCCTATCCAGCACCGCCAGGGCCTCGGTCGGCTTGTTCTCTTTCAAGAGGCTGCGGGCGATCCAATGGGCGGCCTCGAAGGACCCCTCGCCGCCGGCCGCCAGGGCCTTGCCCAACAGGTCGCGGGCGGCGGCGTAATTGGCGGCCAGATAGCAGCACTTCCCGGCCAGCAGATTGGCCGAGGGGGCGTAGCGCGATTGGGGAAACCTGGCGGGCAAGGCGGCGTACAAGGCGGCGGCCTCGGTATATTTCTTCGCCTGGGCCAACGAGGCCGCCTGACGCACCGTGGCGTGATCGGCCAGCGCAAACCCCGGCCGGGCCGCGGCCGTGGCAAACCACTGTGCCGCCGCATCGTACTGCCCCGCGACGAACAGCGTCTCGCCCCGCCGCATGATGACCTCGGTGGCCAGCCCCGCCTGCGGATACCGCTTCAAGAATTCGTCGTAGGTCTTGCCGGCCTCGGCCGGCTGGTTCAATTCTTCCTGGGTAACGCCCAGGGCATACAGGGCGTCGGCCGCCAGTTTGTCGTTGGGAAACTGTTGGACCACTTGGGCGTAGAGCCGTGCGGCTTCCGCCTGGCGACCGCGGTGGTAGAAACAATCGCCGCGATTGAATAGCGCCTGGGGCAAGAATTTCCCCTGCGGATAGTTCTTGATCAGGGCGCCGAACGTGTCGGCCGCCGCGTCGTACATGGCCGGCTTGCCCGATTGCCCCAACTTGTACTGCGTCACCCCCAGGTGCAAATAGGTGGCCTCCAGCAACTCGAACCTGGGATAGCTCTTGATGACCGTCTCGAAGCACTGCCGGGCCGTCTCCAGTTGATTGTTCTGCAGGTAGCAGATGCCCAGATAGTGGAAAGCCCGATCGATCCGCGAGTCGGAGGCATAAGCATTGATGAACTTCGTCCACTCCTCGGCAGCCAGATCGTAGACGGCGCGGTTTTGCAGGGCCACGGCCGTGGCGTACTGGCGGGTGGCCGCTTCGGTCTTGTCTGGGTCGGCTCCGCGGGCTCTCGGGGCTGGGGAGGCCGTCAAGATCAGGAAGGCCAAAAGAAAAGCAATAGAGACCTTCATGGTGCGTGCCTCGTACCTGTCCTGGCAATTCTCCTGTTCGGTCGGTCGATGCTAATATCATAATGCGCCGGCCGCTTTAACGCTAGCGGATCGAGGGCCGGGGAGCACTAGGCTTCCCGCCCACTTTATTGTATCTTCCCGATGGACCTACAACGGCTGTTGGGGAATTAAAGAAGGAAAACGCTTTGCCGCCGGTTGTCTTTGGGAATTGGCTTGCCTTCGGGGTCCTGGTCGCGGCCTTGCTGGCAATCGATTTGATCGTGTTCCATCGCCGCGACCGGCGAGCGTCGCTGCGTCAATCGACCGCCGTGACGGCCGCGTGGTGCCTGCTGGCGCTGGTGTTCAACGGCTTTCTCTGGCGTTGGCGGGGAAGCGACGCGGCACTGCAGTTCTCGGCCGGTTACCTGCTGGAATGGTCGCTGTCGGTCGACAACGTCTTTGTCTTCGCCGTCATCTTCCGATTCTTCCAGATCCCGCTAGGTTACCAATATCGGGTGTTATTCTGGGGCATCCTGGGCGCCATGGTCATGCGATTGGTGATGATCGTCGTCGGGGCGGCGGCGATCCACCGCTTCGACTGGCTGCTGCCGCTTTTCGGGGCGTTCCTGGTATACTCGGCCTATTGCTTGGCCAAGCCTTCGGCCGAGCAGTTCGACCCGCAGCAGAGTTGGATTTTGCGTGCGGCCCGGCGCTGGCTGCGCATCGCACCGGGCGGTTGCGAGGAGCACGGCGGCCGGTTCGTGGTGCGCTGCGGCGGCCGACTGCACGTCACCACGCTGTGCCTGGTGCTGCTGGTCATCGAGAGCAGCGATGTGTTGTTCGCGCTGGACAGCGTGCCGGCCATTTTCGGCATTTCCAAAGACCCCTTCGTGATCTTCACTTCCAACGTTTTCGCGATCCTCGGCCTGCGGGCTTTGTACTTCCTGCTGGCCGGCGCCTTGGAGGCCTGCGAGGGCCTGCATTACGGCCTGGCCGCCGTGCTGGCCCTGGTCGGACTGAAGATGATCGCCGAGTGGTGGATTCCCGCGCCGCAGCAGCCCCTGCTTCCCACCTGGGCCATGCTGGCGGTCATTGTCCTTGTGTTGGCCCTTTCCATCGCGCTGCCGGTGATCGGACGGGCACTGCGGAAAAGGTAACCGTCCACGGGGACTGCCCCCTTTGGCCGGGGCGCGAACACAACAGCCCAGGCCAGGGCGCAGCGCCGCCCTTGGCTGGTATTTCGGTACCCCGTCGGCCCGAACTCCGGTAGGAGATGGCAAACAAGACACGCTATCTTGCGTACGACGCATGTCAGACTTACCACCTTCCTGTCGGGTTCTCGGCGCTTCGATTCTCGAATTCAAAATACGCGATTGCCAAGAAATTGGCGTGTCGTAAGGCCCGTGGGGCGAGAGCCCTTACCAAGAAAGGCACCGTTCTTGACAAGCGGCGCTCACCCGCTAAGCTGGAACAGTCGCAACGTGGACCTGCCGGCAAACGGACGGAATACCTGACCCGGAAGACCTAACACAGCATTCGCCACGAACGAATGAGAGAAAGACGGACCAGTCAAGTCGCCGCCTCCCCGCTGCAAGTCCCCAAAATAAGGAACGAAATGATGATGGCCACCGAACCTCGTCTCGAACACCAGACATTCAAAGTCAAACAACTGGTAGAAGATTACCGGACCGGACGCATTGTGATTCCGGAGTTCCAGCGCGAGTACGTGTGGCAACGCAGCAAAGCGCCACGCCTGATCGACTCCCTTTACCGTGGATTCCCCATTTCGTCATTTCTTCTTTGGCAAAGTGATGAGGAGGCGCGCGCACGCCGACCCGACCCACGACCTCTCCGGGCGGCACTCATGAACTGGCTGATAGATGGTCAGCAAAGAGTCATCACTCTCTCACGCACGATGAACGGCGACGAGGGCATAGAGGTCGTATTTCATCCGGAAGAGAAGAAGTTCCGCCTTGCCAACGCTGCTACGCGCAAAGACGCCAACTGGGTGCGCGTGTCAGACGTGTGGGACGACGAAAGGTATCGACATCTGAGGCGCAACCTGGACGGCGGCCGGAACGCGGAAAGGCGGGAGGCCGAATTCGAGGCCGTCCGACGAATTCTTGACTACGAGATACCCGTGGTTCGCATGGTTAATCATAGTTTTGACGCCGCCGTGAAGGCCTTCACACGAATCAATACCTTGGGCGTTCGACTCAAGAAAGAGGATATTGAGAGCGCCCAAGTTGCCGCTCGCCATTCGGGGTTCGTAGCAGACGAAGTTACACCATTCCTTAGCAGACTGCGACAGCAGGGTTTCAACCGGCTCAATGTAATGCACCTGTTCCGTGCCTGCGCGTTTGTGGCTAAGCCGGACGGGCGGAATCGCACGCCTCTGCACGAACTAGAGAGACGCGAAGTGCTTTCAGCATGGAAAAAGACCGAGAGAGCCGCCGAGCAGGCATTGGGCCTGATAAGGAGCGAACTTGGGCTTGTTAACATGGACGTCCTCTGGTCTGGCGCGTTGGTGGTTCCTGTGATCGCATTGTGCGCAACGATGTCTGCGCGCCAACGTGACT
>JBEKZQ010000521.1:0-4282 GCA_049509675.1 Thermoguttaceae bacterium | reverse complement strand
GGAGTTGGCCGTCGCGGCCGGCTCGACGACGGCACCCATTGTCGCCTTGCGCCGCAAGGGATTGATCCGCGCCCAAAGCGAGCGCGTGCGGAGCGGACCGCCCCAGCCGGCCGCCAAAACGGCCCAAGAACAGAATTTGGTGCTCAATCCGGACCAGCAGCGGGCCCTGGCCGCCATTCTGCAGAGCCTGCACGCCCGCCGGCATCAGACGTTGCTCATTCATGGCGTGACCGGCAGCGGCAAGACGGAGGTGTACATTCAGGCCATCCAGGAGGTGGTGCGTTTTGGGCGGCAGGCGATCGTGCTAGTGCCGGAAATCAGCCTCACGCCGCAGACGGTGGGGCGTTTTGCGGCCCGATTCGGCGAAGTGGCCGTGCTGCACAGCCATCTCAGCGATGCCGAACGGCACCGGCATTGGCAGCGGATCGCCGACGGCGAGGTGTCGGTGGTCGTCGGCGCCCGCAGTGCCGTCTTCGCCCCCACGCCGCAACTGGGCCTGATCGTGCTGGACGAGGAACACGAGGGTTCCTTCAAACAGGAGACGGCTCCGCGCTACCACGCCCGCGACGTGGCCCTGGCCCGGGCCGCCGCCGAAGGCGTGCCGCTGGTGCTGGGCTCGGCCACGCCGTCGTTGGAGAGTTGGAACCGGGCCCGGCAAGGCGAGTACCAGTTGATCGAAATGCCGCGCCGCGTGCTCGGCCGGCCACTGCCCATCGTGGGCACGGTCGATCTGCGGGACGACAACCGGCAGCGCTCGTCGCACGGGGCGATCGGCCGCCAATTGCAGCAGGCCATGGCCCGGGCTCTGGACGACGGCGGGCAGGTGATCTTGCTGCTGAACCGCCGCGGTTTTTCCACGCACATCCAATGTCCGGCCTGCGGCCAGGTAATGCGATGTCCCGACTGCGACATCGCGCTGACGCACCACCGCACCGAAGAGATCGCCCTGTGTCACTATTGCGACTACCAGGTGCCGGCCCCCGCGGTGTGCCCCAACTGCCAGTTCTCCGGCATCCGCTACGGCGGCTTGGGCACCCAGCGATTGGAGGCGGAAGTGCGGGCCCGATTCCCGGGCGTGGCGTGTCTGCGCATGGATACCGACACCATGCGTACTCACGGCAGCCATGAGCGGGCCCTGGCCGCGTTCCGCTCCGGTAAGGTGCGAATCTTGCTCGGCACGCAAATGATTGCCAAAGGGCTGGATTTTCCCGAGGTCACGCTGGTCGGGGTGATCAATGCCGACACGGCGCTGCACTTGCCCGACTTCCGTGCCGCCGAGCGGACCTTTCAACTGGTGACCCAGGTGGCGGGCCGGACCGGCCGCGGCGCCAAGGGAGGCCGCGTGCTCGTGCAGACGTTCAGCCCGGACCATCCGGCCATTCAGGCGGCGGTACGGCACGATTTCGCCGCCTTCGCGGCCGGCGAACTGCCCATGCGGGAAATGTTGCACTACCCACCCTTCGCCGCCATGATCCGGCTGGTGATCCGCGGGCCGGTCGAGGCGGTCACGTCGCAGTTTGCTCTCGATTTGGCCGCACGACTCTCGGCGGCGTTGGCAGCGCACCAGGCCGGTGCGCGCCTGCTGGGGCCCGCCCCGGCCCCCTTCGCCCGCCTGCGAGGCAAGTACCGCTTCCAGATCCAGGTTCAGGGGCCCGACGGCGAGCGGCTGCGGGCGGCCGTGCGCCAGGCGACCGCCGATCTGCGGCCGCCCCAGCAAGTGCAATGGATCGCCGACGTGGATCCGTTGGATATGCTGTAGCACTGCGGGGCCTTCTCTGAAAACCCCGCACTAGCCCGAAGCGCAAGCGAGGGATATGCCGCGGCCGGACCCTCGCTGGCGCTTCGGGCTAGTGAGATCCTGACCCTCTGGGGTTGGCGGCAGTGCGACGGCTGCCGTAGAATGGGAGAACTATGGCCTACCGTTCCATCAAACGCGTGCTCGGCGAGACCAATCTGGAGCTGAAACTGCTGTTTCTGTTCTTCGTCGGCCTGGTGCTGGTCATCGCCGGCAGCTTCTGGATCTATGGAAGCCGGACCGAGAAACTGGTGCGCGAGCAGAATCGAAGCACCGGCCGGCTGCTCGTCGATCACGCGATGCTCACCACGCATTGGCGCGGGATGGAACTGCGGGACGCAAAGAGAGATCCGCAGAAAGAGGGGGTGTCGTCGTACACGGATAGCCTCAGCCTGAAGAATCTCAGCAAAGAACAATACGAACACAAGTTCATTCGCCCCGACGCCACCGAGGGACCGAAGGCGCCCCAGGACGATTTCGAACGGCAGATGCGCGACGAATTCCTCAAGGCCGGTCCCGAGCAATCGCCGGATTTCCGCGACCGATCGCTGCCTGAGGCCAACCAATACCAGTACTACAAGGCCATTTACGCCGACAAGTCCTGCCTGCTGGTATGCCATCTGCCACCGCCCGGCGGGTCGGGCTACGATCAGAACGGCGCCGGGGCGTCGTTGTCCGGAATGCCGCCGGCCCACGAGGGCGACCTGATCGCAATCGCCAAAGTGACCATTCCCGATGGCCCCATGCAGCACAAACTGTTCGTCAATCGGGTCGTCCTCTGGACCACGGCCTTGTTCACCGGCTTCGTGGCCACGGTGATCTCCTACCTGATCGTGCGCTACGTGATCGTCAAGCCCCTGCGGCACCTTCGCGACGTGAGCGATGCCATCAGCCGCGGCAATCTGGCCTTGCGGGCGGAGATCCACACGGGCGACGAGTTCGAGGAATTGGCCCTGGCCTTCAACCGCATGTTGCGACACCTGGTCACCACGCAGGAAGAGCTGCGGCAGGCCAACGTCAATCTCGACGTGAAGGTCGACGAGCTGGCCCAGATGAACATGCGACTGTACGAAATGAACCTGGTGAAGAGCGATTTTCTGGCCACCATGAGCCACGAGCTGCGCACGCCCCTGAACAGTATCCTGGGCTTCAGTGAAGTGCTCGGCTCGATCAACGCCCTGGACGATCGGCAGAAGCGCTACGTGCAGAACATCCAAAAATCGGGCCGCACCCTCCTGGACATGATCAACGACATCCTCGATCTGGCCAAAATGGAAAGCGGCAAGATGGATATCCGCCTGACCGACTTCCGCGTGGACCCGGTGATTGCGGCCCAGTGCGACATGGCCCGACCGCTCTCGGAAAAGAAGAACATCGACTTGGAAGCATCGCTCCAAGGCGATCTGCCGCCCATGCGCCAAGACCAGGCCCGCGTGCAGCAGATCCTCAACAACCTGTTGTCCAACGCCATCAAGTTCACGCCCGAGGGCGGCCGCATCACCGTCAGTGTTTTCCGCGACGACGAAGACAACCTGGTCATGCGGGTGGCCGACACGGGCGTGGGCATCGCCGAAGAGGACCAGCAGGTGATTTTCGAGAAGTTTCGCCAGGGGCGCGTGGGCGCGCCGTCCGGCGACGCCATGACCCGCGAGTACTCCGGCAGCGGCCTGGGCTTATCGATTGTCAAGGAACTGTGTAAACTGCTGCACGGCAGCGTGGCCGTCCAGAGCGAGCTTGGCAAGGGAAGTGTTTTTACGGTGCGCTTGCCCTGGGCGCTCTCTGAGCCGCCCCGGCCCGAGGACATGGGGAGTGAACAGTGGGTGGCGGAGAGCGGCACGAAATGACTACGCCAGAAGTTCAACTGTTCACCGACGGCGCGTGCAGCGGCAACCCCGGTCCGGGTGGCTGGGCGTTCATCTTGCGGCATCCGGGCTCGGGCAAAGAGCTGGAATGTTCCGGCGGCGAGCGCGAGACCACGAACAACCGCATGGAGATGCTCGCGGTAGTCCGCGGTTTGGAAACGCTGAAGCGGCCGACCCGAGTGGAGCTGATCAGCGACAGCATCTACGTCGGCAAAGGCCTGACGGAATGGTTGCCCAAATGGAAGGGCAACGGCTGGCGCCGCCGCGAGGGCAGCGCCTGGAAGCCCGTCAAAAACGAAGATCTCTGGCGGCAACTGGACGAGCTTCTCGGCCGGCACGAGGTGCGTTTTACGCACATCCGCGGCCATCAGGGCCACATCGAGAACGAACGTTGCGACGCCTTGGCCGTCGCGGCCTATCAGAAGTATCTGAGGGATTAGGGATTAGCAGTTAGGGGATTAGAGGCAGAGGACCGCCAAAAACCCCGATTCGCAACCCCCAATCCCTAACCCGGATTATTCATAAAAATGTAGGGTGGGTCGAGCAAACCGTTGTACTGGTGGGGCTTCGGTCGCTTGCCGCCGGTCTGATTCGTTTACCGGGTGCGGAGCAGAGTTTCGTCGGT
>JBEKZQ010000520.1:0-4293 GCA_049509675.1 Thermoguttaceae bacterium | reverse complement strand
AGGTGACGCGAAACTAGCGCCGTGCCGTAAGACAGTTTCATACGCCGCACGTGCTCACCGAGTACGAAATAGGGAATCCCCGCCTTTTCCGACAGATAGGCGACGTGGTCGAAGCGGCCGCTCCACAGCGAGGGGCCATCGGCCTCTTGCAGCGCAACCACGTCGGGCTGTTCCTGCCGCAAGATCCGCACCACCTCATCCAGGTTGGCTTGAATCGCAGCCCGCCGCAGCAATGCCTGATGCCAGGCGTCTTTGCGCCCGTGGGCGAGATTCAAGGTTATCACCTTTAGCGTCGTATGATCGTGCATGGGCGGTGTTAGAGTTGCGGTTCAACAACTCGCGTCAGATTTTCGATGATTTCCCGCATGGCGCCCAAGGCAGACATGCCGGCTTTCGAGTCCTGGACTAATCTGCACACCCACGCTTCGAGCGCGTCGATCTCGGCTTTGCTGTAGACGAACTGCATGATCTCGAAGTTCAACAGGAGGCTGCGCATGTCCATGTTTGCCGAACCGACCATCGCCACGTCGTGGTCAACGATAACCAATTTGCCATGCAGCATTCCGGGAGTGTACTGCCAAATGGTTCCCCCCGCCCGCTCGATGTCGCGAAGAAAGCTGCCCCGCGCGATGTCGGCCAGGACGTGGTTCGACTTTTCCGGCACCAATATGCACACATCGACGCCGCGGTGGCACGCCACCAGGAGTGCTTGCGCCACCGTATCGTCGGGCACAAAGTAGGGAGTGACGATCCACACTCGCTGCCTTGCCGAGAAAATCGACATGAGGATCGTATCGAGCAAGGGGTCATTCGCCACGTCCGGTCCGGATGGGACCACCTGCAACTCAGCCCCGTGCGGCCAGCCGCCGGGGGGACAATCGGCGGCGCCGTCGAGGTTTTCGCCCATCGCGAACTTCCAGTCCGAGCGAAATACCTGGTCGAAATGCCAGGCGGCCGGTCCTTCCACGACGAATGACAGGTCTTGCCATGCTCCCGACTTAGGAGCCGCAAACATGTCTTCGCCGCTGATGTTCATTCCACCGGCCAGCGCCCGCTGGCCGTCGGCAACGGCAATCTTGCGATGGTTTCGCAGATTGGTTCGCCGTGCGAAGGGGATATGAAGCACCGGATTGAAAACCGCCAGCTTGCCGCCGGCCCGGATGAAAGGCGCATAGAAGTGTCGCGGAGTCTTCAGCGATCCGACGCCGTCCACCAGCAACCGCACCTCCAGCCCCTCCGCAGCCCGCTTGGCCAGGCGATGCAGAACGTCCTGACCGACCTCGTCGCGACTGAAGATGAACGTTTCCAGGTGGATCGAGCGAACCGCTTCGTCCACCAATTGCAGCATTGCCTGCAACCCCTCGACCCCCGTCGCACAAAGCGTCATGCGATTTCCGGCGGTCGCTCCCGGAATACCATACAAACGCAGGGTGCGGTCGACGTAATTGCTCTTTTCCAGCGGAATTTCCCCGCGTGCAATCAGCCCCAGGTCGTCCTTGCTTTCGGCGCGACGACGCAGTTTGCGGCCGCCGAACATGAGAAACAGCGGCACCCCAAGGTACGGCACGGCGATGATCACCAGAAGCCAGGCCGCGGTACTACTGGGAGAGCGACGTTGTCGCAGCATGTGCGCGATCGCCAGAATACTCAGCGATGCGCCAATGACTGAAGCAAGGTGCGCTAGGATCCATGTGGTAATCATGGTTTGGTTACGACAAACATCTTGTTGTTCCGTTCATCAGGGAAATTCTCCTTCGCAGGTCGATGGGCAAGCGTGCGGCTCTTGGCATCCGGCCGACTCGCCGGTCCCCCATTATAGCCGCGCCGAACAGCGTGTCACAAATCGTTCGTTTTCTGCAACCGCTGATTCTTTCTCGCCGGAACGTCAATTTCGGCACCCCCCATTCCGACAGTAGCCGTCTATTCTCTGAAGCCGGCTTGTGAACACTCCTGCGGCGTGCGATGATCTTGTCATCAGCCGTTAGTTCTCCTGGAGGAAAACGAGATGCTTGCGAGAAGTCTCCGGTCCCTGATGATTGCCGTGGCCGCAGTCGCCACTTCCGTCGCGGCGGACAGCGTCCGGGCCACCAAGCCAATGCACACCGTCCTGGTCGGCGATTCTACGGTCGCCTCGTACGCCAATGGGCCCCAAGCCTGCCAAGTCTCGGAAGACCCGCAATCCATCCGCATCGAGACGCCGGAACTGGCGGCGGCCATCTGCAAGAAGGGATACGTGAGCGGGGTTGCCAGCCAATCATTCCTCGATAAGAAGACCGGCTTCCGTGATGCGGGGTTCGGCCTGGACATCGTCGATTGGATCATGGAACCCGGCAGCGACGTTGCCTATCGCGACCGCCTGGCCCCGGAATTGATCTACCGCAACGAGGGCGAATACCGCCTCTACCATGGGTCGCGTCCCAAGCGGAGCCTGGAAGGGCCGCAGATTTGCACCAAGGCGGGCCAGTTGCAGCCTGCGATTATTCGTGGGAAGGACTTCGTGGCGGTCCGGCAAGAGTTCACCTACCGCACGGCGGCCCCCGGCAAGAAGACCGGATCGGTGTGGACGCAGTTGCTTGTTTTTCCGGTGGGAAAGCGGTACTTCATCTCGATGGACAAGATCAGCGCGGTCAACTCCAGCGAGGCGATGTTCCTGCGCATCGACATGCCGGGCCACGTGCGGCATGACAAGGGCGACACGTTCAGCGAAATCTATCTGAGCTATCGCGGGCGAATCCCGGCTGCGAAATTCCTGGCCGACTTCCCACCCGACGCCCAGTTCGATTATCGCCGGGACCGCGACCCCGTGCCGGAACGATTTATTCGCGGCTACCGGCTTCGCGACCCGGCCACAAAGAAGGACGGACCCTGGCTGCTGGGCATGACTTTGCAGCCCTCCGTGGTCTGTGAAGCGTGGTGTCACCAGCGCGGCTATGTCTGTATGATTGAGGAGTTCGGAGGGCGGCCTGTTCGGCCCGGGCAGTCCTTCAGTGCGGCATTTCTTGTGGGCTACTTTGATGCGCTGGAGGACGCGGACCGCGTCTACGACGCTTACAAGGGAAACACTGCGCTGCAGGTTGCCGCGGACGGCTGGAAACTGTTGTAGCAGGCACACGCCGTGTGCCGACAACATGGGAATTGCACAGGTCATTCTCGCGCGGTTTCTAAGAACGATGTGTTCCGTGTTGAAGTGGCAATCCATCCTTCTGGCAATGGTCGTAGGATCTTCTGCATGGGTTGTCCGGCGAGTCTGTCCAGGTGGAGAGACCGTGGAAAGCAGCCATGACTCCCCACCAGATCCGTGTCCTTGTCCGGTCAGTTTCCCAAGGATCGCCCCCGCTTGAAAGGTAGTCGCTCATGGTCCACCAGGAACAACTCTCCTTCGAGACAACAGGCCACCGGCACATGGCCGACGTTACCGACCGGGTTGTGGCCATTGTCGGGCGTTCAGCCGTGAAAACGGGCATCGTTCAGGTGTTCTGCGTGGGCAGCACGGCGGCGGTCGGCGCGATTGAGTTCGAGCCGGGCCTCCAGCACGACCTGCCCGAAATGCTGGATCGCCTGATTCCGCCGAGCCGCAACTACGGCCACGAGCAAGCCTGGCATGACGGCAACGGCCATTCGCACTTGCAGGCCACGCTCTTGGGGCCGTCGCTCTCGGTGCCCGTGGCCGATGGCCAGCCTGTGCTGGGCGCCTGGCAGCAGATCATCCACCTGGAGTGCGACGTGCGCCCGCGTCGACGCACCGTGGTGGTGACGGTGATCGGAGAGTCATGAAATATCCACTGGCATCTCTATTATGGTCGGGCCTGCTGTCCGCGGGTTTGGCGGCTGGCGAGGGGGCATGGGGGTGAATCGGGGGACAGATGAATCGGGATACCAATACGGGTTTCACTTATTTTTGGGCCGCCCGCCTTTCTGCGGTTTCAGCACGCGACCAACAAGAGCCACCAAACGCTCCAAGAACGACTCGTCTCCCAGTGGCCAGCCCGTGCGGCCGTGCCCACGCAACTCCGTCAACTCCTCCTCCCGGGTGTGAAAAAGCGACCTCTATGCGCTGGGGATTGTGCTGTATGAATTGGCCACGGGAAGGGAACCCTTTGACGGCGTACCGGCCGACGGCCTCCAAACCGCCGCAAAGCTGATTCCACCTTCGCTGCTGTGTCCCGAAATTGAGCCTGCCCTGGAACGGGCAATCCTGCAGTGCTTGGAAGAGGATCCGAGCCGGCGGCCTGAATCTGCGAAAGCTGTCGCGGCCCTCTTGCCAGGATAAAATTTCCAAGCTGCCGCCCTCAC
>JBEKZQ010000052.1:0-18432 GCA_049509675.1 Thermoguttaceae bacterium | reverse complement strand
GCCGACCGGGATTCCCGGGATGCGTTCCATGAAGTGACCCTCGATGCGCTGTTTGAGACACCGCAGGGGCAAACTCTCAAGGTCCCCGCCTTCTGGGCCGGCGGCCGCACGTGGAAGGTCCGCTACGCTTCGCCGGCAATAGGCACACACCGCTGGCGAAGCGCGTGCTCCGTGCCGGCGGATCGGGGCTTGCACGGACTCACCGGCACCGTGACCGTCGAAGCCTACCGCGGCGAGAACCCGCTCTATCGCCACGGTCCATTGCGAGTCGCCGCCGACCGGCGCCATTTCGAGCACCTCGACGGCACGCCGTTCTTCTGGCTGGCCGATACCTGGTGGATGGGGCTCTGCCAGCGGCTCCATTGGCCGGCGGAGTTTCAACAACTGGCCGCCGACCGGAAGGCCAAGGGCTTCAACGTGGTCCAAATCGTCGCCGGGCTGTACCCCGACATGCCGGCCTTCGACCCGCGCGGGGCGAACGAGGCGGGCTTCCCTTGGGAAAAGGACTACGCGCGCATCCGGCCCGAGTACTTCGACCAGTCCGACCGGCGACTCCTCTACCTGGTCGATCAGGGCTTCGCGCCCTGTATCGTGGGCGCCTGGGGCTATCATCTTCCCTGGCTGGGCACCGAACGCATGAAGGAACACTGGCGCTACCTGATCGCCCGCTACGCCGCGTTGCCGGTGGTGTGGTGCGCGGCGGGCGAGGGCACCATGCCGTTTTACGGCTCGAAGCGGCCAGGCGAAGACGCTGCACTCCAGAAACAAGGCTGGACCGAGGTGATCCGATCGATCCGCTCCACCGACCCGTTCGGCCGCATGATCACCATTCACCCCTCGCGGTCCGCCCGGGAAACGGTCGCCGACCCGGCCCTTCTCGATTTCGACATGCACCAGACGGGCCACGCGCCGGAAAGCGCCATTGGCAAAATGGCCCGGCAAATCCGCGCCGCCTACGCGGCGCAGCCCGCCATGCCGGTGATCGCCGGAGAGTCCAGCTACGACGGGCTGGACCTGGGCGAGTGGGGCGGCGGGGTACTCTCCAGCGATGCCTCGCGGCAGATGTTCTGGGTCGGCCTGATGCACAACGGCGCGGCCGGCGGCACCTACGGCGCCAACGGCATTTGGCAGGTCAACCGACGCGATGCGCCCTACGGGCCGTCGCCGCACGGGCGAACCTGGGGCAGCATCCCCTGGGAGGACGCCATGAAGCGGGCCGGTTCCACCCAAGTCGGCCTTGCCAAGCAGTTCTTTGCCCACTATCCCTGGCACCGCTTGGAATCCCGGCCGGCAGCGGCAGCCTGGGCCGACCATCAGCCAATCACCGACGACGTTCGCCCCTGCGCCGTGGGGACAGAGACGAAGCTGCTGATTGTCTACGTCCCACGTCCTCGCCCGATCATCGTGAAACAACTTGCTCCGCAGACAGCGTATGCAGCGACGTTGTTCGACCCGGTTGCCGGTGGGCATTCATCCCCGGGCAAGATCAGGGCCGACGAGAACGGAACATGGCAGGGCCCATCGCCTGACTGGAAGCACGACTGGGTGATTGTTTTGGAGGCCGTGGGAGAGTAAGGTCGATCAACCGTCCTAGGACGGATTGCCAATCCGTCTCGCAGAACACGGACGGATTGGCAATCCGTCCTACGGGCAACTGCGGAAAAGGGGGACTGGCTCGGTGGCACAAGTTGGTTTGGCAGCGTCCGCGCCCGCATGTTCAGCGCACCTTGCCCCGGGCCAAGGGGAGCAGGAGCACGAAGGCCGTGCCGTCCGCAACGGTGGGGTCGTGCGTGAGCCGTCCGCCCATGTCGCGGGCGAGGCGTTTGCTCAAGGCCAGGCCCAAGCCGATGCCGGGGGCGGAATTGGCCGCCTCCTGGGCCGATTTCGAGAAGGGGCGAAAGAGCTTCCGCGCCACCGGCCGCGGCAGGCCCGGCCCATGATCGCGCACCGTGATGCGCACCCCGGCGTCGCACCGTGCCGCCGTGACGTGCATCCGCTTGTCGTCCGCCTGGGAAGCGTACTTGCAGGCGTTATCCACGAGGTTCACCAGAATCTGTTCCACCACCGACGGGCTCGCCTGCACGACGGCCGCCAGGCTGTCGTCGTCGGCCTCCACGAGGAGCTCCATGCCCGCCTGAACCGCCCGCTCGGCCAGCCGCTCGCGGCAGGCCGTGACGATCTTTGCCAGGGCGACCGGCTGCGTGTCGTTGACGCGGCGGCGTTCCAAGCGGGCATAGGCCAGCACGTTTTCGACCAGGTGGCTCAACCGGGCGGCTTCCGCGCGGAGCGTGTTGAGGTACTGCCGCCGCTGCTCTGGGTCGCGCACCATCCCCTCGCTAAGCATTTCGGTATACATGTGGAACGTGGTCAGCGGAGTACGCAATTCATGCGTCACGGCCGAGACGAAGGC
The DNA here is from genome assembly GCA_049509675.1 of Thermoguttaceae bacterium. Taxonomy (GTDB): domain Bacteria; phylum Planctomycetota; class Planctomycetia; order Pirellulales; family Thermoguttaceae; genus JBEKZQ01. The sequence continues at coordinate 16,022 of JBEKZQ010000052.1, read as the reverse complement.
CACCCGCCGCTCGCTCAGCCGAAGCACGTTGGCCAACAGCGCGGCCACCGCCGCGGCCGCCAGGAGCACGCCCCCCCAAGCCACCGGCAGGATCCATCGGATCGGAGAAGGCGGTTCCGGTCCATACCAGGCCGGCGGACCCGACACCAGCCGCACGGGCAGCGCGGCCAGCATGCGCGACTCGTCCTGCGTCGCCCCGCCGGGAACCGGCCGGAGGTCGGCCTCCGGCAGCAGGTCGCTGACGGTTTCCAAGAGCCAGGTTTTAATGGCCGCCCAATCCAGCAAGCAGCCTTGCACGTATTCCTGACCGTCGATGGCGATGCGGCGGACCAGCAGCAATTCGCCGTCGATCCACAACGGCGTCATCAGCACTCCGCCCAGGTCGGTCGAGCCCAACAGCGGGTCGAACCGATTGCCGGTCGCGGCCTGTTGCGATTCCGCCCGATTGCCGCCGCCATTGCCGCCGCTGGGCAACAGACTCCCGCCGAAATAGCCCTGCGACGCAGCCGGCGCGTCGCCTGTCCCGATCGCGAAGTCAAGAAGCGTTTGTTCCTGGTTCCAGCCGGCCAGGGGGACCGACACATTGCCGGTCGAACTCTCAGCGTTACGAAGCGCGTTCGCATAAGGGGAGACCTGCGACAGGTCCGATACGTTTCCGATCCCCAAAGAGCCGTTGACCAATGCGTTTCCCAGGTTCGGGCTGGACGCCGCGACCGGCAACTTGTTGGCCACGCTTGTTCCGTTGCCCAACGCGATTCCCCCGTTGAGGATCGTCGCCTCGCCGACGCCATTGGTCGCCAATTGCGACTGGACCGTCGCCGTCGAGTTCTGCGCGACCGTTTGACTCCGCAGTGCAAACTCTTGGGCCCCGCGACCCTGGGGAGACTGATCCTTCGCGCGGCCCAATGCCTGGCGTTTGCCGCTTGCCCGGCTCGGCAGTGCGATCACGACCCGCGGCGGCGGCGGCGGACTGGCGGGCAGCAGCGCCATCAGCCGCGCCCGGGTGGTCAGCGTCCGCACCCGCTGCAACTGCTCCCGCGCTTTCTGCTGCGTCTGGTCGGTCATCAGCCCGCGAGCGATGGCGAGCTGGGCAGCGCCCGCCGAAGGGACGCCTGGGGAAGTCAATTGCCCGTCGGGCTCGAACTGGAAATGAATGAGGATGTACGGGGCTGTTGCGGCCGAGAGGGGGGAGGAGACCAACCCCGCGCTCGCCGCAGCGCGGATGGATGTCTGGGCGAACGCTCGGCCGAAAGGGACGAACGTCTTGTAGGCGAAATAGGGTCTGGCGCTTTCCTGGGCGAGAATGGGCGAAAGCGCGGAGTCGATGCGCCACAGGGCCAACCGCACGTTCTCCTCCAGCACCGCCTGGTGCCGCGAGCGCACCTCCGCCTCGTCCAGACCCCGCGCGGTGACGCTGATCCACCCCATCGCGGCCAGCACGACGATCAGGCAGAGCAAGAAAGCCGACCAAAGAGGCCAGGAGCGTCGCATGGCGGTTACGTTTTCACTCCGCTGCTCCGCGCGGCGAGCATGTATCCTTTTCCCCGCACGGTAAGGAGGATCGCCGGATGCTCCGGGTCATCGCGCAATTTCTCCCGCAGGCGTGCAATGTGCATGTCGATCGTCCGCGTGGGAAGTCCCTTGGGGTTGATCCGCCAGACGTTGGCGAGGATCTCCTCCCGGGCGATGGCGCGGCCGCCGTGGATGGCCAGGTAGCGGAGTAACTCGGCCTCGCGCTCGGAAATCTCCTCGCGGCCGCCGTCGTCGAACACCACTTCCCGCCGCTCCGGGTCGATCCGCCCCCCGGGAATCTCCAGGCTGTGGATATCCAGCGGTCGCTCGGCCGATCGGCGCAGGACGGCCTCGATGCGGGCAAGCAGCTCTTTCACGCTGAACGGCTTGACGACGTAATCGTCGGCCCCGTCGTGCAGTCCGCGCACGCGATCCGCCTCATCGCCCTTGGCGGTCAGGATGATGACCGGCAGCGTGGGCCGCAGGCGGCGGACCTCGCGGAGGATTTCCATTCCCTCCCGGCCGGGAAGCAGCAGGTCCAGCAGGAGCAGGTCGAACTGGCAGGTGCGTGCCATTTCCAGCCCGACGTCGCCCCGGGCGGCTTCGAGCACGCGGAACCCGGCGAACCGCAGGGCATCGACAATGCCGCGGCGGATCGCCGCGTCGTCCTCGATCGTCAAGATCTGCTGTGCTGTCATGCCTTGGGCCTCCCGGCTAATTGTACCACGCCGAGGGCCGAGCGGCGATGATTCGTGCGCAACAAGTTTGTAACAAGGGCGAGACGGGGGAACACGTCGGCGAAAGGCGAAAGGGCACAGGCACCGTCGCGGCAAAATGTTTTCCGCCGCAAGGTCGCCGTCAAACAATAACCTACCGAATCCGAATGTAGCAGGCACACGCCGTGTGCCGTAATTGGCGGGCAGCAACGGCGTGTGCCTGCTACGATTGCGGTAACTTGTTCATTGGCGCGTGCAAAACGTGCAACTTTGCGACGGCGCCAGTCCCCTTTCCCAGGCTCCGCGCCACAGCATGAGTTACAAACATGTTACCGCCGCGGCCGCCGAGGACGGGTACAATGCAGTCGGAGGCAAAAGGGCCCGGGGCTGGCGCCAACCCCCGGCAACTCTTGCTCACACGTAAGGATCGGCAGAACAATAACTGTCCTGTTCTCGAAAGTAGTCATCACGCTCCGCGGAATGAACTCCATCTCGCGGAGCGAGATGAGTACGATTGTCGCGACACTTGTTGATTTGCCGATCCCAAGCGTTCAAACCATGGTCCTATCCACGAACCCAAGGGAAGAGGAGGCGGAAGCCATGAACACGCGTTGTGATTGCATCTCTACAGTTTCGAGGAAGGCGCCGGCCGTACTGGCCGCGGCCGTCTGTCTTTGCGCGGTGATCTTCAACGAGACGCCGGCCGGGGCGCAGCGACCGGCGACGGACCGGCACGTCCGCGAGTTGGCCCGCTATCTCGACGGCGTCAAGATCGCCGAACCGCTGGTGTACCGGCAGTTGGCCGTCTATCCGATCCTGGCGGACGACGTGCCGCTGGTGCGCGGCCAGTGGCTTACGCTCGATGCGGCCATCGCCCGCGGCATCCTGCTGGTCAGCGAGAAAGGGGGCGGCAGCGTGCCCGTCGTCCGCGTCGAGAATCTCAGCCGCGACCAATACATCTTCATCATGACCGGCGAGGTGGTTGCGGGCGGCATGCAGACGCGAACCGTCCGGCACGACGTGGTGCTGGCCCCCGGCCAGAGAATCGACCTGGACGTGTTCTGCGTCGAGGCGCATCGCTGGTCGGGCGAGGCCAAGTTCTCCGCCGGCAGCAAGACCATGCTCCCCCAATCGATCCAGGAGAAACTTCGCGGCGGGGCCGACCAGGTCAAGGTCTGGTCGGAAGTTACCCGCAACAACGCCGCCTTGAAGGCGGAGAACGCGACCGACAGCCTCGATGCGGCCTTGCAATCCGCGCCGGTCAGGGAAAAACTGGAAGACGTGCGGCGGAAGATCGTTCCCGAAGTTCCGCAGGGCTCGACCGGTTTCATTTTCGTGGCCCGAGGCCGCGCCCTGGGCGCCGAGATGTTCGGCAGCGCGGCCCTCGCCCGGGAACTCCTGCCCAAGCTGCTGGACTCCTATGCCGTGGACTATGTGGTGCTGCGCGGCCCCGGACTGGAGCCGGACGGCGGCGGCGAGCATCGCGCGGCGATCGACTTCTTCGAGCGCGTGTGCCGCACGGGCAGCCAGCGCGGGCCGAGTCCGGGCTCCGGTTCCGGCATCCGCACGCGCCAGGGCGGTCTGCTGGGCGACGGCGTGAGCCTGGACGGCACGCTGGTGCATTACGGAGTGCAGATCGGCGCGCAGGTAGTGCCGCAACCGCGACCCTGGTCCCGACCGTCGATCATCTATCCCAACCCCCGGCAGCAGTGACCGCGCGGGCGCTGGTGCCACGGGCTTGCCCGTGCTGGTTTGGCTGCCACGGGCTTGCCCGTGTTCTTCCGAACGGCCCTTGCGGCCAAGTATCGGCAAATCAATAAGTGTCGCAACAATCGTATTCATCTCGCTCCGCGAGATGGAACTGCATCACGCGGAGCGTGATGACTGCTTTCGAGAACAGGACAGTTATTGTCTTGCCGATCCGAACACGCTCGGGACCTAGCCCGGATTATTCATAAACTGTAGGGTGGCGTCGAGCAAACCGTGGTTCTGGTGGGCCTTTGGTCGCTTATCAACTTACCGCTTTATGACACAGCGCTGGACAATCGTTGATCGGTTTGCGAGACCCACCATAGGCTTGCGCGACCTCGACCCACCCTACGCAAATAATCCGGCCTAGTGGGCGGGCATCCGGTCCTGTTCCAGGAACAGGTACCCATTGATCGCCGCGAGCGGCCCGCTCGGAGACGCGGCATCGTACCCGAAGATGCTCATGATCCGGGTGCCGTCGGCGGCCGGATTCCGCAACTTGAGTTCCAGCTCTTGCCCTGCCTCGATTCGACGCGGCGGGCAAACAAGCGTGACCATGTCGTCGCAAACCAGTCCCGTCAAGCCAATTTCACCGGAAGCCAAGACTTCCCGGGCGCCCTGCGGCGCAACCCGCAAGAGTGTCCATTCCAGCTTCTCGGGATACTTTCGCCGGAACGCGGCAAGTTGCAGATCAACCCGATAGAGCGTGCCGGAGTGCGCCGCCTTCACGGGCTGAACGAAGCTGTTTCCGGGTGCGATTGTGATGGTGTGAACCGGCCCTTTCGGACGCGGTAATTCCACCAAGCACTCCACCACGACCGGCTCGAGCGATTGCAGCGGCCGACCGCGGTATGGCCCCAACTTCGCCGTGCGGAGCATTTCCAACCATCGGGTGAACTTTTGCAACGGTTCGTTGAAGGCGAAGCGATCAGCATAGCGGACCGCCAGCATTGCGGGCGGGATGCCGGCCTGGGCGTCGCGCTCCAGGTCCCGGAGCGGATCGAATATCTCGGCAGAACAACGGGGTCCCTTGTGGACGCCCACGAGGAACGACACGCAGGCCAGCAACAGCAGGCAGCGTTGCAGGTGTGGCAACCATCGCGGCGAAGCATACGCATTCCAGACCAGGGCGAAGAAGCACAACAGGGATGCGGTCAATACCATGTAGTGGTTGGCGAAACCGGCGCCGGGGCCGATGAATGACCGCCCCCAGCCGATGCCGGCGGCCAAGACGAATACGGCGGCCAGCCAGGCCAACAGCCCGGCCGCCCGAAAGCGCTCCTCGGGTCGGCGCATCAAGGTCCGCAGCAGCGGCAGCACGGCCAGTCCGCAGGCTGCGAGCACCAGCAGGCCGGAAAGCGGCCAACTTTCTTTGCCGGCCGGCCCAAGGGCGCCGGCAAGGAATTCGCAACTGGTCCGCAGGGCGGCCGCCACGCTGGGAGCGGCGGCGTGAATCGCCGGCCGATGAAACCCCAGAAAGTAGCAGGTGCAAAAGCCCGCCAGCACCGCCGCCAGGCACCCCAGCCCGATGCGGTATCCCGGAGACACTCGGCCGCCGTCCCCGGCAGGCAACACGGCGACCAGCAGCAGCCAGGCCGCCAAGGGCGGCAGGAAGGCCAGGCCGTAGGCGCCGCATAGTCCGGCCCCCAACAAACACAGGGTAATCGAACAGGCTGTCCAGATCGACAGCCGTTTCCGACAGCAGAAGATCAGCAGGAGCACCGCCGTGGAAAGAGTGATCGAAACGACAAAATTGAGTTGGAACCCCCAAATCAGATTCGTGAACGAGCCCCACTGCAACATGGCCACGGGAAAGACCGCGTCGTACCAACTGGCCGCGCCGCGCCTCCGCCGCACGGCGCACATCATCGCCAGGGAAACGGCGCTGAGCAGGACAATGTTGAAATACGCACCGGCGCGGAAATTGAAACCGCTGAGCTGTCCGAGGCCCAGGTAGATGAGCCGGGGCAAGAACATGCGGTGTTCGCTGTGCAGGGCCCATAGCCAACTCCAGGTCACCGCCTCGTCGCCGGTAACCTGCCCAATCCAATTCCATTCGTCGCCGTAGGGCGTGGTCAGGCCGTAGGCGGAAACCAGCCAGAGGCCGGCCAGCGTCAAAATACACCAGAGGGCGCCGGTGCCGAGACCGGCGCCGCGCGACCTCAGAAAGGCGACTGGCAGCAACATCAGCATGAACACCCCGGAATTCGTGAGCGACCTTGCAATTCAGGGCGCCCGGTATCACAATCCGCCGATTGACGCAAGCCCAGATAGCTGCCCGGCTGGGTTTGCCGGCTCCATGGCCGCGGGGGCCCGGCCAAAGGGGACAGTCCCATTTTCGCGGCAATGCTGCGCATTGCAGGCGAAAATTGGGACAGTCCCCCGTGAACGGTTACGAAAAGCAAACAAGAAGGCCGGCGTTCGCCGGCCTTCTTGTTTGTGCTGCCGTGACTTGCTGTCCGCACCGACGATTACATGCCGGGCAGGGGGTTGGCAGCGATGTCGCCAATCTGTCCGTCGCCGGCCAGATCGTCACCGTCACGAACCAGGCTCCAGAGTCCATCGGCCGGGACGAAGCGGTAGGTGCCGTCCTGGAGGACGTAACGGGCCTGGCCCGCCCCACGGCCACGATCGAAGCGGATCACTACCTCTTGGTCGAAGTTAGCGTCGCGGCCAGGGCCCAAGAGCCGCACAAACCCGCCATTGACGGTATATCTCAGCGTCCGATGGTTCTCGACGGGATTGACCAGCCGGATGCTCGGCGCCGGCGCCGAGGTCGCGTCCGATGCGTCCATCACCGGCAGCGGGTACGCAATGCCCACCGCCCCCGAGACGACAACCGGTCTCGGCCAGTGATTGACCACGATCGGATGATAGTGGTGGTACTGGGGATTGTGCGGGATCGGGTGCGGGATGATCGGGTGCGGGGGCAAGTGCGGGACCGAGCCCTTGGCTAACACCGTACCGACGCCACAGATTACCAAACTTGCTGCCAGCAATCCGATCACCAGTTCTTGTCCGAGAGTTTTCATGACTTTCTCCTTTAAGGTGGGAGGGGTTAAGGGGGGGAACTGTTCTTTGTCTGCTTCTACTACTGGCGAGCGGGCGATTGTGACAGGAAATCTTCCAAAGTTGCCGGGAGACAACGATTAGGATTTGGCGAAGAACAGTTTGGCGGAAACCCGTAGGACGGATTGTTAATCCGTCCACGGTTCGGCGACGGATTAGCAATCCGTCTTACAGCCAAATGCGGAAGTTCTTCTTCGTCAGATCCTTATTTCCCCGAGAAGGCAGGACCTCGACCTCTCGCAACCCCTTGACGGCGGACGATTATGGGGTTATTGGTGGGGCATGGGCGTGCCTGACGAGGAAGCGGAATCGTTTGACGCCGCGTTAGAGGACGAGTCGCTGGGGGCGATTCCGCCGCCGCCCGATACCTTGCGCATCCGTTGTCCGCATTGCGGCAACCGTGCCCCGGTGTGCGACGACGAGACGCTCGTCAACTTCAGATGCCCCGCGTGCAATGGCCAGATCATGCCGACGGGAGCCGAGACGATCGCGCGACCGGCCGATGCGGCAGCGGTGGGTTCCGGCCGGATCCTGGGGCACTTTCAGTTGCTCGAGCGCCTGGGGGCCGGCGCCTTCGGCACCGTATGGAAAGCCCGCGACGTACAGCTCGATCGGATCGTCGCGGTGAAGATTCCCCATCGCGGACAGCTTGGCGGCGAAGAGGCCGAGAAGTTTCTGCGCGAGGCCCGCGCGACGGCCCAGCTCCGGCACCCGAATATCGTGAGCGTTCACTACGTGGGCGTCGAGGGCGACCTGCTCTATATCGTCAGCGATTTCATCGAAGGCCGCTCTTTGGCCGACTGGCTGACCGATCATCGGCCCGGCTACCGCGAGGCGGCCGTCATGGCGGCGAAGATCGCGGCCGCACTGGACCATGCCCACCAGGTGGGCGTGATCCACCGGGATCTGAAGCCGGGCAATATCATGCTGGACGGCGCGGGCGATCCGCACATCATGGATTTCGGCCTGGCGCGGCGCGAGGTGGGCGAAATGACCATGACCGTCCAGGGGCAGATCCTGGGCACCCCCGCCTACATGTCGCCGGAGCAGGCCCGCGGCGAGTCCCACACGGCCGACGGCCGCAGCGACATCTACTCCCTGGGCATCGTGCTGTTCGAGTTGCTCACCGGCGAGCGTCCCTTTCGCGGCAGCCTGGAAATGCTGTTGCACCAGGTGATCGCCGACGATCCGCCCAGTCCGCGCAAGTTCGATCACCATATTCCCCGCGACTTGGAAACGATTTGCCTGAAATGCGTGGAGAAGGACCCGCGGCGGCGTTACCCCACCGCCAAGGCCGTGGTTGACGAACTGGGCCGCTTCCTGTCGGGATGCCCGATCGAGGCCCGGCCGGTGGGGACGATGGAACGGGCCGGACGTTGGTGCCGGCGCAATCCGCTGATCGCCGCTTCGGCGGCCATCGCCGCGACCAGCCTTGTGCTGGGCGTCCTCGGCCTGGCGATGGGCTACGTCCGCACCGCCTCGGCCTTGGCCGATACGCGGCTGGCGCAGCAGCAAGCCGAGGGAAACTTGTTGCAGGCCCGGCAGGCGGTGGACGACCTGTTCACGCAGGTGAGCGAGGCGACCCTGCTGAACCAGCCCGGCATGCAGCGTCTGCGCAGCGATTTGTTGCGTCGCGCCCGCGATTACTACGAAAAGCTGCTGGCGCAAAACGCCGGCGCGGATGCGGTGCGCGACGACCTGGCTTCCGCCCACTTTCGCGTGGGGCTGATCACCGAAAGCATCGAATCGCCCGCCAAGGCCCTGCCCTGCTACGAACGCGCGCTGGAAATGCAACGCGCGCTGCTGGCGGCAACGCCCCGGGAAACGGACCGCTTGAAGGCATTGGGCGATACGCTCAACGCCCTGGGCCATTGCCTGTATCAACAACAGCGCGTGAAGGATGCCGCGGCGGCCTATGCCGAGGCTCTCGACGCGCGTACCCGGCTCGCGGAAGCCGTGCCCGACGAGCACGAGTACCAGCGCACCTTGGCCAACACCTGCATGAACATCGGCCTGGTCGAAAAGCAGCGCGACCCGGCCCGGGCCCGACAGAACTTCGAAAAGGCGCAGGCCATCCGGGAACGGCTGCGGGCGGAGGGGGTTGACGATAAGAAGCTGCAGCGCGACCTCGCCATAGGCTACTACAACCAGGCCCGCTTGGCCATGGCCGGCAAACCACGCGCGGCCGCCGAGCCCTTGTTCCAAAAGGCCTCGATCCTGTTCGCCGACCTCGCACGCCGCGATTCGGCCGATATCAATCTCGCCTATCAGCTTGCCATCTGCTATCGCCTGCAGGCCGACTTGCGCTGCCTGGAAGGGCAGTGCCGCGGGGCACTTCCCTTGTATGCAATGGCCTGCAAAACCATGACCACGCTGGCCGAGAAAAATTCCAGCGTCGTGGAATATCAGATCGCCCTGGCGGAGATCGATATCAACCTTGCCAAAGCTGAAGATGAGCAAACCGCTCGCGACCTGGCGTTGGATCATTTCGAGCGGGCGCAGACGCTGCTGATGCCGTTGATGGCGGATTACGCGACCGACGCTCGCTATCGCCAGAACTTGATTCCGGCGCTGGAAGCAGTGGCGCGGCGACACCCCGATCATGCGCGACGCGCGGAAGCTGCAACAGCGCTGGAATCGCTCCGTCGCAGGCTGTTGCAAGTCCTGCCGCAATCTTCCGACGCGGCCGCCGCCAGGGAGCAACTCGCTCAAATCCAGGCCATTCTCGCCAAGCTGCCCCCCGCCGCTACGCCGCCCCAGGGGAAGTAATTGCCGGAAAATCCGTTTCCTTCGGCAAATCCGTTAAACTGCCTGCCGGACCATGCCGATCCCAACGAAAGGGGTGGGCTCCAGTCAGTATTTCATGCGGGACAAACCATGGTTCAGCCAAGCGATACGTACAGGTTTACTTTGGTCTTCTTGGCAGTTCTCGGCTGGCTGGGGATCGCCGCCGGAGGCTGGAGCCAGGAACCAGGTGCAGCCGGAGGATTGGTCAACCCCGTCGCCGCCGCAGCCGATGGCGAGCCGGCAGCAGGGGCGGCAGCGCCGCCGGCAGCACCGGCGACCGAACCTCAGCAATCACCGCCACAGCAATCACCGCCAGTGGACTGGCTGGCGGGAACGCCCGACTTTTTCGGCGACTTCTTTCGGGTTGGCAGTCAACTCGCATTCTACGTGCCCTCGGATCATCCGACTAGTGGCGTGCTCGATCTCCCACTGGCCGGGGGAAGCCCCCGTTTGAGCGTCGCCGAGAACAACGGTACATTGTCGCAGGACCGCATCTACTTCCTCTATAACCATTTCCAGAATGCGCTCACCGACAATATGGGTGGGTCCCTAGCGGGTTGCTTGCCACAAGCGCTTGGCCTCGACCAGTACACGCTGGGGTTCGAGAAATCCTTCCTCGATCGCACCTGGTCCGTGGAACTGCGGATGCCGCTGGTCGGCGCCAACGATTTCACGGCCACCAATTTAGCCGGGAGCGGAGGCGTCGGCAACCTGGGAGATAACGGCGGGGTTGGTCAGGTCCCGCCCAACCCAGGTGCAGAAGTGGCGGGCGGAAACGTCGGCAACCTGGCCGTCGTGGTCAAACACCGGATTTACGAGTCGGACACCTGCGCCGCCGCGATCGGATTGGGCATCGACACACCCACCGGAAGCGACGTCCAAGGACACTTGTTCGCAGCCGACTTCGTGGTCCACAACCAGGCCGTCTGCTTGGTGCCCTTCATCGGCTTCTTGAAAAAGCCCGGCGAAGATTTCTTCTACCAGGGCTTTCTCAGCGTCAACGTGCCCATCAACGGCAACCGGATCGAATACTGCGATCAGGGCAATGGTTGGGCCACACTCGGCACGCTCGACGAGTCTACGCTGCTGCAACTGGACCTGGAAGCAGGCCGGTGGTTGTACCGCAATCCCGCTGCCGTCGCTCTGACCGGCTTCGCAACCGTCGTGGAGCTGCACTACACGACGAGCCTTCAGAATGCAGACCATGTCGGCGGCGTGATCCCCTCCAACGGTGTACAATGGCAATTCGGCGACGTGGCCAACCGGGCCGACATCCTGGATCTCACCATCGGCCTGCACGGCGAATTCGCCGGCCACACGCTTTGCCGCGTGGGACTGGCGCTTCCTTTGCAAACCGGCGCCAACCGCTGCTTCGACAGTGAGCTTGAGGTGCAACTCGAGCGGCAGTTCTGAACGCCGCCGGCAAACTTCTCAGCGATCGCCCGGCCAAAGGGGACAGTCCCATTTTCGCGGCCACGCTGCTCAAGGCGCGCGCTCCATGCGGCGCGACAGCGCACCGCGACAATACGGCAGCAGATCCAGATCGATCAGCTCCTGTTCCAACACGTCGGGCGCAGGATGGCCGAGCGAATAGGCCACGTCGTCCAACAGCGTCTCGGCGAACTGGGCGCGGGCGCGCTGCAGCATCTTGCGAACGGCCGCCTCCGTGAACGGTTGATCGGGATGCACCTGGCCGGTCAAGTAGGCCGCCATTTCGGCCGAGGTGGCGTCGGCGTGCTCCGCGCGGAATCGCAAAAGGCTGTAATACGGTAGGCCCCCCTCGCGCTTCGCCTGGGCCATGGTCGCCCACGCCCGGGCGAGCAATTCGTCGCGCCAGCTCGTGCGGAATTGCTCGTCGGCCTCGGCAACCTGCTCCGGCTGGACCGCCGGCGTCAGGACGTTGGTGTCCAGCGGCCGAGGTCGGTTGCGCTGCCGCTTCTGATGATCGACCACCAGGTGGATCAGCACGGTCCGCAGATAGTCGCGGAACCGTCCCCGATTACGATCGGCGCGATGGAACGCACCCTGAATGAAACGCAGGGCAAACTCCTGGAACAACTCGTCAGCCACGTCCGGATCGCGGGTGGCGCCCAGTAAATACCGGTACACGGCCCCCTGGTAGCGCTGGATCAAGGCTGCGCGAAAATCTTGCTGGCCCGGCTGCGGATCCCGTTTCTCCAGGAGCGTCCAAACGGTCGAAATTCGGCTCAGCCGCGAACGGAGTTGCTCTTCGTCCATAACTGCGATCTCCCAAGAAAGAACTGTCGAGATCGGGCCCTGCTGCCAGCATAACGCCGGAGCCCGCCTCCTTGCAATCGGGGGGGTGTTTGGGACAGGAGAACTGCAAGGTCGGGGTCTGGTCCATTTTTCGGCTGATAGGCATTGCCATTTTGCCGGACTCAGGGCCGAAAACATGGACCCGGGTACCCTCTGGGTGCCTTCGCGTCAGACTTTGCAGTTCTCCTGGTGTTTGGGAATGAAAAGAAGTTGCCGGATTTCTGTCACGCCTGGCTCTGCCGCAGTAGTAGAAGGCAGAGAGAGCAATTTTCCCTTAACCCCCTCTGTCGAAAGGAGACAAGAACATGTACGCTCTCGCACGAAAAACGGTGTTCGCTGTGCTGGCAACGACTCTGGTGATCGGGACTGCCCGCGTGGCGACGGCTCATCCCTATCCCTGGCCCCACTACTATCATGGGCCGGCTGTCGTTATCAATCCAGTAGGCGTGACCTATGCGGGTCCCGCCTACTACAGCACCTATGCGGCGCCCGCCTACTATAGCGCGAGTCCTGTGAATCCGGCTCCCGCGGCGGAGATTCGCCTGATCAATCCGGCGACGAATCAGGTCGCGCTGAAGTACATTCTCAACGGCGGTGCAGTGCGGTTGCTGCCGGCCGGCTACAGTGTCGCCATTTATCAAGAGTCAGTCGTCGAGTTCGACCGCGGCGGCGGGGCGGGCTGGGGCCGTTTCGGCCTGGCCGGCGGCGTGTACAAGTTCGTCCCGGCCAACGGCGCCTGGACACTGGTTCGTGAAACGGCCGAGAGCGTTGACGGCAACACGATCGCAACGGCCGCGAATCCGGTTCCGCTGAACTGAGCGTTTTAGGCAGTTTGGCGCGTAGTCAAACGAATGGGGACAGGTTATGATGGGAGCAATGAATATCTATTGGTCTGTCCATTTCGACATTACCAGTTGGGTGCCACTGCTGGCTTGCCCAGCAGTGCTGGAAACACGGTTGGACAAGCCAACCGTGGCACCCGTAAACTCAAGTTGGACAGACCACTATGCGAGAGACATTCATCTCGCCGTGGGCGTGTGAACTTGGCCCGTCTCGGACAGGGTGTTCTTGCAACTCTGGTAAAGGAGAAACGTGATGCACAACGGGCAACGCGGCGAGTATAATCGGGGTGTCCCGACACATCACGGAGCAAGAACCATGACAGTACATTCGTTTTCGCAGCCGCCGCAAGGACCAACCGCCCACGCCGCCGCGCGCATCACGACCCGGCGTGAATTCCTGCGGCGCACGGCAGCCGTCGCAGGGGCCGCGCTGCTCTCGCCCCGCCTCCTCGCCGGGGCGGAAAAGCCCCCCGCCCGCACCGCCGCCGACCAGGTGCCGCTCGGCAAGACGGGCCTGAAGCTCAGCCGCCTCGGTTTCGGCACCGGCAGCAACAGCGGCAACGTGCAGAGGGCACTGGGCCAGCCGGCTTTCAACCGGCTGATTCGCTATGCCTACGATCGGGGCATCACCTACTTCGACTGTGCCCAGAGCTATGCCACCTTCGACTGGATCGCCGGGGCGATCAAGGGGCTGCCGCGCGAGAAACTCTTTCTGCAGTCCAAGATTCCCGGCCAGCCGCAGGACGTGCTCAAGACCATCGATCACCACCGCCTGGCGTTCAAGACCGACTACGTCGACAGCCTCTTGATTCACTGCATGGTCAAGGACGGCTGGACCGACCAATGGAAGCGGATGATGGACGCCTTCGAGGAGGCCCAGGCCAAGAAGTGGATCCGCGTCAAGGGCGTTTCCTGTCACAGCCTGCCCGCGCTGCGGACCGCCGCCGCCTCGGACTGGCCGGACGTTCACCTGGTGCGCGTCAACCCCCAGGCCAAACACATCGACGGTCCGGAGGAAACCTGGAATAAGCCGGGCAACGACATCGTGCCGGTCGTCGAGCAACTCAAGACGATGCATGCCAAGGGCCGCGGCGTCATCGGCATGAAGCTCGTGGGCGACGGCGACTTTCAGGACCCGGCCGATCGCGAGAAGGCCGCGCGCTTCGCCATGGCCCGGCCCGAGATCAGCGCCGTGGTGATCGGCTTCCTGAGCGTGAAGGAGATCGACGAGGCCATCCAGCGCAGCGATCGCGCCCTGGCCGTCGCCTAGCCCGGATTATTCGCGTAGGGTGGGTCGAGGTCGCGCTAGCCTATGGTGGGTCTCGCAAACCGACCGATCGTTGTGCAGCGCTGTGTCACAAAGCGGTAAGTTCATAAGCGACCGAAGACCCACCAGAACCACGGTTTGCTCGACGCCACCCTACAGTTTATGACTAATCCGGGTTGGGAGCCTCTGTTCAAGCTGGCAGCCGTTGAATGCCCCTCGTTTCCGGGTCAAATTTGGCCCCGCACGACGGAGAATTCCCATTTCCGACTGGTTCAAGATACATGCCCGTAGGGGGCTACTACGGAAACTAAACAAATTCCTTGCAAAATTGGTAGCCGTTTGGTAGTATACGGATACTCGTGGGTGCGGCGTGCCAGGCGATGGGTTCCACGCTGCGAGCAAGCCGCACCTGTTGTGTATCTTTGACCAACCCCATAGCAGGCGGCGCGGGCCCCATGTAGCCGCCGTTGTTGCACGCAGCACCAGGCATCGCCTCTTGGTGAGCCGTTCTCGGGCTGGGGTCCTCCACTTGTTTGCGATCTTCTGCGTGTTGCCTTGCATGTTGAATGGAATTAAGCAAAGTCATCATGAAGATTCGCGTCCTTTGAGGAGAAAACGAATGTTTCACAAGACAATGTCGCGAGCTTTGTTGGCGGCAGCCCTGGTGGTCTCCGCCGTGACCGCGCAGGCTGAGACGATCACCATGGCCATGGTCACGGTGGGCGATCCGGGCAACGCGGCGGACACGACCGGATACGGCGCTGTCGGGTATACGTTCCAGATGGGTAAGTACGACGTCACGACCAGCCAGTACGCCGCTTTCCTAAATGCCGTGGCCCAAACGGCGGATCCATGCGGCCTATACAACAGTTGCATGACCCTGGACCTTCCGACGGTCGGCATCGCCCAGAGCGGCAGTCCGGGCAGCTACAGCTACTCGGTCACCGGCACGGCTGCCGGCAAGAATAACATGCCAATGTTCGATGTCACCTGGGGCGATGCGGCCCGATTCAGCAATTGGCTGCAAAACGGTCAGCCCAACGCGCCTGAGGGGAACGGCACGACCGAAACCGGGGCCTACACGCTCAACGGCGCAGTCACGATTTCGGCCTTGATGGCAATAACCCGCAACGCCGGGGCGACCTATTTCATCCCCTCGGAGAACGAATGGTATAAGTCGGCGTATTACAAGGGCGGCAGCACCAACGCGGGCTATTGGACCTATCCGACGCAGAGCAACACCGCGCCGATCAATACGTTGCCCGACACGGGCAACCATGCCAACTTCTACGATTACTACGACACGGGAAATGGCGGCTACACGGACCCGACAAACTATTTGACGCCGGTTGGAGCGTTTTCGGCATCTCCCGGGCCCTATGGGACGTTCGACCAAGGCGGCGACGTTTATCAGTGGAACGAGACGCCTGTCTCCGGTTTGTTTCGGTGTTTGCGTGGCGGGTCGTACTATTACAACACCTCGATCTCCCTGGCCTCGTCCTCCCGCTACCTCCTCGACCCGGTGGGCCAGGACATGAACTACGTCGGTTTCCGTGTTGCAAGTAGCGCAGCGAGCCCTGAGCCCGGTGGCATCGCCATGTTGCTTGCTGGCGCGTTGGCGTTTGGCATCTGGAGGCTACGCCGGAACGCCTAACCTTCGTTCGCAACCGCTTGGCGAGCGTCCTTGCTCCTGCCCTGCCTTGTTCGTTCGCAGCACAGCGAATGACGACTCTCCGCCAGAAGCGCCCCGGGCGTGAACCGCGCGTCCTGTGCCGCTCTGCACCTCCCGAACCGATGGAGGCA
>JBEKZQ010000519.1:0-4327 GCA_049509675.1 Thermoguttaceae bacterium | reverse complement strand
AACCGGACGTGTTGCGCGCCACGGTCGAACGTGCCTTAGCGGCTACGGCCGGGGATCGCTTGGAGGCAACAATCACCAGCATGCGCAGTTTCTTTCCGGGCAGACCGCAGCCCACCTACCGCTATGAAGCGGTGGTGTAGGTTCGCGCGTCCGGCAATTAGTTCTTGAAGCCCGGCCACAAATCGTCAGCGGCAACGCCAAGCGCTTCGGCGAGACGAAGCACCGTGCGGCGTTGCGGGCGGCATTGCCGCTTGAGCATGTTGGAAATTGCCGGTTGACCGACGCCGATCTTCGCGGCAAGTTGCTCTTGGGTGATGCCTTGCCGTTCCATTGTGCTTCGCAAGAGCGTAGCAAATCGCTCCTCTTCCCGGTCCGTCTCTTCCAAGGTTTCCCGCGTTTCCTGCGAATACATCGTGCCGAGATTCTCCGATTCTCCCAAATCCATGCCCAACTTGGCGTCACGGGGATTGGGAAAAAGAGCATTAGCAAGGGTAATCAAAGTCATATCGTGATCGTCCTCCTCGGTGTTCGGATCGTTCAGTATTTCCAGCAAGTCGCGAATCCCTGCTTGAATCTCATCGCTGCACTCAAGGTAGGCGCGAAGAAACGTGGCCGCTTGCAGGAGCGTCAGTTTTTCGATTTCCGGGCTTAGGGTCGCCATCGGTACGTTCCCTTCCGTTCTTTCGTTCGGTTCAATTATTATCACATACGTAGCCGGTTGTCAAGAGGATTATTACATCAATTACATGTGTATCACATAATTGTCTTGCAGCAATTTCCCGGCCGCGTTCTCGCCGTTGAACCCTAACAGCCGCCTGGGAAATGCCCATATCCAGGTTGTAGAGCGGAACCAAGGCCGTTATACTTGCACGATTACGACCCGAAAGCGGCATACTTTACCCAGGCCAATCATCCTTCCAGAAGCCCCATGCGGTTTACGCTCATCGATCGCATCCTCGAGCTGCAGCCGGGCAGCCAAATCACGGCCGTGAAGTCGTTAACGATGGCGGAAGAGTACTTGGCCGACCATTTTCCCAACTTCCCGGTCATCCCCGGCGTGTTGATGCTAGAGGCCCTGACCCAGTCGGCGGCCTGGCTGATCCGCCGGAGCGAAGACTTCGCCCATAGCATGGTCGTCTTGAAGCAGGCCAATAACGTCAAGTACGCGCATTTCCTGGAGCCTGGTCAAACGCTGGTGATCCAGGCCGAGATCCTCTCGCAAGACGAGGGCGAAACACGGCTGAAGGCCCAGGGCACGGTCGACGGCCGGCCCACGGTCAGCGCCCGATTGACGTTAGCGCGATATAATCTGGCCGATGCGAACCATGCCGATGCGGCACTCGACGAAGCCCTGCGGCAGCAACTGCGAAAACTCTTCGGCGTGCTGTACCAAGTGCGGCGCGTCCCTGGCCCCGGCCCGGGCGTAGAACGAGCAGCGACGGTTGGAGAACACAGCTCCCATGCGATTTGAAGGCAAGACGGCACTGGTCACCGGCGGCAGCCGCGGCATCGGCCGCTCGGTGGTGCAGCAATTGGCGGCGGAGGGGGCCACCGTGGCGTTTCTGTACCGCTCGAACCAGGCGGCCGCCGAGGCCCTGATCGCGGAACTTGCGGATGCTGCCGGCCGGCTCCGCGCCATCCAGTCCGATGTCCGCGACCTGGCCCGCGCCCACCAGATCGTCGACCAGCTCTTCGACGAGTGGCAACACCTGGACATCCTGGTCAATTCGGCCGGCATCGTGCAGGACGGCCTGCTGGGCGCCATGACCGAGCCACAATGGCGCGACGTGCTGGACACGAATCTTTCGGGCACGTTCAATTATTGCCACGCGGTAGTTCAGCCGATGATGATGAATCGCAGCGGAGCCATCGTGAATCTTTCCAGCACCGCCGCCGAATTCGCCGCCCGCGGGCAGGTGAACTATGCCGCCAGCAAAGGCGGCATCAACGGCCTGACGCGGGCCCTGGCCAAGGAATTGGCGCCCCGCAAAGTGCGCGTCAACGCCGTGGCCCCGGGGATGATCGAGACCGACATGAGCCAGGTGGTGCGCGGCATCGCCGGCGACCAGATCAAGAACATCATCCCCTTGAAACGGATCGGAAAGCCCGAGGAAGTGGCCCACGTCGTGGCCTTTCTGGCCAGCGACGAGGCCGCGTACATCACCGGACAAGTCCTCCGCGTGGACGGCGGTTTGAGCTTGGGCGGATACTGAGTCGGGAACTATTTGCAACACATATCCTGGGAGGTTGAGCGAAATGCCAACGAAGGACGAAATCTTTGAGAAGATCAAGGGCGCCTTGGTCGATGCGCTGGGAGTGGACGAAGAGGAGATTACGCCGCAGGCCACCTTGGTGGGCGACCTGGGGGCCGAGTCGATCGACTTCCTGGACATCGTTTTCCGCCTGGAAAAGGCCTTCGACATCAAGATCCCCCGCGGCGAGCTGTTCCCCGAGGACGTGCTCACCGACGCGAAGTACGTGCAGGACGGCAAGGTCACCGCGACCGGGCTGGAAGAGCTCCGCCGCCGCATGCCCTTCGCCAACCTGGACCAGTTCGCCAAGAATCCCGTGGTGCAGGACTTCGGCAACATGCTGACCGTGGCCGACATGTGCCGCTTCGTGGAAACCAAGGTGCAAGTGACCGCCTGACCATGCGCTGGTACTGGATCGATCGCTTCCTGGAGTTCGAGAGCGGGCGTTACGCCAAGGCCGTCAAGAACATCTCCCTGGCGGAGGACCACTTGCACGACCACTTCTACGGCTACCCCCTGATGCCCGCCTCGCTGGTGATCGAGGGCCTGGCGCAAACGGGCGGGCTGTTGGTGTGCGAGCACGGCCAGTTCACGCAGAAGGTGATCCTGGCCAAGATCCCCAGGGCGCAGTTCTTCTGCGAGGCCCTGCCGGGCGACACGCTCACCTACACGGCGACCATCGAGGACATCAAGCCGGAAGGGGCCTCCGTGGCCGCCACCAGCCACAAGGGCGACGTGTTGCACGCCCGGGCCCAGATCGTCTTCGCCCACCTCAATGATCCGAGCATCGGCACGTTCTTCGCGCCGGAAGTCTTCCTGCACATGATGCGGCTGCTGGGGGCCTACCGCGTGGGGCACGCCCGCGACGGCAGTCCCTTGCTTCCCCCGCCGCACTTGTGCCAGGCGGCCGCCGAAGCCCTGGCCGGAGAAATCGGTCCATGAACCAACGCGTGGTGGTCACGGGAATCGGCTGGGTCACGCCCCTGGGCGCAGAGATCGAAACGGCCTGGCAGCGGCTGCAAGCCGGCCAGTCGGGCGTGGGCTACACGACGTTGTTCGATGCCAGCAACTTTCCCACCAAGATCTCCGCCGAAGTGCGCGACTGGGACATTTCCGACGCCGGCGAGAACCCCGAGGACTGGAAATACCAGGGCCGCCATACGCACTTCGCCATCGGCGCGGCCAAGAAGGCGATTGCCGACTCGGGCGCCCTGGACGCCCCCTTGGACCCGCTGCGGTTCGGCGTCTACACCGGCAGCGGCGAGGGCCAGCAGGATTTCCACCGCTTCACTCAAATGATGATGGCCGGCCTGACCGACGGCACGACCCTCGACCTGGCCGGCTTCATCCGCAAAGGCCTGGAGCTGCTGCACCCGATCGCCGAGTTGGAGCAGGAACCCAACATGCCCGCCGGCCACCTGGCCAGCCTGTTCAATGCCCAGGGACCGAACGTCAACTGCCTGACGGCCTGCGCGGCCAGCAGCCAGGCCGTGGGCGAGGCCGTGGAGATCATCCGCCGCGGCGAGGCCGACGTGATGCTCAGCGGCGGCACCCACACCATGATCCATCCCTTCGGCGTGACCGGCTTCAACCTGCTGACCGCCCTGAGCACCCGCAACGACGAGCCGACCAAGGCATCGCGGCCCTTCGAGCGCAATCGCGACGGTTTCGTGCTCGGCGAAGGGGCGGGAATGCTCGTGCTGGAAACCTTCGAGCGCGCCCGCGCCCGCGGCGCACACGTCTATGGCGAAATCGCCGGCTACGGTTCCACCGCCGACGCCTACCGCATCACCGATACCCATCCCGAAGGCCGCGGCGCCATCAGTTGCATCCGCATGGCCTTGGCCGACGCCCGCATCAACCCCGACGACATCGACTACATCAACGCCCACGGCACCAGCACCTCGGTGAACGACAGGGTCGAGTCGCTGGCCGTCAAGCAAGTCTTCGGCGATCAGGCCTACAAGATCCCGGTATCCAGCACGAAGAGCATGATGGGCCACCTGATTGCCGCAGCCGGGGCCACGGAGTTGATCTTCTGCCTCCTGGCCATTCGCGACAACGTCCTGCCGCCC
>JBEKZQ010000518.1:0-4344 GCA_049509675.1 Thermoguttaceae bacterium | reverse complement strand
GAAGCTGCTCCAGTCGCAGTACCGGACCTTTTCGGGCGAGGTGGGCAAACTGCAGGCGGCGCTGGAGCAAGTCGGCGAACTGGCCGCGACAATCGAGGCCGATCGGAAGAACATGCAGATCGCCGAGCAGAGTCTCCGGCAGGCCGTGGAACAAGAGGCGTGCCGCCTGGCCGACGTTTTCAAGGCGGAGTGCGGGCGACTGCAAGCGCAATGTGAGGAGGAACGTGCGGCCCGCGCGGTCCTGGAAAGCCGCGTCCCGGCCCTGGAAAGCCGCGTCTTGGCCCTGGAGAGCCGCGTTCTGGCCCTGGAGAGCCGCGTTCTGGCCTTGGAAAGCCACCCGCTTTTGTCGGCCATGCGGCGAATCGGCGGCGTGTACCGATTGATTCGCGGACCCCATGACGGGGGTCAAGATGTTTCTGGAAAGGCCGCCTGAATCGGTGCAAGAGGATAAGTTGATCGACTACCGTAAGACGGATTGCTAATCCGTCCCTGGAAACCGGACGGATTAACAATCCGTCCTACGGCCTAATGCACGAGTTATTTCTTGACGGCTCCTGAAGATGAACGCATCCACCTGCTTTTTCACCATCGCATCGAAGAACTACTTGAGCCAGGTGCGGGTGCTGCTGTCTAGCGTCAAACGTCACCACCCGGAAGCCGCCACATTTCTCGTCCTTTGCGATCGCCCGGACGGATGCTTCGACACGGCCGGCGAGTCGTTCGACACGATCGCGGCCGAGGAACTGGGGATTGAGCGGTGGCCGGAGTTTGCCTTCAAGTACTCGTGCGTCGAGCTGAACACGGCCGTCAAGCCGTTTGCCATCCGCAGGCTGTTGGGGAAGCACGGTTACGAGCAGGTGATCTACCTCGATCCGGACATCATGGTTTATCGCCGCCTGGACGAGTTGTTTCGCTTGCTGGCCGAACGCGAGGTCGTGTTGACGCCGCACCTGACCGATTTTCTGCCCGACGACGGATGCTTGCCCAGTACCGCACAGATCCTGCAGACCGGCACGAATAACCTGGGGTTCGTGGCGATGCGGCGTACGGAGCGGGTGGGGCAATTGCTGGACTGGTGGAGCCGGCAGCTTTACGATCGATGCCGCTGCGCCATCCAGGAGGGCTTGTTTGTCGATCAGAAATGGATGGACCTGGTTCTGCCCTGCGTGGAATCGGCGGCGCTGCTGCGGCACCCCGGCTATAACGCGGCCTATTGGAATCTTCCGCAGCGGGAGATCAGCGGCGGCGGTCGCGGGCCGTGCCTGGTCAACGGCGAGCCTTTGGCCTTTTTTCATTTCAGCGGATTCAACCCGACGGCGCCGACCGTGATTTCCAAGTACCAAACGCGGTTGTCCTGGAAGGGCCTGAGCCCCGCGGCGCGGACGTTGTTCAACGACTACGGCAAGCGGCTATTGGCCCACGGCTACCGCGAGACATCCGGCTGGCCTTATGCGTACGGCACTTTCGGCAACGGCGTGCGCATCCCCGATTGTTTCCGCCGATATTTTCACGAACATCTGGTGGGCGCACTGGCGCCGGATCTGGAGCTGTTCGACGTGCCCGCGCATCGGCCCTCCCTTTATCGGCTGTTGCAGTCGTCGGCGGCAATTGCGCCGCTGACCGGCGCCGCCCTGGCCCTCTACCGATGCCACGCCGACTTGCAAAGCGCGTTTTCGCGGATCCCCGGGCCGGACGCGCTGCGCTATGCACACTGGTTCGTGAACCCGGCGGGAGGCGGTGCGCGGCTGGAAGACGTGTTTGTCGAGCCGGTGCGGCGCCTGCTATCGACGGCCGGTGACGCGGCGCTGCCCGGCGCCGGGCTGCGATGGGTGGCGCGTGCGACCGGCCGAGTGTTGAATCTCGTGCGGCGGCAGCGGCGCCTGGTCGGCTGTTTTTCGCCGCGGTTTCGCGGCAAGGTCCGCGCCGTGCTGGAGAACCTGGCTCAGGCCGCGCCTCGCCCGCAGCCCACCGCCGTGCAGCCCGCCCCGGTCGTCGAACAGAAGAGTGTGACGACGAAAGTGAATGTTTTCGGATTGCTGGGGGAACCGACCGGTTTGGGCGAAGCGGCGCGCGGCATGGTCGCGTGCTTCGAACATCTGCACGTTCCCGTGAAGAAGATCGACATCGGCGAGCGGAACTTGTGGTTCGGTTCTCCGCTGGGCGCCCATCAGCGGCCGGACCCGACGTGCGCCGTCAATTATTGTCACCTCAACGCCGACTGCACCGACGCGCTCCGGCAGACCTTCGGGCGCGAGCCGTTCGCGGGACGGTTCAACATCGGGTTCTGGGCTTGGGAACTGGAGGACTTCCCGGCGCGCTGGGACGAGGCCTTCGGTCTTTACGACGAGATCTGGGTGCCCACCGCTTTCGTGCAGCAATCGGTCGCCGCCCGCGCGCGGATCCCGGTGGTTCGCGTGCCGCACTGCATCCGCATCGGGGATTTCGTGCGGCGGGGCCGCTCGGCGTTCGGGTTGCCGGCCGATCGGCCGGCCATTCTGTGCATGTTCGATACGGGAAGTTTCGCCGATCGCAAGAACCCGCTGGGGGCGATCCGGGCCGTGGAGCGGGCGTGCCAGTCCGGCTGCGACCCCCTGCTGGTGATCAAGGTCGGCCGCCCGGAACTGCACGACCGCCTGGTGGAAACCCTGCGGAGCGAGGCCAAACACATCGACTGCCACATCATCGAAGGCTGGCTCGGCCGCGACGAAACACTGAGCCTGATCGAGGCCTGCGACCTGTTCATCTCGCTGCATCGTTCGGAAGGTTTCGGCCTGATCCTGGCCGAGGCCATGGCCTTGGGCAAGCCGGTCGTGGCCACCGGCTACTCCGGGAACCTGGATTTCATGAACGGCATGAATTCGTTCCTGGTCGATTACCAGTTGACCACGCTCCAACAGGACGTGGGGCCCTACGGGGCCGGATCGCGCTGGGCCGAGCCCGACCTGGAGCACGCGGCGGCGTTGATCCGCGCGGTGCTGGACAACCCGCAGCGCGCCCGGCAGATCGGCCGCCGGGCCGCGGCCGACATTGCCCAAACCCTTTCCGTGGAAGCCGTGGCGCGGCAGGTCCGGCAGCGGCTGGAGTGTGTCGGCTTTGCCTGTCCCGCGCCCACGCCGGCCGAAAACGCCGCGGTCGAAAACGTGGAAGCGACTGTCTACCAGCCCCAGCATACACCTCAGCCCGCGCGCAGGCTCATGCCGAAAGCCGCCTGACACGCCAGGGCCAAACCCCAAGGAGACGCACTCGTGTCGCTACTGAAAACCGCCAAACGGGACCCTTGTACCAAAGAGGCGATCACCTGGGCCTACCGCTTGTTTCTGGATCGCGAGCCGGAAAACGACGGCGTGATTGTGGAGAAAGCGGAGAGGCTCCGCAGTCTGCGCGATTTGCGCCACGAGTTCTTGCAATCGGAAGAGTTCTGTGAGAAGAACTACTACTTCCCCACGGTTTCGCCCTTCAACGAAGGGGCGGGAATGTCCATCGAGGAAGTGCAGTCCGAGGCCGACCTGCAAACCTTGTTTCGGCACATTCAGGCAAGTTGGGAGCACCTGGGCGAGACGGAGCCCCACTGGTCGGTGTTATCCACCTCGCGGTTCCTGCAAGCCAACCTCGACCACAGTCGCAGCGAGTTTTACCAGTCGGGCAAGAACGACATGGCGCGGTCGATCAGCACCCTCAGGCGCAACGGCATCGATCCCGGGTCGCTCAAGTCCTGCCTGGAGTATGGCTGCGGGCTGGGCCGCGTCACCCGCTGGTTCGCGGAACACTTCCAAACGGTCCACGGTTTCGACATTTCGTCGGCGCACCTGCGGGCCGCCGAGGAGTACTTGAGCGGCGTCGGGCTTCAAAACGTGACACTGCGGCAGGTGCGATCGGTTGAGGACCTCGCCGATCTGCCCCGCGTCGACATGGTCTATTCCCTGCTGGTGTTGCAACACAATCCACCGCCGCTGATCAAACTGCTCATCGGGGCGTTGTTGCGGGCGCTGCATCCCGGCGGCGTGGCCATTTTCCAGGTGCCCACCTACGGCAACGGCTACCGCTTTTGCCTGCGAGATTACCTGAACGCCAGGGCCCAAAAACGCGAGATCGAGATGCACGTCTTGCCCCAGCGGCAGGTCTTCGAAATCATCCGAGAGCAAGGGGCGCGCGTCCTGGAAGTCATCCAGGATAATTGTGCCGGCGACACGCTGCGCTCCAACACCTTCGTGGTACAAAAGGGATAAATCCGCATCGCACCGAATACTCCACAGACCATTGCAGCAGGCGCGGCCATGTCTGGCGATCCGGCGGAAACGCAGAGGATCTACGAGCGACGATTTTCCGAAAAAGAGCGCGCCGAGA
>JBEKZQ010000517.1:0-4354 GCA_049509675.1 Thermoguttaceae bacterium | reverse complement strand
CGGCGTGGGGCGTGGGGGGCGGGGCATCGAGCGTGGGGCGTGGGGCGTGGGGCGTGGGGCGTGCAGTCGCTTCACGGTCCACGGTCCCCGTTTCGCGATTCTCCAGGAGCCCGGCTGCGGCGGCCCGGGCGCCCCGGATGTCCGCCGCGCGGTCCGCCAAGACCTGCGGACCCGGCTCCCGCAGGTATTGTTCGACGTAGCCCATCGCCTGCTGGATCTGCTCGCGCGACGGCGCGCCGGCCGGAGAGCCCAGGATGGCCAGCATGTCCGCGCAGAACGCGCCGACGTGCGCCGGCACGGGCAGGTCGTAGATGCGTTGCAGCTTCTCGGCCAGGCTCTTCCGCATGGCCTTGGCCACCGACGGCCACGGCGCGCCGCTGAGCGTGCCGTCCGCGTCCGGGTCCTCCAGCGCGCCGCCCAGCGTCTGCGTTCCCGTGCCGACGGCGCGCGGCGCGCGCTTCGTCGCCCCACGCTTCACGGTCCCCGCCCCACGTTTCCCGGCCTCGGCCGCCGGCAGCGGCCGCTTGCGAAAGACGGCTCTCGCTTTCATGGCTCTCGCCCCCCTTTATTGCCCGTGCGTTGAAACTGAGTACCATCAACGGCCGCTATGCGCCCGAAACTGAAAACTACTCCCGATACCGCAGCGCCGCCATTCCCGCCCTGATGCAGCGGGCGCGAAAGTAGGCCCGCGGCGAGGCGCTGAGTTCGTTCTGCCGCCGCTTCCGCGCCACGGCCGCCAAAATCTCCTCGAGATCCTCCCGCTCGAACGCCCCGCTGAGCACCGCATCGGCCGCCCGGCCGGGGATGCTGACGTGCATCAGCGGGTCGCCCACGGCGGCCACGATCAGACGGATCAGTTCCGCCCGATCGACATGCGCCTGATGGGCCCAATCCGTCCGTATGCTTGCCACGAGCACCTCGCCGATCGTCGCCGTGCCGCCCCGCTGCATAGCGCATTTTGCGCCACGCCCCCCATGGTCCATAGGCTCCGGCGCTGACTCGGTTCGAAAGGCCTCTAAGGGTAGAGGGGCTTTTACAATTTGTTTTTCTAAGGGTCCATGGGGCGATATGTCAGATTTCGGGCCCGAAATCTGACAGTCGCGGGGGGTGAGGTCGGTTAAAGTGTTTGGGGTTAAGGGTTTGTGATTGTCAGATTCTGGGCCGGAAATCTGACAATCATTTTCATTGTCAGATTCTGGGCCGGAAATCTGACAATGAGGTTTTGGGGTTTGGAGGTCGGGTTGATGATTGTCGGACTCGCGGCTGGCAGTCCGGCAATCGAGTTCGAGTTGCAAATCTCCCACAACCGCCGTTCTCGGGGCGGCGCGGGGTTGGGGTTGAAAAATGCGAATCCTCAGTCGGGAGCCGCGGCGGCCTTCGCGCAGCACGATCTGCACCAGGCCGGCCTCCACGAGTTCTTGCAGCCAGGGGATGGTGGCGTTTCGACCCGCCCCCAGCTCGTAGGCCATTTTGGAATGCGTCTCCAGGCATTCGCCCGGTTTGTTGCCGCACTCCTCCCACAGAAATCGAAACAGTCGTTTGCATTGGCCGTTGAGGTCCGGCCAGCGCTCCAAATTTTCCAGCGGATGTCGCTCCGCGTGCATGATGAATCGCCTCTTGGCTCATACTATGGTCCTCAATTCTCAATCCTCAATTCTCCGAGCGCTGGTAGAGCACCGGATGCACGGCCAGGGCCGCCGCGTCGCGGAAGGCCACGTGTATCGTAATGTCGTCGCCCTGGCGGCGGGCGGTAATGGTGAGGATCCCCTCAAGCGCGCGAATCGTCCGGGTCTCCGTTTGATCGCCGTGGAGCACCATTGTCCTATTTTGCAGCATCGCAGTCGCCTCCTGCTTCGTGGGGCGTGGGGCGTGGCAGCTCGGCATTGGCGGAGTCAGTGGCAGGCGCGAGCATCTGCCTAAAATTGCGTTCGATGATCTCCCGGGCGGCCGCCGGCAGCCGGCGATGGATCTCGGCGACGAACTGCCTGCAGATCCAGCGGGCTTGCACGCAGCCGGGGTGGGAGCACGAGTGCTGCAATACCATCTGCAGTTGCTGCGCGATGGTCAGGGCTACAAGGCCGTCAAGGTTCAGCCGGATCGACGTGTCGCCCGCGGCCCGGACCAGGTCCTGCATCGCGGCCGGATCGTCAAGATTGAGGTCCGGCAGCGAATGGATCCGGCCCTCAACCAGGTCGGCCACCTGCTGCGGCGTAAGCGGCTCGCGCGGCGCCGGGGCCGGCGGGCCGCCGCCCCCGCCGCAGAGCACCGCAAGTAAATTGCGTAAACCCATAGTCACTCCTTCACGTGGGGCGTGGAGCGTGGGGCGATCGGTTCACGCCCCACGATCGTTCTCATTCCAACAGCGTAATCTGCTTGTGATCGTTGGGCGAATCGGGGTTAAAGAGCAGGTCGCCCGTCTGTTGCACGCCAAAGTCCACCTCCCGGGTCTCGTAATCCGGGATCCTGCACTTGCAGAGGAACACGCCCTTGGCGCCGTCGCAGTCGATGGCGTTGCCCTGGATCTGCGCCACGGGCGTGACGTTCATTTGCAGCGTCACCTTCCGCGCCCGCTTATCGCCCGGCCGGTCCAGACAATCCTTCACCGCCCGCTTCAGGGCGGTCTGAAAAGTCTCCAGGGCCAGGCCGTTGTCCAATTCGCCGATATTGGCGAGTGTCAAGCGTTGTAGTGGCATGAGTGGGTTCCATTGAAAGGATGTGGGCCGTGCGGTGTGGAGCGTGGAGCGATCGGCCCACGCTTCACGCCCCACGATTGTTCTCAGGGCGCGCCGTAGTAGACCGGGACGGCCAGGTTATCCTGCACGTCGCTCAATTCGGCGTCCAGCCGCGCGCGGATCGAGGCCTGCGCCAGATCGACGATGTACTCCAGCTCATCGGCAATCGGCAAAAGCTGGAATGCCTGGTTCACGGCGTCGATCTCCAGCGCGCAACGAATTACATATTCCTCGCGCTCGCCCATGTCGCAGTAGACCGGACAGGGGATGCTGAGTTCCTCGGGCAGTTCGTCGACGCCCTGCACCTTGGCCATGATCTCCTTGCCCAGGCGGTCCGCGCCCGGCCGGACCTCGCTACTACCGCGCTGGCCTGTCTCCCAGTCGAGTCTGCGGAACTGCCCGACGACGCGCAGATTGTCCAGGGCCAGATCGATTCGCAAGAGCCGAATGAAGGCCGGCTGCTTCATCCACGCTCGCTCCTTCATGCACTGCTTGAGAATCAGGAAGCGGCGACTATTGTGCAGCGCGAAGGTCACGCGGTCGCGGCGATCGTCGTCGTCCAGGACGAGCACTACTCCCTCCTCATTGTGCCAGACGACAGGGCCGCCGTCGGAGACGGCCGAACGGTATATCTGAGCCAGGGGTGATGGTGTTTCGCCGACGACCGACTTTGCATAGGCGATTAGATCGGCCAGCGAATGCACGCGATGGTCGCGCGGCGCCGGCTGGATCTGGATGTCCTTCAGTTCGCCGCCCTGGCTCAGATATACCGTTCGGCCGTCGCCCGGTACGTTGACGATAATCGCGGCCTGGGCATCGCAGGCCGTTTTCTGGATGAGTTCCAGCGTGTCCTTTTGCAATTCCATACTATTCTCCACTTCTTCAGTTTGGGTCCACGAAAATCACGAAAGGCACGAAATCTCATACCAGACGTTCGTGAGTTTCGTGAGGTTCGTGGAGCTTTCCGGCGGCCGCTCTTGCGGCCGCCCGGGCAATCTCGGCCCGCAGGCGGGCCTGGCCGATGTGTTCGCCGATTCCCGCGACGGTGCCCGGCTCGAAGGCCACGGCCGCCCCGTGCAGCGAACGGCCGTGATAGACCTCCCAGCCGTTGTCGATCCGCAAGACGCAGATCCTGCCCTGCCAGTGGTCCCGCTCCAAAGCCACGTGGGGCGGGCGGGGTGGACCGGGGGCCGTGGATTCGCAGACCTGAATCTCATCCGTTTCCACTACGCTCACGTTTTCCATTCCTAATCCCTAATCCCTAATCCCTCTGTCTGATCCCCGGCCGCCGCGATCCGGGCGATCCGCTCGGCCGCCCGGAAGGCCGCGTAGCGGCTCCGGTGCCGCGACACGATGTCCCAGCCGGCCGCGCCCTGGCATAACCCTCGGCAACTGAGCGGCCCGCCGTCGTGCAGCAATAGCACGTTGTAGGCGTCCGGCAGCCGGTAATGCGAGATCCTGTGTTCCACGGCCACCGGCGCGTTGCGCGCCCGCCAGATTCTCCGCCTGGCCAGATCGGTGTCTTCGATCTTGGGGCGATTCGGCCAATGCACCCGAAAACCGCTTACCCTGCCCTGCAGCCGCAGGCGTCGGACTTTGTTCAAGGCGATCATGGGCATGGT
>JBEKZQ010000516.1:0-4370 GCA_049509675.1 Thermoguttaceae bacterium | reverse complement strand
GCGATACAGGACGATCAAGGAGTTTTCCTGGACCAGCGCGAGCGTTGTCGAGTCATTCCGGTCCAGCCCGTTGGCTGCGTGCTCGAAGAAGCCGTTCATCAGCAGCCGGAGGGCGTCGTAGACACTGTCCTTCAGCCGATCGCCGACCTCGGTGGCATAATCGACGCTGCCCTGGAACACCTTGTCGAGAAACGTGGCCCCGCCCGAATCCAGCAAGAACGCCTTGCGGCGGAAGAAGAGGTAGAAGTACTTGAACGGTTCGGGGTTGGCCTGCTTGAGGATTGCCTCAAGGTTGGCTTCGAAGTAGATTCCCCCGGCGCTTGATTTCTCCCGCTCATAGAGCCGCCAGACCCGTCCGTTGGTCAGGATGCCCCAGCGGACTCGCGAACGATAAAGGTAGTTGCACACCTGAGCCGTGGGGTTCTCGTGCGCTACCGGGTCGCGGTCAAGTGAGGCGCTCCATTTCTTGGCGTCGCCCAGGCAAGGCACGTCGCGCCAGAAGTCCATGGTGCCCACGTTCGGTACCGCGGACTCGCGGTCGGCGGCGGTGCGAAAGAAGGCGTAGTCCGGCTGCCGGTCCGCATCAATGTTGGGAATCCGGACCTGGACCTCATAGCAATCGCCCGGCTCGCGATCGCGCCAGAGGACGTCTAGGACCGGCTGGACGAAATCGTGTTCTGTTTGCGCCTCGTTGGTCCGCTTTGTAAAGCGCGCCGCGTGCTGGCGATAACGTCTCTGGAGAGCCTTGAATGACGTCTCCAGCCCGTCCACCTCCCGCCACTCCGGCAACTCGGGGAGACGGTGCTCCAAGAAGTGATCGGCGAACAGGCCGCGGTTGAAGTAAGCTTCCCAGCCGAATGAGTGCTGTGAGCTATCGGGACGCTTTGCCACGGGTAACTCCTAGTCCTTGAAATACCCGGTGGCCGCGTCGATAGCCATTGCAAGGCCGTACCAATAGCGCAGTTTACACTGGACATTCCAGTCGTCGTCGATGTTATCGACGATGAACAGTTCGCTGCCGGTCGTGCTCGTGCGTTTGGGCATGACGTCCCCGCGGTTACTTTTGTCTTGTCGCCCCACAACAGCCCGTTGGGTACCTCCCTGGCTCCTCGATCTGCCGGTGCAACCGCGCCAGGTCGCCCCTTTTGAACGGTCTGTAGTCGCCGTCCAACCGGGCCGCAGACCCCTGGGCTATGGCTATAGGGTCGGGTCTCATTTTGATTTTGGAAAAGGTGCCATGAACCGTTGTTGCGTCGCTGTACAAGGGATTCTAGAACGACTGTCCCTGACACGTTCCTGATGCTTTGTTTCCGCCGGCGCGTTGGCAAGAACACGTCACGCAATCACCAGGCCACCGATTCCAGGAAGCGCAGGCTGTGCGGGATCTGCTCCACGGCCGTGGGCGATTCGTCCTCGATGAAGTAGTACTTGACGCCCACCTTCTGCGCCGCCTGCAACAACTTCGGCCAATCGACCTGGCCCGTGCCGATCGCCACGTCGTTGGTCAGGGCCGTGCTGGCCGACAGGCTGCCCAACGGCACCCCCTTCTTCAAGTCCTTCAAGTGCATGAGCAGCCAACGCCCCGGATACTTCTCCAGCAGCTTGGCCGGATCCTGTCCAGGCAGCACGGCCCACAACACGTCCATCTGGAAGAAGACGGTGCGCCGATTGGTCTCGGCGGCCAACAAATCGAAGAGCGTGTCCTGGCCGAACGGTTCGAATTCGTAGCCGTGGTTATGGTAGTAGAACTTGATGCCGTGGCGGGCCAGCGCTTCGCCGGCCCGATTGAACACGGCGGCCGCCTCGCGACACGTCTTCTCGGTGAACCGGCCCTGGTGCGGGATCCACGCACAACCGACGTACGGCAGGCCCAGTGCCTTGGCCTCCCGGGCCACGCCTTCAATGTCGTCGCGGAGCCGGTCGTAGCCAAAATGGGTGCCGACCGGAACCAGCCCGCGGCGCTCGAGCTGGGCCTTGAATTCGGCCGGCGTCATGTTGCCCCGGCCCGACACCTCGACGTACTTGAAGCCGTACTCCCGGGCCTTGTCGAGCGTGGCAAGGACGCCCTGCGTCTTTTGCATGTCGCGGAGACTGTAGAGTTGCAATCCGGTCGGGCCATGATAGCTCTTGCTGGTCCCCACTCCATCGGCCCGCGCCACGGCGCCGGCCAGTGTCACCGACATGAAAATCACAGCGATAGAGGGATGAAGTCTTGACATGGGCTCGGTCTCCAAGGGGGAAAGGATAGGATTGGGAACACCGTGGACGTAGCACGGCAGCAAAGGTAAAGATAGCAAGACTCGGCACGGAATGCCACCGCCCGCATCCCGATTCGGGGAGAACTGCGACGTCGGGGTCTGCTCCATTTTTCGGCTGATAGGCACAGCCACTGGACCGGACTTGGACCGAAAACATGGACCCGGGTACCCTCTGGGTGCCCTTTGCGTCGGACTTTGCAGTTCTCCTGTGAATTCGCGGGGTGCCAGGCTTGCCAGTGCTCTTCTATGTCGGTTCTTGCGCGCTGAAGCGTCGGAAACCTCTCCGCGTGCCAATCCCGGAGAGGACCTGTACAGCCCGTCGAACGCACGAATTCGTGGGCGGCCCGGTCGCGTTTGTCACCGGCAGCGTCTCAGCATCAGAGGGGGCCTCTGAGGGTGATGGATCGGCGTTGAACGGAACATGCCGGCGCCTGCGCCGAAAATTGGCCGCCTTCACCAGCGGACGCTACCGGTCACCAGCACGGGCAGGCACGTACCCCGCAATATTTTGTCGGCGACGCTTCCCAAGAACAATCGCTTGAGACCGCTGCGGCCGTGGGTCGCGATGGCGATAACGTCGATGCCCTTGTCACGGGTCACGTCGAGAACGGCGGCGGCAGCCGACTCGCCAACGACAACATGTGTTTCGATGCGAAAAGCTTCGGCGCGCAAGCGTTCCGCCACCCTGTCGAGGTAGGCTTGGGCTTCGGCTTTTCGTTTTTCAAGCCGGGATTGCTCGGCCACCCTCAGTTCCGCCGCAACGGGAAAGCCGACTGGAAGTGAACTCGATTCGACAGCCCGAACGAGCACATACTCCGAGTCCATTAAGCTTCCCAATGCTATGGCCGGTTCGCGAACTTGTTTGGCGAATTCCGATCCGTCCAGAGGTATCAGCATCCGCCTTAAGGTCGGCTCTGGCTCCAGGTCTTGGGAGGCCTCCCGAGGCCGCATCATTAAGACCGGGACCGGAGCGTGCCGCACGAGTTCATCGGCAACGCTTCCAAGCCAGAAGCGGCTCGTTGCGCCGCACCCGTGGGTGGTCATCACGATCAGATCGGCAGGCTTGGCTCGGGCGCGCTCCAGGATGCCGTCCTCGATCCGGCCATTCACGAGAGCAGAGGTCACCGGCACCGAGGCCGCTTTCCCTAACCGCTTTGTGATGCCGTCAAGATAAGCCTGCTCTTGCTCCTTGAACATGGCGTCCTCTGCCGGATCGAAGGGCGACCAACAACAGTGCGGGTCTTTGAGCGCGTAAAGTTCATGGACTCGCACGACTTCCAGGCTGGCCCCGGCACGATTGGCGATAGTCAATGCCAACGGTAGCGCCTGCTCCGCAAACGGTGAGCCGTCAAGTGGCACGAGAATTGAATGGTACATGCGGAACCCCCCTTCTCCGCTTGGGCAGCGCCAGCATCGCGCCGGGCACATAGAGCCGTCGTGTGCCCGGCGCGATGCGGCGAGCGGCGGAGCGCATTTCGATCAGGTTATCGATCGGCCTATCCTTGCTTGGAAGCGGCAGGCTGCATGGCCTCTACGAAAACAATTCCCCTGTTCGAGCGTGCTCTAGCCAACCGCCACCGCTTCCGCATCCAAGCGCGCGGCGATCGCTTCGAATATGGCCTGTTCGGCCTCGTCGATGCTCGCCACGGCGACTTCGATCGCCGCGGCTGCATATTCCTCGGCCCGGTCGGCGCGATGCGCCAGTTTCTTGGCCTCGTGGCCGGCTTTCCAGCTATCGATCGTGGCCTTCGCTTCCGCCTTCTTCTGGTCTGCCCAGTTCTTCACGCTCGTCCTGGCCTTGGCAACGGCCTGCTTCTGCGACTCGACTTCTCGCCGTGCCTGATCGAGCTGCTTGTGCAGCGCATCCTCGGCCTGTTTGGGGGCCGACTGCAAGCTGATCTTCAACGCCTTCATGCGGTCCTCCAGATGGTTCAACCTGGTTTGCAGCCATGCCAAGAATCCCGCCGAAACGCAATCTACTGGCGAACTTGGGCTAGTGGTCTGTCCATTTCGACATTACCGGTTGGGTGCCACGACCAACCTCCGGTCGGTGCCCGGCTTGCCCAGCAGTGCTGGAAACACGGTTGGACAAGCCAACCGTGGCACCCGTAA
>JBEKZQ010000515.1:0-4381 GCA_049509675.1 Thermoguttaceae bacterium | reverse complement strand
TAGAACTTTCGACAGGATGGAACATGGCAGACTGAAAACTAACCTACCGCCTCGCGGGCAAGGATCCCCAAAACGATCTTCCGCAGCTTCGGCTCCGCCGCGGCGGCCGTGGCGAGAATTTCGTGGATGTCGGCCGGTTTCAAGGCATCGGGCAAACACAGGTCGGTGACGATCGACAGTCCCAACACCCGCATCCCGGCATGAACGGCCACGAGCACCTCCGGCACGGTCGACATGCCGACCACGTCGGCCCCGATGGTCCGCAGGAAACGGTACTCGGCCCGGGTTTCCAGATTCGGCCCGGGGACGGCCACGTACACGCCCTTGTGGGCCACGAAATTCTCCCGCCGGGCGATTTCCAAGGCCCGATCGATCAGCACGCGATCATAGGGGGCGCACATGTCAGGGAAGCGCGGACCGAGCCGGTCGTCGTTCACCCCCGTCAACGGATTGCCGTTCATGAGGTTGATATGATCTTCGATGACCATGATGTCGCCCTGGCGGTACTGCGGATTCATGCCGCCGCAGGCATTGGAAACGATGAGCAATTCGGCGCCCAAGGCCCGCATGACGCGGACCGGGAAGGTGATCTGCCGGTAGGAATAACCTTCGTAGGCGTGAAATCGGCCTTCCATGGCCACCACCGGCAGCCCTTCCAGCTTGCCGCAGACCAGTTGGCCGGTGTGGCCGATGGACGTGGAGCGGGGGAAATGGGGAAGCGTGGCGTAGTCGATCGCCGCCTCGGTAGCGATCTGCTCGGCAACGCTGCCCAAGCCGGTGCCCAGGATGATGCCTACCCGCGGCCGGCCGCTCCACAGCCGGGCAATGGCCTCAGTGGCCTCCTCGATCTCGGCAGCCAATTGGTGCATTTTATTGTTCAGCCTTTCCTTCTTCTTCCTCCTCGTCGGGCTCCGCTGCTTCGTCCTCTGTCAAGTCGTCTTCGTCCACGTCTTCGTCGAGGTCTTCGTCGTCGAAATCGTCGTCGAAATCCTCCTCGAAGTCGTCGTCGAAGTCGTCGTCGAAATCGTCGTCGTCAAAGTCGTCGAAATCGTCGGTGTCCTCGTCGTCCGCCGCACACACGATGGCCGTTGTGTCCAAAGGCGAATCGTACCGCGGAAATCGCAACGGATCGTTGTCAAACCACATGGAAGAACCCTTGAAACAAAGGACCGTATTCTCTGCCCGGCCGGAAATGGGACAAACCGCAGCAACTGGGGCCGGTCCAAATTGTCATTGAACCGACCCCGGTTTGTCAACTGCAAGCGCAGATTTCACTGCCCTGAGCCCATAGAACTGTCAACTTTGACCCAATCATCGTAGGACGGATTGCCAATCCGTCCCGCAAGACACGGACGGATTGGCAATCCGTCCTACGGGCAACTGGCCAAGTTGTTGTTTTTCGGGTCCTAGCGCCGCCCGCCCGCCTTGGCGCCCGTGAGCTTTCGCGGCCGGTCGCCCGGCGACGTTCCCGGATCGATCCGCCGATGCCGTGTGGATGGCGGCACGGTCTTCTCAACTGCCGGTGGGGTAAGGTCTTGGGGTGGCGGCCCGATCTGCTCCAGGCAGGTTTGCGCCTCGGCGTTGTGTGGTTCGAGTTGCTGCCATTGCTGGAGGATCGGCCGAGCCGCCTCGTTCTGGCCCAACGCAATGTGAGTAAACGACAGCCAGCGCAGGCACAACGGGCTGCGGCACTCCAGGCGATAGGCGTTTTCCAGTGCCGCCAGGGCCTCGCTCCACCGGCCCTGTCCCGCCTTGCAGGCCCCGCGGACCGCCTCTCGAAACGCCGGCCGGGCGTCGGCGTCCATGGTCATGCGGTCGGCCACCGCAAGGGCCTGTTCCGTCCAGCCCTTCTTGATGTCCAGATTCAGCAAATGTTGTTGGATGCGGAGCGAGTCCGGATGGCGGCGCAGGCCGTCTTGCAGCGCCGCGCCCGCCTCCTCGTCGCGCTCGGCGCCTTGCAACGCCAGGCTCAAACAAACGGCCCCCGCCTCTTGGATGTCCTTCAGATGCCAGACTTCCGGCGTTGTGGCGCCCCAGCGGACCGCCGCGTCGAAGAAGCGGATGGCCAGGTCTTGCCGTTGCTGGCCCAAGAGATAATTGCCCATCGCCAGGAGCAACTGCATGTCGAACGGGAAAACCTCCAGCGCATCGCGGCAGGTGGTCACCCGCCGCGTCTGCTGCTGGGGATCGTCGTCCAGGGTGGTCAACAGGCCGTAATGGGCTTCGAGCATCTCGGCCGATCCGCGCTCGGCCGACCTCAAGGCGGCCGCAAAGGCCTCCCGGGCCCGCTCGGGCGAACCCAGCACGCTATGGGCCTCGCCCAACGCCAGCAGGATGCGCGGCGGCGGGACGGCAGTCTCCGCCGCTTCCAGCAACGCCAGCGACAGGTTCCGCTTCGCCTTGAGCGTACTCCGCTCGCAGTCGTGTTGCCGAGGGTGCCGAATGATCCGCGTCGCGGCGATGGCCGTCTCCAGGCCGGCGGCTCGGATGGCGGGCCAAAGCGTCTCGCGCACTCGGCCTTGGAACCGCAGACCCGCTGCCCGGGGAATCAGCCGCGGCTGGGCGATCTGCTCGGCCGAACCGCCGGAATCGGCCGGCGGCACTTCGACCCATAGGGAATAGACGGTTCTTGGGTCCGGTTTCTGATCGATGAACTCTCGCAGGCCCCCGGCCGATTCGGCCGCGACCCGTTCGCCCGCGTCCAGCCACAGGACGAAATCACCGCTGGCCGCTTCCAGGCAACGGTTCCGCGCGGCCGCAAAGTCGTTCGCCCACGGCATTTGCTGCACCCGGGCGCCAAGCCGTTGGGCCAGTTGCGGCGTCTCGTCGGTCGAGCCCGTATCGAGAATGACCACCTCGTCGGCGATCGGCCGCACGCTATCGACCGATTCGGCCAGCACGTCCTGCTCATTGGCGACGATCATGGCCACCGTGAGGCGGGGATAGGCGGCGGACTGCGGGAAGATTTTCATCTGCCGTCCTTGGCAAAATGAGAGGCAAGGGAGTATCCCGAGCGGAGTGTAATGCCTTTGCACGCGGCGTCAAAGGCCGATTTTCGGGAATTTCAGAGTCAACGCGGCCAATGGTTGGATGCACTCCCCGTCGCGTAGCGACGGTGCGATGGTAGACGTGGGTTTCAACCCACGGACTCAGAACGTTCAATCGTCGCTACGCGACGAATCATCATACGGGCGGCATCGACCGTGGGTTGAAACCCACGGCTACCGTCATGACGTCGCTACGCGACGAGGGGACCGCGCCTCAGGCGTTCCGGCGTAGTCTCCAGATTCCAAACGCCAACGCGCCGGCAAGCAGCATGGCGATGCCACCGGGCTCAGGGCTCGCTGCGCTACTTGCAACACGAAAACCCATGTCGAAGACCTCGAACGTCGGGTTGCCGTAGTCGCGGAAAGAGGAGGGCAGGGCGTTCGAGAAGTACATGAACGCCCCACCACGGTAACCGCGCGACGAACCGGCGACAGACGTCTCGTTCCACTGCCAAACGTCGCCACCTTGATCGTACGTCCCATAGGGCCCGGGAGATGCCGAAAATGCCCCGACTGCCGTCAAATAGTTCGTCGGGTCGGTGTAGTTGGCAAGGAAATAGTTGGCGTTGTTGCCGATGTCGGGCAGCGTGTTGCCAGGCGCGGTGTTGCTCTTCGTCGGGTATTGCCAATAACCAGCATTGGTGCTACCTCATTTGTAGTACGCAGCCTTATACCATTCGTCTTCGGAGGGGATGAAGTAGATCGCCCCGGGATTGCGCGCCTCCATCAAGCTGGAAACATCGCCGTTGAGCGTGTAGGCCCCGGTTTCCGTCGTGCCGTTCCCCTCAGGCGCATTTGGCTGACCATTTTGCAGCCAATTGCTGAATCGGGCCGCATCGCCCCAAGAGACGAGGTTGACCGGAAAACTGCCGTTCTTGGTCGTCGCGTAGCTATAAGTGCCCGAACTGAGGGTTTGAGAGATGCCGCACGAGGCGAATCCGCTTGCCATGTTCGAGTTGTATAAGCCGTATGGGTCGCTCGTCGTGGCGACAGCATTAAGAAACGCGGCGTACTGGGCGGCAGTAACGTCGTACTTACCCATCTGGAACGTATACCCGACCCCCCCGTAGCCGGTCGTATCGGCCGCGTTGCCCGGATCGCCCACGGTCACCATCGCCATAGTGATCGTGCTGGCCCGGGCGGACAGCACGCCCGCGGCCGCCACGGCCGCCGCCAGGATCATAATGTTCAGCGTGTACTTCATCGTCGTTCTCCCTTTCGCTACCGGGTTGTTTAGAGAATAGGTTGCTCGATTACCGTAGGACGGATTGCCAATCCGTCCCTGGAAACCGGACGGATTAGCAATCCGTCCTACATGAACAATCGATCCTACG
>JBEKZQ010000514.1:0-4382 GCA_049509675.1 Thermoguttaceae bacterium | reverse complement strand
GCGGCAGAAGAAGGGGGTGGGGCTGCGCGGGCCGGGCGAAAAGCAGTTGGAAGAGGATCGCCGGCTGGTGGAGCACCGCATCGACGATCTGCGGCGGGAGCTGCAGGCCATCGAGCGCCGCAAACAGCGTGAGGTGGCCGCCCGGCGGGGCCAGATGACTGTCTCGCTGGTAGGCTACACCAACGCCGGCAAGAGTACGCTCTTGAACACGCTCACCGGGGCCGACGTCTTCACCGAGGACGCCTTGTTCGCCACGCTCGACACGCGCACGCGCCGCTGGCAGTTGCCCGGCTGGGGACCGGTCTTGTTGAGCGACACGGTGGGGTTCATCCGCGACCTGCCGCACCATTTGATCGCCAGTTTCAAAGCCACGCTGGAAGAGGCGCGGCAGGCCAACCTGCTGCTGCACGTGGCCGACGGCGCCAACCCGGCCGTGTATGAGCAGATTGCGGCCGCCTACCGCGTCCTGGAAGAGATCGGCATCCAGCAGAAAGACTCGTTGCTGGTGATCAACAAGATCGACGCCCTACCCGACCGAATCCGCATGGACGGCCTATTGAACCGCTATCCGAATGCCATTCCCATCAGTGCCCGCACCGGCTATGGCCTGACCCACCTGGCGGCGGCGGTCAACGATGCGCTCAGCCGCAGTTTCCTGGACGTGGACGTGGAGATGGGCGTGGAAAACGGCCGGCTCATGGCCTACCTGGCGGCCTACGGCGAAGTGCTTTCCAAGCAGTACCGCGATTCGCGGGTAGTGATCCACTGCCGCATGCCCCAGCAATACCTGGGCCGCATCGAGGAAGAGGGGATCGTCATCCGCCGTCGTTCAGGCCATCATGGCCAAGCGGATGAAACGGTGGACGCGGCAGGCGGCCGGTGATAGGAGGACGCAAGCCGTGGGGCGGGAACCGTGGAGCGATGACGCCAGCCCGGATTATTCATGTAGGGTGGGTCAAGGTCGCGCAACATTATGGTGGGGCTCGCAAACCGACGAAACTCTGCTCCGCACCCGGCAAACGAATCAGACCGGGGGCAAGCGACCGAAGCCCCACCGGTACAACGGTTTGCTCGACCCACCCTACATTTTTATGAATAATCCGGGCCAGTGCTCGCGCCGTTGGGCAAGCCGCCAACGGGTTGTGCCATAGAACCTTTCAATGACGCGGGGCTTCATAAGGTGTTGCACTGCGCAGCATCGTCTGGGTACGGGCGCGAATCTCGCCGGCCACGTCCTTTAACCGGGGATTTACCGCCAGGGCGATTCCCGCGCGCTGCCGCAGCGTTTTCACGATCATGCGGCACGAAGCGACCAGCCCGTCCTGGGCCCCGCCGATCGATGTGAACAACGCCATCTGCGCCGCGCAGCGCGGATAGGCGTCTTTTCCCGTCGCGGTCAACAGCTTCTGCCGGAAGTCTTCCGCGCACTGCCGGGCGAATGCCGGGGTGCGAATCTGCTCCCTTCTCTCCTCGAAGAGCTGGTCGAGGCGTTTAGTGATCGCCAGCAACTCGTCGCAGAACGCCGCACTGCGCGGATCGCGGCGTTTCTGCTGCTCCAGGTAGGCGCCCATCTGGTGGCCGAACTGCACGTACAGATCGATCCGCTCGCGCACGTTGCCGATGAACGCGACCGCGGCGTCCAGTTGTTCTTCGATCTCGGCCCGCTTCTGCAACTGGGTGCCTTCCTCGTAAATGGCGTTGATGACGTCCCGCGCGTAGCAGGTGGCGACGCCCCGCGAGTTACGCTTCTGCCCCTCCAGGTCGAGGATGTATTGGCACGGCCCGACGCCCAACGTCATGCGCACCAGGTCGACCACCGTCAGCTTATCCAGCGGCGTGGCAAACGGCGCGGCGTGGGCCCGGTCGAGCGGATAGACGACTACCGGGCCGGCAAAGTTGTACACCGGGCCCTCTTCGCTGTAACGACGCTGTTTGAGCGGTTGCAAAAAGCCCCGGCCGTCGCTCTCGATCCAGTTGGGAAACGAGAAGCTGCCCAGCACCGGGTTCCAGCGTTTGCGGCCGGGCTTGTTCCAGTCGCGCGGCCCAAACTCCTTGCCGAAACTCTGGCCCTCGGCCTCGCTGCGGCCGAACCAGCCCTGCATGACGTACTTGCCGTCGGGCTGCTGCAGCAGCATCTCCCAACTCTCGGTCATCTTGTCGATGGTGCTCCAGTCGACGCGCCACAAGGCGGGAAAGGGCATCTTCCACTCCAGGCCGATCGTCTTGTCGGCGTCGGCCAGAGCCACGGCGTGCTCGTGCCAGATGCCCCGACCGGCGAGCACCGCCACCCAAATGCGCGGCTTCTTCCCGTAGGACACGTCGGAAGAAACGATCTGCCGCGGCAGGTAATCCGAGAGGGTGACGGCGACGTCGTTGTCGCGCGATTCCGCAACGGTCATCACGATCGCCCCTCCGCCGGGGATCATGTGCAGCAGGAAGTTCTCGCTGGGAAGCTCGGCCCGGCCCACGGGAATCGCCGCGGCATCGACCAGGATGTCATCGCCGAAGAAGTCGGGCAAAACGGCGAAGCGGCAGGGGGCCTTCACCCGCAGCCGTTCGACGCCCGCGCCGGCCGTTGTCTTGACAAACGCCGCCCCGGCGTCCAGTTCGTAGCTGATCCGCCTCGACGCTTTGCGCGGAGTGCGGAACTCAACCTCGATCGCCACCGCGCTGCGGCTGTTCTGGCCAATGGCAACGGCCGTGCGGCGAAGCTCGCTGCTGCCATCGCAGATCGGCTGTAAGCGGGCACACAACTTCAACCCGGACGACTGCCGCGCGTAGACGTCAAGGTCGGCTGTTTCCTTGTCGAGGACGGCCACGATCTTGTCGTTCATCAGTACGGCACATCCGGCGAAGCGGTGCCCGCGGTCGTCTTCATCCAGGAGGGTCGATCCTTGCGGCTTTGCCGGGCCCTGTTCGGGCAGCCGTGTGACGGAGGCTTCCGGCGCATCGAAGAGATAGACCAAGGGGTCCACCGTAGGCGCCGGTTGGTCGCCCCCATAGAGCGATCCTGCCCCTGCCGCCAACGCCAGACCGAGCCACAACGGAAGAACCGGATAGGATCGTCTCATGACTGCCTCCGCACGCGTTGCTGGATGGATCTTGAGAATACTCCACGCACAGGCGGTGTGCAAGGGTCTGCCTGGCCAGCATCAGACACCAGCCCGACGCGCCAGCGAGGGATTTACGGCGATTCTCCCTCGCTGGCGCGTTTTGAAGTTGCGCATTTTTCAGCGCCGTCGGGGCGAGCAAGCGAATCACGAAACCCCGAAAGGACGAAAGCCCGAATCGAGAACAATGATTTCTCACGACAAGAATATGGGTGGACAGGAAAATGGGGGTCTTGTTGATCTTTCTGTTGGCTGTGGGGAGGAAGGCGAGACAACCCCCAGGGCTGCCGATAGAATGGCGGGATGGGAATGAAAGCAAGTGCGCATGCATTATACGACCTGTCAGTGAGATTGTTTTGGAGGTTTGCACGATGAAGATTGGCATGTACAGCGTGACGTACCGCGGGGTTTGGTACCAGGGCGAAGCGGTGGATCTTTTCCAATTGGTGCGTCTGGCCAAGAGCCAGGGATGGGAAGGATTGGAATTGGACACCGAACGCCCGCACGCGGCGCCCATGGATCTGGCGGCGGACGATCGCCGCCGTTTGCGCGATCTGGCCGGAGAACTGGAGTTGCCGCTTTCCGCCGTTTCTCCCAATTGCGACCTGTCGAGCCCCGTTCCATCCCGCCAGGAGGCGATGATTTGCTACGTGCGCGAGTGCATCAAGCTGGCGCACGACCTGGGCGCGCCGATCTGCAGGATTTTTGCGGCATGGCGGGGGATCACGCTCGACTGCGGCATCGGTTCGTACGATCTGGATTCCTCGATTGGGAATTCTGCCACCCGGCCATGGAGAACGGCCGATTTGCCGGCATCGAGTACGTGCATCGCCAGACCCGCATGGCGCTGGAGTACATGAAAACGCTGCGCGCGGACGTGCAAGCGAAGATCGGCCGCAGCGCAGCGGCCAAACCCGCGCTTACTGAGTGGGCACAATGAAACCTTAGCGGCCATCACTTGGCGTCCGCTGCAACCGGCACGTACACGCGGCCGAACGCGGGCCAACCGTGTGCGTTCTTGCGCTGGACGCAGACCAGATAGTGCCCGGGCCGCTGGTAGCGGTGCGTGATAGTCGCGTAGCCGTCCTTGGCATGATACTCGTTGCTGCGATTCGATTGCGTCACGGCCTTGGGAGTGCCGTCGCCGAAGTCCCACGTTTCCTCGCCTTGCGTCGTGCCGAACATGCGGGCCTTGAAGGTGACCGTATCGCCCGGGTGTATGGCGAACGTGGGCTGGTAGGCGACGTGCAGCGCGGCCGGCCGCCGCTCGGG
>JBEKZQ010000513.1:0-4397 GCA_049509675.1 Thermoguttaceae bacterium | reverse complement strand
GGAAGCATAGCTATTCTCGCGGTTGATCTTCTCCAGCGGCCCATGCACGACGGTCTGCTGCCAGAGAACCTTTCCCGTATCCTATCAAAGGAACCGTGCGGCAGGCCGTCGCATGGCAGCTAGTCCAAAGCGATGATCAACTCCGCGATCTGACGTCGCCATGTTTCGCAACGAGCCGCCACCGGCGTTTTCAATCCCTGTCCGACCAACGCTCCGTCCGCCTCATTGGCGATCCCGGCCACCTGCGGAAGGAACGGAATCTCGTTCTTGATGCTGTCCAAGAGGGCCTGTGCCCTGGCGATCGTTCCGGCCTTCGTGGCGTCGCTGCCGGCGGCTTTCATCTTCTCCTGGAGCGTCACCAGGTACGCGGTATCGGTGATTCCTTCGGCGCAGCTAAAGAACGGTGTAGAGAAGAGCATGGCCCCATTGTACGTCCTATAAGGAGCATGGCTGGTGAAGCCGCCGTACGGCGTGAAAGGGTTGTACCACTCGTGGTTCGGGTATCCGTTGTCGGCTCCCTCCTCAGGCCAGCAGAAATGCCACTCGTACCGGCCCGTCGAGCCGACGCGCCAGTTGTAAAAGCCCCACGACAGCCGGTCCATGCCCGTATTATAGAGCCACAATTGCTTCTTCTTCTCCACGGTGATCCTCATCAGTTCCTCACTCTCCTTGCCGGCGTGCGTGGCGATGACGTCGTGGTGGTCGATCAGCGAGGTGTAGTCTCTGCCGGAATTGCGGTCGCTCATGGGCGTGACATAGCGGTTCGTTATGCCCGCCTCCCCAAGGTAGTCGCCGTAGAGGTTCGTCTGTTCCAGGTTCCGGTTCCAGGGATTCGGCACGTCGCGCGGTTCGTCCACAGTCTGGAGAACCACGGGAAGCCCCTGTTTCTCCAGGAACGCCGCGAACTTTCGGGCCGATTCGATATACAGTCCTTTGAACTCCGGATTCTCGAACTCGCAGCCGGGATTCCTGTCGACCCTGGCCCCGAAGCCCAAACGCCCGCGGGCAATGGAACGGCCCATGCCCAGCGCGGCGGTGTGGCTCTTCTGGAGCGGATGGCGGCCCATGCCAACCGCCTTGGCAATCTTGTAAAGAAACGGGTCGGCGCTGCCATTGGCATCCGGTCCCGGCAGCTCGACGCCCGTGAACCCGATCTCGCGCATGAACGTCAACTGCTCGGTGATC
Organism: Thermoguttaceae bacterium; assembly: GCA_049509675.1. GTDB lineage: Bacteria > Planctomycetota > Planctomycetia > Pirellulales > Thermoguttaceae > JBEKZQ01. The sequence goes on along the minus strand of JBEKZQ010000513.1, from coordinate 3,212 downwards.
AACCTTCCTTGTTCCGCGGTGTCGGGCATCTGCCGTATGCCATACCACATGCCGAACGCATAGGGGAGCCGCTCCTCCAGCTTGAAGGGATAGACCTTCAGTCGTACGGGAAGAACTTCTGCCCGTTTGCCAGCGACGGAAACGGTCACGCCGCCGGTGTAGACGCCTGGAGGCGTATCGCTCGGAAGTCGCAACCAGGCCCAAAAGCAGCGCGTGAGGTCTTTTTCCAGCAGCGCGCAACTGGTTGGAATCAAGGCCGACTCCCGCACGTCGATGCCTCGCAAGCGGAAATCCTGGTAGTACCACCTCACCGAAGAGGCCGGGATATCGCGGGGACCCTTGAGATCCGACATCGATATGGAGGCCGGACCTTGGTCCTCAAACGACGCAATGGCCAGGCGGAAGATGACGTTCTGCGGAGTTGCCGCAGCCAGGTCGTAGGCCTTGCGCACTCGCTCGGCCTTGTTGGGACCGGTGTCCGGGGAAACCGTTCTCAGTTCATCGGGGATGAAGCACACGTAGGCAGCGTCGCCCGCTTCCCTGGCCAGCGGCTTCGGCTTGAAGGGCAGTTGCTGGGCCTCGAAGATCCGCGTCCGCTCCGCGCGGATGGCAACCGCCATCCTTTCAAACGCCGCGTTCTGACTCACCGGCGCCACGATCAGCGCCGACAGTCCGAAATTGCACGCCTCGACGGCCAGTTTGCCGCCCGCGACGTTCACCTCCGTGACCCGCGTCGGGTACATGCGGTTGATGAAATCCAACCAGATCGCATGCTCTCGCTGCGAATATGGCGTGTTCATGAACCGATAGAAGTACTTCTCGCCATAGAGGTCGGCCGTTGAAGGAGCATCGTCGTAGAGCGTCTGATCGCCCAGCTTGAGGAGGAACCGCGGATCCTTGATGTCGTCACGGATGATGGGGCCGGCCGCGATCCAGACAAGATACCGGCCGTCGGGTACCCGAGTTTCGAAGGTGTACGGTTTTCCCGACGGCGAGTACACGCCCGTGCCGGTCAACGGATCGGGCCACCGCTTCCCGTAATCGATCAGATCGCCTTTCCTGGAGAACCCTTTGGAACTCGCCCGGATCATGGCAAAACCGGGCGTGTCCGAGGCATTGCCGAAGCAGAATGCCTGGGCGCCGTCGGGGAGTTGGACGCTGATCTTGCGGCCCAGCGCGTCCTCGGTGAGCAAGCGAATATTATCGACTCGCCAGATTAGATCATGGTCCTTCGGCGTCCGCAGAATCAATTTGCACCTGGTCAGGGCGCTGCGATCAATCTTGTCCTGCGCATCGAGTTCCTCCCAGGATAGCCCTCCCTTTCCATTGCGCTTGGGCCGATTGATGGGTATCAAGACGGTCTGCTGTCCGGGCACCACTTCGACGTCCATCGAGCATCGCGTGGCGAAGTTCTTCGATCGGGCGTCGTGGAACTCCAAGGTCAGCCCTGTCCGCTCGTCGCCGGGCACGAAGACGTCCATGGCGAAGTAATCATAGTCCTGCCAGCCTTCCTTCTTGTCGCCCTTGAAATAGATTTCGGCATACTCGTCACCCTTGCGGAACGTCATGCGGCAACAACGCTTGCCGCTGGTAACGCCGGTATCTTGCGATAGATCGAACACCACGTTGACGCTGTCCGTCGAAATGGCCGTCAGTTCGTCCTCGCTCTCGAAATCGAAAAGGACGCGGACACTGCGTTGGGACGCTACAGCGGCCGAACCAGCCAGAAGCCCGACAACCAGGGCCGACTCGCACATCCGTAGGACAGGGGCGAAAGAACAACGCACGAATTGACCTCCTGCTTATTGGCCCTGCATGGGTCATAAACCGGTACTTCTCACTTCGACTCCGCTCGGACACGCTCCGTGCAGCAACACTCCCCATGATACCAAAGTGGCTTGCGACCTTCCACTTGGCGCGCCGATTGTCAATCCGGAATCGAGTCCTCGTGTAGTCCTGATGCTCGACCGTCGTTCCGCGGACGAGACTTTGGCATGGTTTTCTGCCCGAAGGGCGCGGTCCGCGTCGCCGTCGTTGGGGCAAAACGGGGCCTTTTGCGGCACGTCCCATCTGGGCCATACGTTTGCTATACGGATCTCGGCGGTGGCGGACTCCCGCAAGCATCCGCGAGTCGTCGTGAAAGAACTGGTCCGTCCGGAAATACCGGCCAAGGCAAACTTTCAAGACCCTGCCGCGAGCTTGCTTGGGGGATTAAAGAAAATCCCCGCTCAAACCGACAAAGGAGGGGCGGATTCTCCACGAGACCGGCCCTATTGGTTGATCGTGGCCCGCCATATTGAAGCGGTCGATATCAAGCACTTCGTCAGCAAACCCTCGGCAAACACCGCGTTCGAAGAACAGTTGAAAGTAGCCTTCGCCCGGTAGCACGTCGAAAGGTGGTTTGAATGGGCCGATCGCATCAATGCAAACAGGGTCTTATGCCCGCGAGAAACTCATTTGTGTTTCATACCCGACACAAAACGAAGAAAGCCTTACGCAACTCACTTATGCGTAAGGCTTTATGATGTGGGCGTTACAGGACTCGAAACAACTCCCGGAAACACGGGCAATTCTACTACTTCGCCCGACGCGCTGCAAATGGCGCTGCAAATTCTGGCCAAACTGCCCCCGGATCGGCTGGCGGAAGTCGTCGCGAGACTGACCGCGGAAGGGGCGACGCCATGACGATCATCGTCAACCCGGCCGGCCCCATCAGCCATCGCGACGCCCGGCGGCCGCGTTGGTCGGTCGCGGCGGATCGGCCCGGCAACCGCCCGGGCTGCCCCCCAGGACGCCGCAGAAGGGCCGGGCAAGCGTTGCCACGCCCGGGGATGAACTTCGAGCCGTCCACGTCGCCCCAGGTGGCAAGGCAGGGCCGCGGAAGGCCAGCGGGCCGGCGGCTGGTCGTGGCGGGCTTCTCGGCCAAGCACGACCGCGGCCAGCGGACGCCATGCGGCCCACTGGCGGGCCGTGGCGGGCTTCACGGCCAGATGGACGACCAACAGCAGGACGACCAACAGCAGGACGACCAACAGCACGACGACCAACAGCACGACGATCAGCAGCGCGACGACAACGCCCTCGACGGCGAGCCGGACGTCGACGACCAGCGCGATGGCCGGCGAGCGCGGCGACGGCTGGCCCACCCCCTGGGGCCCCGAGCCGGCCGGAGACTGAACCGCCCCCCGGCCCTCGATCAGCCGCCAGGGCTC
>JBEKZQ010000512.1:0-4429 GCA_049509675.1 Thermoguttaceae bacterium | reverse complement strand
CCCCGCCGGTTGCGGCGATTTGACGAACTTGTTCAAATGTAGTGAAGACTTTGACCCAAAAATGAACGTAAGTCCTTTACTGACAACAAACCAACCCGCGCAACAGCGTAACTTGGGCTAGGAAAACTGCAAACTCCGCGAACCCGTCCGCCCGCAGGTCCATTCCGCACACCCGGTTGACGGCCGCATGGCATGAGTTACCTTTAATGGTTAAGATACGTGCAACAATTGCTATGCGGCAATTGCTATGGGAAGATGTCCGCCTGATCTCTTTACCCGCGGAACAGACGCAATGCACATACACAAGACCCCCAACGAACGCACCTGGCCGGAAAAGTTTGCGCACGCCTTCCGTGGCGTAGGGGCGGCCATCCCCGCCGACAAGACATTCAAGGTCCACCTTTCGGTGGGGTTTCTCTCGCTCCTGGCGGCGGCCGCTCTGCAACCGACCAAGGCCGGCTTCGGCGCTGCCCAATGGGCCGTCCTCTGCCTGTGCATCACCCTGGTCTTGACGGCCGAGATGGGCAACAGCGCGCTGGAATCGATCGCCAAGGCCGTCGCCAGCGAGGACAACGAGCACGTGGCCCGCTGCCTGGACATTGGCGCGGGCATGGTGTTGGTGGCCGCCTTCGGTGCCATTGCCGCCGGGGCGATCCTCTTTATTCACCAGTTCGGCGTGCTGGCCGGTTGCTGGTAAGAATGGGGCTCGTCAGGAGAGCACCACCTCGACGAGATGAAAACCCATTCCTCGGATCGGGGCTCCGCCGTTGTGGAAGGCGAGTCCGCCGTAGCGATAACCGCACACGCGCCGGTGCGTGTGGCCGAAATAGATGTTGCGGACGCCGTTTTTCGGCCCCTCCCGAATGTCTTCCAGGTAGGCCAGGATTCGCTTGGCGACGCGCCGCTTGCGATGCACCAACAGGGGGACCGGCCTGTGCAATCCGGCCCGCAGCACGAGATCATAGACGTGGCGGCGGAGCCGGCCGGGCCGCCGCGCGTGCAGCCACCGCGAGCGGGTTTTGGTCAGCCGTTCGGCCGTCATAAAGCGATCGGCCACGTCGCCGTGCAGGAAGACGCTGCTGCCCATGCGCAGATAGTAGAGGTGCCAGGAGAAATTGGCCGCCGCCAGCTCAAGCTCCGCCAAGGCGGCCATCAGGCCCCGATTGTAATCGTGATTCCCCAGCAGATAGTGGAAGTGACAGCGGGGGTGCTCGGCCGCCAATCGGCTCAGCCAGTCGATGGCCGCCGCCACGGTCGCCCCCGTGCTCTCCAGCGTGGACCAGCGGAAATCGAAGATATCGCCGCCCAGCACGAACACCCGGGCCTGAGCCGCCGCCCGGCCGATCACCGCCGCGTAGCGTGCGGCCTGCGAGTGGCGCGCGAACAGGTGCAGGTCGGACGCGAAATAGATGCGGTTGTGCATTCTCTATACTTTGCGCGGTTTGCAATCATCCCCAGCGCGGCAATAGGGAACGGATCGTATCGTGACGAACCATTTACACTATAAGAGTATCCGATCGGGTTGAGCAAGGAAAGGCCGACGGCCAGCGGGAGAATTGCAAAGTCGGGGTCTGGTCCATTTTTCGGCTGATAGGCATTGCCATTTGGCCGAACCCATGGCCGAAAACATGGACCCGGGTACCCTCTGGGTGCCTTTGCGTCGGACTTTGCAGTTCTCCTGCGACGGCCACCAGGGCTTGTTCACCTTTGTTTCTTGGCCCCGACCGCGGGCGCGGGCGCTATTTTCTGGATGAGCGTGCGGACGCTTTCGGCATTTTCCTTCAGCACATTCAGTTCCGCTTCGAGGTTCGACGTCGCGGTCGATCGCTGGGCCTCGGTCATGCCCTTCTTGGATGGCAGCGACGCCAACTCGGCTTCCAGCTTCCGGATCTCGGCCAGCTTGTTCGCCAACAGCTTTTGCGCCGCCACACCGGGTTCTTTGACCTCGATCGTGACGGGCGCCGTCTCCAGGTCGCCCGTCCAATCTTCCGGCTCCGGCCCGTGTATTGTGGTGAACGGGAAGTGGAGCCGGAAGCGGACGGTGTATCGCCCGGGCTTTGCCTCGACGGTGTAGTTCGGATAATCCCAGCAGGCTCGTCGCGGCAGGAAGCTCAACCCGCCGTTCGGAAATACGGTCTCTCCACCGGGTGCTACCTTGTCGCGTTTCATTTCGTAAGTGAACCAGGGAATTGTCTTGGTCACCTTCACGCGGCGTCCCTGCTGGTCTTCGATGATACATTCAGCGTCCTGCCGGAGGCCGTTTCCCGCGATGACAGCCGGTTGAGCCGAAGCGTTGCGGATATGAAAACGGACCTGGAACGGCTCGTCCGCGGATATTTCGGCGGCGGCCTGCACGCCGTTCGCCACCGGGCCGAAGGAAAGGTTCTGCGCGACAGCGGCGCCCCGATGGCCCGGCTGAGTTACGGGGTGAGCCGCTTTCTCGGTCTCTCGGCGGACTTGCTCTTCGATCGCTCGGCGGACTTGTTCCTCGACCGACGGGAAGCTGGTGGATGCCGGCGCCTCGAGCTCCACGCCTGAGTGGGTCTCTCCCTCTTTCAATGTCACCCGGAGGCTATTCTTCACTGGCACCCGCAGGAGGTTTTGTCCTGCCGGTACGTCAGTCGCCCAGAACGGGGCCGCCTGGATGAAATGGTCGCCCGGCCGGATGAAGCGAAGCGAGAAGTTCCCCTCCTTGTCGGTCGTTGTCGTGGGGTCGTAGTAGCGGTTCTCCAGCTTGTCGGCCGCCGAGGCTCGGACCTCGCGATCCACGAGCGGCTTGCCCGATTCATCCTTGACGTGGCCGCGCACGACCGCCGGCCGGGTCAGCTTGATCACCACATTCTTCAATTCATCGCCCGGCGTGGTCTGGATCGGGTCGAGCACGCCGTTGGCCCATTTGCGCCATTGTTGATATCCGCCGTCGTGCGCCTCCAGGTTGTACTTGACATTGCCGCTGGCCGGCAGCGTCATGACGAACGTGCCGTCTTTGGCGGTGACCACGCTGAAACGCGTGTCGCCGGTCAGCGAGTTGCCGGTCCCGGTGTGCGCCGGCGCCGCCGTCGCCCCGGCGACAGGATGGCCGTCCGGGTCCCGGACTACGCCGCTGATGCGCACCTCCCGTTCCAGTTCGATTCTGACGGGCGGCATGTCATCGGTCAGGTCGAACTCCAGATAGTCGAAATTCCGCTGGAGAGATCGGCCCAGATCCTTCTTCTGGTCCTTCTGGACCGCCTGCGGCGACCACCACCGTGCGTATCCTCTGGCGTTTACATCGAAGGTAAAGCGCCCGGGCGCCATCCCGTCGATCGCGATTTTCCCTTCTTTGTCGCTGGTTCCCTCGATTCCCTTGTGCCGCCAGTTAGACAGGCGCACGTTTGCGATCGGGTCTCCGCTTTGGCTGTCAACCGCGATTGCGCGGAACGTCAGGCCCGGCGCCAGGTTGATGTCCAGTTTCTTGGCCTCGCCGTCGCCGATCAGCGTCTGCGGAATTCGTGCAACGCCGACCTTCGGCACGCGCACGTGGATGACATACTTGTCCGGCATCACGTACAGCCGGTAGTGGCCGCTGGGGTCGCTCCGCGTCTCGGTCCAGACGCTCGTGATCGACACTTGGGGATTCTGCTTGGGCCCGGAGTCCGCTCGAATCAGCGCATTGCCGAGCGGCTTGCCGTCCGGCCCTTTCACGTCGCCCTCGAAGTACGTCTTGTTGGACAATTTCACGTGCATTTCGACGCCCGTCGGCTGAACGGGGTTGTACCAAGGGCAGAATCCTTGCTTGCTGAAGCGGATCTCCACCGGCTCCGAGCCGAGGTTCTTGAGGATGAAGCGGCCCTGCCGATCGGTCGCGGTCTTGTCGCCGGGGCACCACGTCCACACCTCGACCGACACGCCGGCCAGCGGCTTGCCCGAGGCATCGGCCACCGTTCCGGCCAATTCCCCCGGCGGCACCTTGGCGGGCGTAGCCGCGTTTCCGCGCCCGGCACGAACTCCCGCCGGTTGTTTTTCGTTCTCCTCGTCGCCGGATTTCGCCCGCGGCCGCAGCTCGACCGTCACCTGCGGCGCCGCGCCGTCTTCAGGCACTGTGACCTCGGCCTGGCCGACGAAGGCCGGCAAGCGGCGGACCGACCTGGATTGGTCTTCGGGCGTTTCTGCGAGGTAGGCTTCCGCGATGATCGCGTACTTGCCGGGCAGCAACGGTTCGGTTTGGAACTTGCCGTCGGGCCCGCAGCGGAGCCCATCGAAGATCCCAAACACCCACTTGCACTCGGCCCACCAGTCCGCCCTGGCCTCCGGCGCGCCCACGGTCACCAGCGCCCCGGGCTTGATGTTGTCGGCGCACATCCCTTCCTTGAGCCCGACAATTCGTCCTTGGACGGGCGTGCCGTGCTGGCGCACGAAGTCGCTGGTGGCGGTCTTGCCCGATTCGATA
>JBEKZQ010000511.1:0-4433 GCA_049509675.1 Thermoguttaceae bacterium | reverse complement strand
TACAAGCTGAAGCTGACGGGCCAGAAGTGGGACTACGATTTCCGCCGCCTCTTCTACACCTGGACCGACGACATCACCACCAGCAAGTTCCATCCGTGGGTCGAGATCGCCAGCCGCGACAAGACCTGCGGATGGATCGACCCCGGTGACTTGTACATGGCCCCGGACGGGACCGTCCACATCCTCTGGACCGAGCGGGCGATTGACGAGCGTCTGCGCAAGGACTTCTTCCCCAGCGAAAAGCAGTCGCACGCGCTTCAGTACGCCGTGCTCCAGGCGGGCAAAACCATCAGCCGGCGAATGCTGCTCAAGGCTGAAGAAGGCGGCGCGGGTGAGATCCCCGGTCGGGCCCGGTTCCACGTCACGCCGGACGGCCGGTTGTTCGCCTTCTACTACGTCCACGGCAAGGACGCCGCCGGGAAGGCCGTCTCGGAGAACCGCATCACGGAACTCCGCCCGGATGAGACCAACGGCCCCGTGGTCCGGGTGCCGCTCAAGCAGCCGTTTCAGGAATACTTCACTGCAACGGTCCGCGCCGGCTCGCCGCCTTTGACGATGCTGGACATCCTCGGGCAGCGCATTAACGCCTCAAACGTGGTAAGCTATGCCAGAATAAGGGTGCGGTAGCCGATTCGCCGGTTGGAAGCTGCGGACGCGAGATTGCAGTCGACAACGACAAAGATGGCCGCTGCCGCTGCGGCACGCAATGCCGTCAGCCACATCGTGAAGCAGGCTTGAAAGGCATCGGGCTTCAGGGTGGCCAAAACGCGGCAGAAGACGTCCTTCCTGGGAATCCCATGCGGAAGATCCAACCATTTCAACAAGACCTCGGCCTTGATCTTGGCCCACTTGGCGATGGCCGTTGGTCCATTGGCTCCGGCAAGCACGGCCATGATCGCAATGACAACAACACTCTCCAGCGGATGCAACCGATTCGCCCATCGGCGTCCTGCCTGCATTGCCAGGACACCGGCAAGAACGTGTGCATACCCAGGAGCAACGACGAGAATATGGGTAAACTGGCCGACGAAGGCAGAGAATCGCCTTCGATGGTGCCCAGACTGGGCACGGAGAAGAGGGCTGCTTACGAAGCCGCAGCCATGCAGCCGACCCGCAACTGCCTGCGGGCGAAAGCGAGATAATAGTCGGAGAGTTCAATGCCGATGGCATGGCGGCGGGACTCAACGGCGGCAATGGCCGTGGTTCCGACGCCGAGGAACATGTCCAAAACCGTACCGCCGGGGGGACAGCCGGCCACGATGCACTCCTTCGCCAAGGGCATCGGCATACGCCGCCTTGATGGCGGTATCGATCACCGCATCCTGCTGAGCCTTGTCCGTGACCGGGCAGGTTTCGAGGCATTCCATGCCGCCCAGTGTATCACAGGGGCAGGAGGGGGGGGCAAGAGAAGTGCTGCGGCGATGTTGGAAAAGACAGGCCGGAACAGAACAACCTACTACCGGAAGAAGAAGCTCGTCAGACACCAGCGGACAAGCGTTGATGTGTCGGGTACAAAACAGGTTTTATACCCGATAGTTGTTTTCGTAAGTAATTATCCTAAAACAACTTAGTTAGTGGAGACGAGCGGGATCGAACCGCCAACCCCTAGCTTGCAAAGCTAGTGCTCTCCCGATTGAGCTACGTCCCCTAATACTTATTGTATGTCAACATCAAGGGGCGTCCGATCCGCCTTGCAAGTGAGCCGGAAGGCGAAAAGGCCGCCTAGTCAAAGTATGGCTCTCTCATGGCTGGGCGTCAACCGGTCAACGGGGACTGCAAGGTACTCGAGATTGTGCGGCGCTTCGCGTCACACCGTACAGCGTACCGGCAAATCCGGGATGCGACGCTATTGACCTGCTACACCTTCTCGCCTGCTAGTCGTCGTCGGCTGATTTCCCGGCGGCTGCGATGGCGGTACTCGCGCAGGGTCTCGATCTGGTACTGCTTGCACAGCTCGCGCACCCGCACGCCCGGCTTCGTGGCCCGCAACACGTACCAGCCCTCGCAGCCAAGATACCGCTCCAGTTGACTTTCGCCGGCGTGTTCCTTCAGCAGCTTGGCGATTTTTTCGCCGGTGAAATCGCGGTGTACCAGCGTGCGGTCGAGATCCAGCGTGGCAATGAACTGCTTGGGGAGCGGCTTGTCGACGTCCTCAACGTTCTTGCCGAGCATGTCGATGATGTTGCCGTTTCCCACGGCGACGATGTTGAAGTTGTGGATCGCGGCGTACCCGTTGAGCACGATGCCGCCGCCGTAGGCGCTGGGCCAGAGCACGAGCTCGGCATCCTGGCGCTCGGCGCTCTGCCAAAGCTCGTCGAAGTTGGCATCGAAGCAGGTGAGCAGGGCGATGCGTCCGAAGTCGGTCTGGACGACCTGGACGCACTCTTCGCCGCACAATGCCCCTTCGCCCCAGAACACGAAGATTTTGCGGTACGTTGCCGCGACTTTGCCCTGCCGATCGAGGAGCACGGCCGTATTGTATTCGCGTCCGTCGCCGCCTTTCTCGCGGATCGGGCAAACGCCGTACATGCGGTGCTTCTTGGCGAGCCGGCCGATGGCTTGCGTGGTGGGACCGGGAATCGGCTCGGCGTTGGAACCGGCGAACTCCTCGGGCAGACAGGCGATGTCGACGCCCGCGCGGCCTGCAACCTCCAGGTGCTCGACGGCCAGTTTCAGCTTCGCATCGTAGTTCCCGCCCCTTCCGATGGCGATGGCGGAAACCTTCACCGGGCGTCCGGGCTGTGTCGCGGGGTCGGTCGGCGCCGTGGAAATCAGCGAGGGCCCGGTACGAAACCGGCAACCCGCCGCAGGCAAAGCAGGCACGGCAGCGACCAGGGACCAGGGACTTGTCATCTTCTCTTGGACCGTTTCTCGGCAGCGGTGGCGGTTCATGCCGCGTGGCGCTCCGGGTGCTGGGACGGCGCCGCAGCCGGCACATCGACATCGGCCGGTGGCACGAGCAGGCCGCTGCGCTCGTGCGCGATTAGTTCGGGTGTTCCGCCTGCGTCGGCAGCGATCACCGGCCGGCGCCGCTCGGCAGTCTGTTGATAGGCCTCGATGATCTCGCGAATCCATCGCTCCACAGCGAAACGGTCCCGGACCCGCGCGAACGCACGCTGGATCAACTGCCTTCGCGCGGCCGGCTCCCACTCGATCACCGTGCGCATGGCGGCCGCCAGGGACTGGACATCGCCCGGCGGAACCAACAGTCCGCAGTCGGAATCTTGCAGGATGTCGGCAATGCCGCCGATCGCCGAGCCGATGACCGGGACGCCCAGCGCCATTGCCTCCAGCACTGCCAGCGAAGTTGCTTCCACAACCCCGCTGGCCGGCACCGACGGAACCAGCACCGCGCCGGCTGCCTTGATCAGGGGCAAGAGCCGCGGCGGCGGAACGTCGCCGAGGAACTGCACGCGGCGGCGCACGCCCAAGTCAGCCGCGAGTCGTTCCAACGAGTTGCGCAACGGCCCGTCGCCGGCCACCAGCATCGTCGCCTCGCAGCCGCCGAGCCGCGCCAACCCGCGGATGGCGTACTCGACGCCGTTCTTGGGCACCAGCCGCCGCGGAACAATGAAGCAGTCTTTGCGCGGGCCTTGGATGCCGCCGGCCGGAACGATCGCCGCCAGGGCCGCCAGGTCCACGGCATTTTCGATCGTCCGCATCCGCTCGGCCGGCATCGCGAATTCTTCCGCCAGGATCGCCGCTTGTCCGCGATCGACCGGCAATGCCAAATCGACGCCGGCAAACGCCTGCTCCTCGTACTGCCTGATCCGGCGGCTGGTCCGGCTGGCCGGGTCTTCGCCCGACATCTGGTATTCTCTCGACCACGGCCCGTGGACGGTCTGCACAATCGCGGCCGTCGGCAGGCCGGCCTGCAAGGCGGCGCAACTGGCCAGCGGGTCGTGGCAATGGATCAGCAAATCCGGGCATCCGGCCGCCGACCGGGCAATCAGCCGGCGCAAACGCCCGCAGCGGTTTTCCAGCAGCGCCAGCCGCACGGCGTCGCGGCTCAAGCATCGCACCGCGAGGTAACCGAGACGTTCCGCAACCGACGGCCTGACGAGACCGCCGTGGATCAACCCGTGCAGCATTCGCCGGGCCGACAACTGCGAAATCAGGTTGGCCAAGTGGGTGCTGGCGCCGCCGGTGTGCGGATGCGGGAACATGCTGGCCACGAGGACTCTCATTCTGCGCCACCCCCGGCGTCCCGCGTCTTCCGGGTGTTTTCGGCAGCCGATTGCCGATCCGGAAGAGGCATGTCCCGAGGCACGCATTGTGTTTGGCGCCAGAGCGACATACGATCAAATCCCCGTTAGAATCAACTCATCCTGCCCAATCCACCTGGCTCAGGCAGGGAATCCAGCACATACTGCCCAATCGATTCCATCGGCCTTTGGCGAGCTGGGTCTTGGGGAATTCCGGCTATTGTCCTT
>JBEKZQ010000510.1:0-8416 GCA_049509675.1 Thermoguttaceae bacterium | reverse complement strand
ACTTGAGTTTACGGGCGTCACGGTTGGCTTGTCCAACCGTGTTTACAGCACTTCTGGGCAAGCCAGCAGTGGCACCCGACCGTTAATGTCGAAATGGACAGACCACTACCGAGGACACAACCATGAGCGAGCGTTACGGCTGTGCGGAAGAGGACGTGGCCGATTACACCTGTTACCGTACCCGCGTGCCGCCGACGGTGGACGGCCGCCTGGCAGGGCCGGGCTGGCGGCTGGCCCCAAGATCGCCGCGGTTCGTGGACATGGTCACCGGCGGGCCGGCGGTGCTGGACACCCGCGCGGCGGCCCTCTGGGACGACCAATGCCTGTACGTGGGCTTTTGGGTGCAGGAGCCGTGGGTCGAGGCCCATCTCAGCCAGCGCGACTCCTTGATCTTCATGGAGAACGACGTCGAGGTCTTCATCGACGGCGGCGACTGCTACTACGAATTGGAGATCAACGCCCTGGGCACGCTCTACGAGGTGTTCTTCATCTGGCGGGACCGCTACCAGCGGGGCGGGAAGTTCGACGTGCCGGAGTTCGACCTGTTCTCGCGCCAGGCCCTGTCGTTCGGCGGCGACTACGACCGCAGCGGCTGGCACTTCTGGCGGGGCACGCACCCGCGCGGCCTGCGTTGGGCCTTTTTGGACTGGGATTTTCCCGGCCTGCGCTCCGCCGTCGAGGTGCAAGGCCGCATCAACGACCCGGCCACCGCCGACCAGGGATGGACGGTGGAGCTGGCCTTCCCCTGGGCGGGCATGAAGTGGCTCTCCGGCGGACGTCCGTTGCCGCCGCGCGAAGGCGACGTGTGGCGGATATTCTTCGGGCGGTTCGAGAAGCTTGAGGTCGGCGGGACGCTGCCCCGGCCGCAGCCCGCCTGGTGCTGGAACAAGCACGGCGTGCCCGACACGCACGTGCCGGAATGCTTTACCCGGATCCATTTCTCGACGCGCGACGTGGAGGACCAGGCATGATGAACTTCGCCGGGCACTCACGCGGCATTTCCTGTCCCGGCCAAAGGGGACAGTCCCATTTTCGCGGCCATGCTGGGCATGGCGGGCGAAAATTGGGACAGTCCCCCGTGAACGGTGGCCGTCAGGGCTTGCCTTGCAGCGGATGCGGATAGATATAGGGCTTGTAATACTCGGGCTTGGGCTTTTCGTTGAAGAAATCCCGCCCTTCCTTGACGTGCGCTGCTTGTCGCTCTGTTTGTTCCGGATCCGCCCAAGGGCGCAGTACCATGTCAAGCTTCGCCCCATTCAGCGTGTTGTTCCAGGCGTAGCAGGGTGATGGTTCGAACACGCCGTCTCCGTCGGCGTCCGTCGCCCGACCCGGTTGGCCGAAGCACGGATAGCCTGCCCCTTTCTGGCCCGCAGGAATCTGATTGCCGTCAATCGGGTTCGTGCCGTCACACATCCCAAACTCGCCAATGGCCATGAACGATCTTTCGTGACTGACTTGGATCGTACGGGTGTTGTAGGTCGTTCCAGTTACCGTGTTGTTGAACACCATGGCTACGCCGCCGGCGATGAAGATGAACCCCTGGGGCCGGCCGGCCTTCAGGCCCTCCGTGGAGAACGTGTTGTCGTAAATTTCAGCGCTCTGACATCCATAGGCCCCCGGTCGGACCCTGTAGATTTCCAGTTGGCTATTGATGATCTTGTTGTGTCTGATGACGACCCGGGCGCCTTGGTACGGCACGATCCACGGGTTGTTGCCGTCCGGGTTCACGACCGCCGGCCCGAAGCGGGCCTCATTGTCCTCGAAGTAGACCGCTTGGGCAGTGCCCATCGTGAGGGGCTTAGTGAAGTTGACCTTGCCGGGCCCCTGGCAGAAGATCGTCTGCGCCTGGTGATTCTTCTCCAGGGCGCAAAAATAGCAGTGGTCGATCAAGCCATAGGTGTCCCCAGTGATCGTCATCATCTGATCCATATTCAAGAATTTGCAGTGGTCAACGCGGAAGTTCTTGCAGTTCCCGCTGATCACGATCTCGCCAGCCCAAATTCCCGCGTTGGGGAACCCGGTTCCGTCGAAGGTGATCCCTGTGATCCGGAAGGGTTTTCCCTCTACTCCATTTACCACGAACGACTTATCTCCAGGGGCCCTGCTTGTATCAGTGCGAATGATCGTCTTGTCAATGCCGGCCCCCTGGATGGTGATGGCCTTCATTTTGGCCCAATGGCCGGCGTTCCATCCGCGGGTCCACACGGCCGTGCCGGCGGGGAGTTGCACGGTGTCCCCGTCCTTGGCCGCGTTGATCGCCTCCCGGACAGCCTCCGGCGTCAAGCTGGCGGCCATGCGGGTCTCGGCATGAACGGCCTTGGGCAGTAAACCGTTCGCAGTGACGGCGAGACAACACGCCAGGAACAAGCGGAATCGCGGGTTCTTGATTTTCATCGTCCATCCTCTTTCGTGCCTACCCGCCACTCGGGGCATTGCGGATTTTGTACGCCCGTGCTATAGTTCGATTAGCTGATCAGCGCCAAGGAAGGGCCGATACACCGGGTTCCACCGCTGGCTCGTTATAAAACAAGGGCAGCAGGTGACCGAGGTCGGCGTATCGCCTCTTCGTCAGAAAAACACGACTTGAGAAGCCCGCCTCTCCGGTGCGGGCTTCTTCGTTTTATGGCCAGTGTTTTCCTATTTCAACCAAAGGCCAAAATGCCGTCAACCGCTATCCCGGATTATTCATAAACTGTAGGGTGGCGTCGAGCAAACCGCGGTCTTGGTGGGTCTTCGGTCGCTTATCAACTTACCGCTCGATGACACGGCGCTGGAAAACCGTTGATCGGTTTGCGAGACCCACCATAGGTTTGCGCGACCTCGACCCACCCTACATGAATAATCCGGGCTATGTCCCCAGGTCTTCCGGCTTTCGCCTTCGCGCCGGCAGCCGCGGATTGCGGTCCTTCATTAGCGGTTCGTAAATGGGTTCTCGTGCTTGCCCGCCGGTGTCTCTTTCAGCCGATACCAGAGATACTTGCCCATTTCTCCGAATGCACGCCCCGCCTTGACTTTGCGGGAAAGGCGCATGACGGCGCGCAGCGGTAACAGGCCGACGGGAACACAGGCGAAATCCTTGTCGTTGGTCACCGGGACCACATGGAAATCGACGTGCTTCACGCTGGTCGTGTCGTCAACCAAGTTGATGCGAATCACATTTGCGCCCTCCCGGTGCCTGCGCCCACCCGCGACCGATGCCGCCACAATCCTCCATTATACACCTTTTGCCGCGGGCGTGCATGATGATCGCAAGAAAACGGCAAAGTCTGACTGAATTGCATCTCGCGGAGCGAGATGAGTACGATTGTTGCGGCACTTATTGATTTGCCGGTCCTTTGCCGCGGAGTTGGCCGTCCATGGCCCGTTCCAGGTCCCGCTGGGCCGTTCGGTCCCGCGGGTTTTGCTGCGCACACCATTGCAGGTTGCCGACGGCTTCGTCAAAATCCTTCGACTCCAGCAAGCACGACCCCAAGAGCAACCTGGCCTCGAAACAGAACGGGCCGCAGCGAACCGCCTCGCGGAGGCAGCGGATGGCCTCGGCCTGGCGGCCGAGATCCCGGTAGGCGTTGGCCGCACGGATCCAGGCCTCGCTGGCTTGCTGGGCCGTTTTGGAGCGGGCCTCGCGCTCGCACGCTGCCGCATACTGCCGGAGCGCCTGCGACAGGTTATCGCCGGAAGGATGTTTTTGGTAATAGGAAACGATCGTCGATAAGCCGGCCAGCCCCGGCTGCAACAGCTCGATAAGGGTGGCGGCGGGAATCTGCCCCGCCAGGGCATTGAGCAAGCGCTCCTGATGCGAGCTTCCCGCCTGAAACGAGGCCCGCCAAAGCTGCCAGGCCCGGTCGAGATCGCCTGCCAATGCCGCTTCCTGACCCGCGGCGAAGAGTATCGCCCCGTCGAAGGGCCGCACGATCAATGCCTGATCGATGCAGGCAGCTTTCTGCGGAGCGTGCGGCCCAAGGGGCAGGAGGCCAAAGCGCGTCGCGCGTGCCAGGCCGCCGCATCGAGATGCGGGCGCCGCGCGCCAAATGCCTGCGACAACCACTGGTCCATCGCCGCGACCGACTTGAATCGAGACGCCAACACCGCGTCGCGCACCTGGCGCACGTCCATGGCCATGGCGCCCGACTGCGGCGCGCAGTCGAACATCTTCAAGTGTACGGCCGCCAATTGGGCATGCGCTTGGGCATGGTCGGGTTGATCGCGGACGACCGCCGCCAGTTCCTCTTCCATTGATTGCAGGGTTTGCCAGTCCGTGAGTTGTTCCAAGGGGGCCGACGATCGGGCGATCTGCAGGTATCGATGCCAGGAAGGCTCGGCCCGCAGGGCCATCAGTCGATTCTGCGTTAACAGCACACCGATGCCGAGAAGGAATACGCCGGCGGCAATCCAACCGGTGCGAGGCAAGCAGCTCCGCTTCGCCGCCTCGTCTCGGTGCGGATCGGCCATTTGCCGCAAGCGGCAGGCGCAGGCGGCCAGGACGACCGGCGTCACCATGCAGCCGGGGACATACCAGACGAAATCGGCCGCCGAGTGAACGGCGCTGGCGACCAGGCCGGGAGCGACGCCGGCAAAGCAAAGCGCGATCCGGTCCGCGCGGGGCGCGCGAAAAGCCGGCACGCACCACCAGACACACAGCCCGATCGTGACTGCCAACAGAAGCACCCCCGGGACCCCTGCCTCGAGGCCGATTTGCACGTAACCGTTCTCGGCATGGGTATACTCCTGGAACTGCATGCCCTCGTCTTCGGGCAAGTACCGCGGGTAGAGATCGACGTGGCTTCCCAGTCCGGCGCCCGCTGCCGGGAAGTCGGTCATGGCCGCAAGGTCGGCCTGCCAGATCTTGCGCCGCTGGCGCCCGTGGTCCAACTGCTCGACAGACGAAAAATCTTCCAGCCGAGCGGTTACGGATTGGTAGCCGTAGATCAGCAGACAGGCGGAAGCGAGCGCGGCCGCGCCGACCAAGGCCAGCAGCATTTTGCGGTGGAGACGCTTGCCGCGGTGGACGATCAGCAAGCAGGTCAAGGCCGCCAGCAACATGGCCGCGGTTCCGCCCCGGGAAAGCGACAGGACTGCCGCGAAAACAATCACCGCCAGGCCGACGGCAAGCAAGCCGATGCGAGCGTCGGGCCGGGCTTGCGTCTTGCCGAAGGATACTGCCGAAGCGGCGGCCGGTGCGCGCCGCCACCTGGCGTAGATCCACCACATCAAAGGGGCGGTGCCCAAGGCCATGAAATGCGCAAAATGATTGCGGTTGCTGAAACTCCCCTTCACGGCGTCGTTGGTCGTGGAATAAGGATGCTCGAAGCACCAGAAGAATTTTCCATTGCTGAAGAAGAATTGCACGAGGGCAAAAGCCGCCATGATCAAGGTGGCCAGCGCGATCCACTTCAGGAAGCGTTCCACGTCGCCCGGCCGGCGCACGCGCTGCACGACCACGAGGAACAGCAAGCCGAAGGCCATGACCACGACGAATGCGTCGCGCGTCGCTGCGGGCGCAAGCGACAAGGTGTTCCAGAGACCGATCGTGGCTGCCCCATCCGACCGAGGGGCCCACAGGGGCAGAAGCTGGTAAACATGCGGCGAGAGCCACTCCAGCCACGAAGAGGGCAGCGGCGTGATTTGCAGATCGACAAGGCCCAAGACGCCCAACACCAGCCATAAAGCCGGCGAGCGAACCCAGATCGGGTCCGACGAGAGACCTTGCCGCAGACACCAGCACGCGGCAACGCCCACGGCCAGCACCACCAGGAGCAATTGTCCCAACGCGGTCCGACCTCCCATGGCCAGCGGGACGAAGAGGATCGTTGCCGCCAAACCGGCATCCACGGCCCACAGAAGAAACCTATCGATTCGGCTGGCTACCAACTCGACACCACAGGTTAGCGAGGGAATTAGGTTAACCCGAATTATTCATGTAGGGTGGGTCGAGGTCGCGCAAGCCTATGGTGGGTCTCGCAAACCGACCAACCGTTGTGCAGCGCTGTGTCACAAAGCGGTAAGTTCATAAGCGACCGAAGACCCACAAGAACCACGGTTTGCTCGACGCCACCCTACAGTTTATGAATAATCCGGGTTAACCGGAGAAATGCGGGATGCTACCGTGAACTACCCCCTGAGTAAAGGCATCCAGCGTTTACTGATGGTGCAAGATGCACTCGCCGTGACCCATGTGTGACGCACGGGCCCACCGCCATAGTCCGGAATGTTTACGCCTTCTACGCATATTACCCAAGCGTAAATCTTTAGTTTTCCAGTAAGGCTTTACATGAGAGAAGACGATACACATGGGACATCGTCAGTGAATTTGTTCGGGGCATGGGGCTTGCATGGACGCATTACCCTTCTTGATTGCAGAAGTCGTTGCCATAGCGTTTGGCGTGACTTGTGCGATTATCCCATTGATCAGGCAATTGGCATGGCGGTACAAGGCCGTCGCACGCCCTGATGCGATTCGCAGGCTGCACGCCCGGCCAACTCCCATGATGGGTGGTGTGGGACTCTTTGTGGGTGTAGCCGTTGCGGTGGCTGTTGCGTGCGTGCTTCGTCCCATGGGATTGGTCGATGTAGTCGGCCCCTTCGGCCTCGCGGCGGGCGCACTCTGGCTGGTTGGCATCCGGGACGACATCCGCCCGCTGTCGGCGCGCTGCAAACTGTTGTGCCAGACCGGCGTGGCGCTGCTCATCGTGTGGAGCGGGTTTTGTCCCGAGAACGTCGCGCTGCTGGGCCATCACGTCCACCTCGGCTGGTTTGGCGCCGTTTGCATGATGGGCTGGCTCGTCCTGGGGATCAATGCACTGAACTTGATTGACGGGATGGACGGTCTGGCGTCGGTCACCGGCATCGTGATCTCCACCGCAATTGCAATCACCGCAGGGATCCAGGGCAATCTCCCAACCCTGGTTTTGGCCATGGCGCTGGCCGGAGGATTGGCCGGTTTCCTGGTCCACAATCTGCCGCCGGCCACGATTTTCCTGGGCGATTCGGGCAGCACGTTCATCGGACTGGTGCTCTCCTTCCTGGCATTTCAGTTCGCGACCGACGCTTCGGCGACGGTGCATGTCACCGCGCTGGTTTTGTTGCTCTTTGTTCCGCTGCTGGATACGCAATTGGCAATCGCCCGGCGACTACTGATGGGCAGGAGCATCTTTCGCGGTGACCGCAGTCATCTCCATCATCAGTTGCTTGGCCGGGGTTTCGGCATCTGGAAGACGTTGGGGCTGCTCGGCATCCTCAGCGCGGTGAGCGTGGCGGCCGCCTGCCTGGCCGCGATCACCGGCCGGGAACTCGCGGCCTGGGCTACGGTGCTGGGAAGCACGGGCCTGCTGGTCGCGGGCCGATACATCGGCGGCCAGGAACTGACTCTCCTGCGGCAAGCCCTGGGTGGGGCGGCCCAAGAACAGTCGGACCTGGGCCTGCCGAGCGATCCGTTGTCGCACCTGCCCGAAATCATTCCGCTGGACTGGAGATTGGCTCGAAAGCCTACGTTGGCCCGATCGGCCAACGCCGACTATGAATCCGAGGAACCGTCCGAGCAAAGGCGGGCGGCTTGAGTCATGTTGCGCCATCGTTGGACGCATGTGGGCATACCGGCCGGTTCGGCCCGGAAGGGGACAGGTCCCTGTTTTCGGCCATCGCCGATTCGCATGACCGCGCCTACCGGCCGAAAAATGGACCAGTCCCCGGCCCGTAAACGCGCGGGAAAACTGCTATCGACATCACCGCTCAGCTTGTGTACGCTCCCGCCCAAACGCATCCCCTCATCCCGATCGTCAGACATGCGGTCGCCCAGCGCGCATCAGGCGTCGACAATTCTGTCTTTTTTGGCGGTAGCCGTCGCGATCTTGCTGTTCTCGGGAGGCGGCTGCGCGAGGGCTCAGGTTTATCAGGCCGCGGAGTTGCCGCTGTCGCTGCAGGCCCCGGTGTTCCGCGATCCGACCGCCCTGGACCTTGGTGCATTGACGCCCCCGCAGAACAAGAGCGACCTGATTGGCCCCGGCTATGTGGTGGAGATCTCGCTGGCGGCGGGACTGGAGCACGACAGCAACACGACGTTTCACGTGCGCGTAGCGGAGGACGGAACGGCCCGCTTGCCCGAAATCGGCCAGATTCAGCTCGCTGGTTTGGAGGAGGTTCAGGCCGAGGAGTCGATCGCGGCGATGCTGGTCCAGGGGGGCCTTTATCAGCGTCCCACGGTGAGCGTACACATCGAGCGCCGGCCGACCAACAGCATCACCGTGGTCGGCGCCGTCAAGAATCCCGGCAGCCAGCAAGTGTGCCGTTCGGCCAGTTGCCTGGGGGCGGCGATCGTGGCGGCGGGCGGGTTCACGGAGAAGGCCGGAACGAAAATCCACATCACTCGATTCAACCGCGAGCCGCGCATGGTGGAAGTGGATCTGGACGACGAGAAGCAGCG
>JBEKZQ010000051.1:0-21582 GCA_049509675.1 Thermoguttaceae bacterium | reverse complement strand
ATGACCCTTTCGACGGCCACTTCGGCGCGGCTCGTGTAGCGCACCGGCACGACGTCGATGCCGACGCCGGCGGCCGAGAGCGATTGGGCCTGCTCCAGGGCATTGCCCTGGTTCTGGTTGCCGTCGCTGACCAGGACAATCCGCTTGGCCGCGTCCTCGGGGAACGAGGCCTCGGCCAGCTTCATCGCCGCGGCCAGGTTCGTATATTCCGGATCGAGTTGGCTTTCGATGGCCGCCGGCAGTTGCACGTCGTCGTCGAAGGGGGGGATCTCGATGGCCGCGTCGCGCCCGAAGACGATCACTCCCACCCGATCGTCGCGCTTGCGATGCTTCCGCACCTCGGCATTCACGTAGTCGATCTCGGCCCGCCGCTGGGCGGCCGGAATGCTCAGCGATTGGTCCAGCAGAAACACCACCGTCAGGCGGTCGCTCGAGCGGATGATCTGCACTTCGGCCACCGCCAGAATCAGCAAGGCCAGGACCAGGCTGCGGAGGATCAGGGCCGGCCAGCGACGGTATCCCAGCGCGGCCAGGGTGCGAAAGCCGAACCACCACGCGGCCGGGATCAGCACCAGCAACGCCAGCAGATACCAAGGGGATTGGAAGCTCAGGTGGTACATTGCAGTTTGAAGTTTTCAGTGTTCAGTTTTCAGTACGAGCCCCAGAAAGACCCTTCAACTGCCCAACTGAAAACTGAAAACTCACTCCATTTGCACGCATTGTACTCGATGGTTGTTGGTATCCAATACGTGCAGCCGGCCGCGGCTGTCGCGCACCAGGCCCCAGGGATTGAAGAGTTGGCCTTCGTCGCGGCCCTCGCTCCCCCAACAGCCCAGCGAGCGGCCGTCGCGGCTGAACTTCTGCACGCGATGGTTGCCGAACTCGCACACGTACAGCGTTTGCCCCGGGCCCAACGCCAGATCGTAGGGATAATACAACTCGCCGGGCCCTGCGCCCTGGCTCCCCCAATGCAGGAGCAGTTTTCCGTCGGTGTCGAAGACCTGGATGCGGTGATTGCAGGCGTCGGTGACCCACAGGTGCTGCTGCTCGTCGAAGACTATTTTTTGCGGGCGGATGAACTGCCCGGGCTCGGAACCGTGGCCGCCCCATTGCCGAATGAACCGGCCTTCGAACGTGAATTTCTGGATGCGATCGTACTCGCCGTACTCGGAAACGTAATAGTTGTTCTGTCGATCCTGGGCCACGCCGGTCACCAGGCCGAACTGGCCCGGCTTCTGGCCCTTGACGCCGCC
Organism: Thermoguttaceae bacterium; assembly: GCA_049509675.1. Lineage (GTDB taxonomy): Bacteria > Planctomycetota > Planctomycetia > Pirellulales > Thermoguttaceae > JBEKZQ01. The sequence goes on along the minus strand of JBEKZQ010000051.1, from coordinate 20,329 downwards.
CAGGGTCCGCAGCAATTTCCCGGCGGGCGAGTAGATCAGCACGCGGTAATAATGGGTGTCGGCCACCAGCAGGTTGCCGTCGTTGCCGATCGCCAGACCCGTAGGACGGCCGAACTGATGCTCCGGCGTCTGCCATTGACGCAAGAACCTGCCCTCGGTGGTGAAGACCTGGATGCGGGCCGTCATGTCGACGATGTACAGTTGATCCTGGCGATCAATGGCGATGGCCCGCGGCTTTTGCAGCCGCCCGTCCGAGATGCCGCGGCGACCCCAAACGGCCCGGAGACGTCCGACGCTGGCGCGGTCTTCATCGCAGCCGGCCAGCAGCACCACGCACAAGGCCACGATGGGAACAGCGTGCCGTTTCATAGTACGCATCATGCATCATCGGCCACCCGCCACGCCAACTCCACCTGTCGGCCGTGCCGGCGATCCTTCTTGTCCAGGGCCTGCATCGTCAGCGCGGCGCCGCGGGGCAGAAGGCGGCAGTCGATCCAACCGCGAACCTGGGCCTTGTCGAACAGCCACGCAACGGCCGGCAGATTGACCATGTGGATCTGCTGATCGGCAAAGAGCGACCAGGCGTGACTGTGACCGAAAACATAGGCCTTGGCCTGGTTCCGCGGCGCCATCACGCCGACCAACTCCCCCACGTCCTGCAGACCCTTGAACAGGTGCAGATAATCGGGATTGTGATGCGCCACCACCAGCGCCGGTCGATCGGGCCGGGCGTCGAGCGTCTTGGCCAGCCAGTCCAGTTGCGGTTTGCCCAGCCAGCCCGGCGAGTCGTTCGTCTTGTGCAGAGAGTCGAGCAACAGCCAACGGGCGCGAGGCGTTTCCACGATCGCCGTGTGTTTGTCGGGCACGGCGGCCGGGCGCGGCTTGACGTCGGGGAAGGCGGCCCAAAACGTCTTGCGGTGGTCGTGGTTGCCCAACACGAAATGGATATGGATGCCCGCCTCGCGGATCGGCCGCACCAGGTCGGCCAGCACGGCATAGTCGGCCGCACGACCCTCGTGAAACGCGCAGTCTCCGGCGACGATCATGCCCGCCGGACGCGGTCGCAGGGCCACGATCTCGGCCACGGCCTGCGCCAGATTATCGGCCGGCTTGACGCCCCCGTGAACGCCGTGCCGCTGTTGCCAAATGTGGATGTCGGCCAGTAGTGCCCAACGGTTCGGGTCGACGGCCACTTCCGAAGCCGGCAGCAGCGGCGAAAACAGGCAACCGGCCCCGGCGGCCAGCGAGCCGGCCAGGAAACGACGCCGGGAAATGGGTGGTATGTGGATCGGCATGACGAGCGACTCCTAGGGGTTGTGTTCCTTCGCACTACTGCGGAGATACCCCGCGCTGGATTGAAAATACTTGCGGCGGCGGCTCTCGGCCTGCGCGCCGGCGGCTTGTTGCTCTTTCAGATCCGCCAGATTCGCCTGGCAATAGCGGCAGCCGACGACTTCCAGATGGAACGTAAGGTAGCGACCCAGGTCTTGCGGCAACACGTCCAGCAGCAAACTGCCCAACTGCTGCCGCGACGGGCAGCTCAAGCGATGGTTGCGCCAGATCTCGCCCAGGCTGTGTACGCCCGCGTTGCGCCGTCCCTGCAACACCGCCAGCCGGCTGCGGAGCTCGCGATCGCCGCGCAGCGCCTGTTCGATCTGGGCCATCTCCTCGACCGGCAGGGCCTCGTCGAGGTAGGCTTCCAAATCGGATTGGCGGTACTTGGCGGGCATATACCGATTATAGAGCGCGCAGGGGGGATTTTGCCATAGTACCCGCCGGGGTGCCCGGGAGAACGGCAAAGTCCGGGGTCTGGTCCATTTTTCGGCTGATAGGCATTGCCATTTGGCCGGACTCACGACCGAAAACATGGACTTGACCCCTTCCCCCCGAATCCCTCCCCCGGCGCCGCCGTAGAAACTATACTTGAGAGTATGGTGCAAAAATCGCTCGACGCCAAACTCGCCCGCATCCTGGCCGATTCCTCGTGCCCGGACTTCATCCTCGCCGACGCCAAGGATGCCGACATGGCCTTCGGCATCGCCGCGCCGGGGCGCAGCCCGGAACATCACGCCCGGGAGGGATCCTTTCGCTCCTTGGATCAGTACCGCGAGATCATCCGCCAAAATGTGCGGCAGGGCCTGGTCGATATCATGCTCATGAGCGCCAGCACCAATGAGCGGCTTACGATCCACGAGCGGCTGTTCGACTCCAGCCACGTGACGCCGGCCATCCGCGCCAACGACACCACGGACATCTGGGCGGCGCAAGGCGGCAGCTACCTCCGGGAGCCGGCCCGGCCGTTCCGCTCCGCCTCGCTCGATCAGGCGATGTGCGGCAAGCCCGCCTGTGAGCCGCAACAACGCACGCTGGGGGCCGACCTCGGGTTGTACTCGGTCACCTTCAACAACGATCTGGCGTTGGATCATCGCACCCTGAGCGAGTACCAGACATTTCGCCAGGAGGCGGCCGCCAAGGGTTTCCGGCATTTTCTCGAAGTCTTCGACCCCAACGCTTTGCAATCGCCCGTGCCGGACCTGGGCCGTTTCATCAACGACATGATCGTGCGGGCCCTGGCCGGCGTGGCAGGTGCAGAGCGGCCGCTGTTCCTCAAAGTGGTTTATCACGGCCCGGCCGCCATGGAACAACTCGTCTCGTATGACTCGCGGTTGGTGGTCGGCATCCTGGGCGGGGCGTCGGGCACCACGTTGGACGCCTTCCAGCAGTTATGGGAGGCCAAGAAGTACGGCGCCCGCGTGGCCCTCTACGGCCGCATGATCAACAACGCCGAGCATCAGCCCACGTTCATCGAGCATCTGCGCGGCCTGGCCGACGGCCTGTTGCTGCCGGCCGAGGCGGTCCGCTCCTACCACGCGGCCCTGGCCCGGCTGAACCTCCGCCCGTATCGTCCGTTGGAGGAAGATTTGCGTCCGAGCGCGCGGGCCGCGGCCTACGGCGGCGCGCAGGCCGAAAAAGTCTCGCCCCGGCCGGCCCAGAACAGCGGAGAGCCCGACTTCTCGAAAATGACGCAGGCCGAAAAAATCGCCTGGAACCGCGATCGTTGGAAACGGATCTTGGGCTGATGCCGGAGGAGGGATTAGGGATTGGGAATTAGAGGCGGACGCCCCGGTCCCGGCCTCCACCGGCTTGGGGCTAATCCCTCATTCCTAATCCCTAATCCCTTGCCTTCTCTATTCCCGCTCCGGCTCATGCGGCAGCGTGCGCGGATACGGCAGCGGGGCGCGCGGCGGCAGCGGCTGCTGATAACTGTCGGCCCACTCCTCCCGCTCTTCCTCGCTGGCATAATACGTCAGCCACACCTCCGGATCGCCGCTGGGACCCGTGCAATCCCAATGCAGATAACCGGCCGGGGAATCGATCTTCTTTTCCCGCGCGGGCAGGATGTCGCGATAGACGAGGCAGTATAGCTCCCGATCGCTGAGGTGCCCGGTGAAGTCCAGCACGATCCGTTTGTAAAACAGCTTGTCGATGACTTCGCCGAGGATCTCGCGCAGGGCCGTATCGCTCAGCGACTCCGGCCGCGGCAGACGCAACTCGGGATCGAACCAGCGGTAGACGGGCAGTACCGGGGCCTGTTCCCAGGCCAGCATACAGGCCAGGAAGTCGTTCTCGGCCGCCAGGCTCAAGTGCTGCACGTTGACCCGGGTGATCGATTCATCGAAGTACCGTTCCAACTCGTCGCGCAATTCGGCGTTTCGCAATAGCTGTTCGACCTCGTCGGGTCGAGGGCGACGGAAACTGTGCATGGATGCCCCTGCCTTCTGCTTTGCCAATCGTTCCTTGCCACGTCCTCCACTGTAGCAAGCCGGGTGCGGATTTGGCAAGCGTTGAGAACAGGCAAAATGGCCGCCCAGCGCAGTTTGCGCTTCCGGCCGACGCTAGGAACGCTACGACCGTGCCAGATTGACGCGCCGCGCGCCGCTGTGGCAAGCTGCAGGCAAGGAATCACGAAATCCCGAAAGGACGAAAACCCGAAAGGAGTCGGCGAAATGGCCAAAAAAGAACCACGGATTACGCGGATTTCACGGATAACAGAGGAGCAAGCAGACTGCTCTCAACTCTCCATCCGCGTGCTTTTTTTCGGGCTTTCGTCTCTTCGGGCTCTCGTGATCTCCTCGCTTCCTTCGGCTTCCGGGCTTTCGGCCCGCGCCGGTTGCTCATCCCTCGCTGGTCCCTTCCGCCGGGCCGGGTCGCTGTTGCTCGACCTCGCGCTCCAGGTCCAGAATCTCCTGCACGCGGCGGGCGTGGCGGCCGCCTTCAAACGGCGTGGAAAGCCACAGTTCGATCATGCGATCGATCAACCGTTCGCCCAGCAGGTCGGCCGAGAGACAGAGGATGTTGGAATCGTTGTGCCGCCGGCTCATCTCGGCGGTCAAGTCGTCGTGACAAGGGGCCGCGCGCACGCGCGGAAATTTGTTGGCCGCAATGCACATCCCCAGGCCGGTGCCGCAGATCAAGATCCCGCGATCGACACTCCCCTGGCTGACTTTCCGGGCCACGCGGGCCGCAATGTCCGGATAGTCGACCGCCTCGCCCGAATACGTGCCCGAGTCTTCCACTTCATGCCCCAGGCGCTGCAACAAGTCGATCACTTTTGCACGCAACGGAAAGCCACGATGATCGGTGCCGACGGCGATTCGCATCAGAATGAAGGAAGTTCAGGGGGTTTGTGACTCGCTGGCGTGCCGGCGGGAAGCTCCAATTCGTCCAGGCGAATCTCCAGCTCCGAGCGGATTTGCACGGCGCAGCGCTGGTAGCGGTCCAACGGTCCGCCGATCGGGTCGCACACGTCCGATTCGTCGCCGCAGAGCATGCGAATCCGCTCGGCCGCTCCCGGCCACTGCGCCACGATCGACTCGCGATGCGTGCGGGTCATGGTGAAGATCACGTCGGCGTGCCGCACCAACGGCTCGGTCAAAGGTTGCGTCTCGTGATCGGAAATATCCAGCCCGAGACCGGACATCACCTTGACGGCTTCCGGGCTGGCGCGGCCGCCCATCATGGCCGCGATCCCCGCCGACATGACCAATACCCCGCGATCCTCAAGTTCTTCGAGGCGGCAGCCCAGCCGCTTGGCCAGCAACTGCCGGGCGATCCCCTCGGCCATCGGACTGCGGCAGGTATTGCCCGTGCATACGAACAGAACCATCAGGCTGGACAGCCGCTGCAGGGTTTTTTCGGGCACGACCCCCACCCGCAAAATCTCGTACTGATTGCCGCGGACGCGGACCACCGACGACGGCTCGCCGAAACGGCACGGTCCGTCGTCGATGACCATGTCGACCTGGTCGCCCAGCAACTCGACCACTTGCCGGGCCGTGACGGCCTCCGGCTCGCCGCTGCGGTTGGCGCTGGAGAGGGCCAACGGTCCGACCAGCAGCCGCAAGACGTCCAGAACCACCTGATGGCCGGGGACACGCAACCCCACCGAGTGCTCCGGAGAGACGAGTTGCTGAACCTTGGGGGGCAGTTGGCGGATCAAGCTGTCGGGGTGTGAATCGTCGACCACCAGGGTGATGGGGCCCGGCCAGCAGCGCCGCGCCAGCCGCTGGGCCAGGCCGCACATGTCGGGCACGTAGTCTCGCGCCTCGTCGGCGCTCTTGATGGCCAGCGCCAGCGCATGGCCCGAGCGGCGGTTCTTTACCTCAAGGAGCCGCTGGACCGCTTCCTCCTCCAGGGCACTGGCGGCTAGGCCGTAGACGGTCTCGGTGGGAAGCGCGACCAGTTTGCCCTCCACCAGGGCCTGAACGGCCTGGTGGACAATATCCCGCCAGTCTTCCGCATCTCGCAAATCCAACACCGCCGCCATACTTGAATCCCAAAACAGCCGAAAGCCCCGCGACCAGGGGACTGGTCCGTTTTTCGGCGAATTCGCGGTGTTTTCAGGAAGACCGGGACCGAAAACACGGACCTGTCCCCCTTCCAACCGCGTGAACGGTAACAACGTATTTTACTATATCGGTGGCCGTACCGCCCCGTCAATGCGGTGGTCGCTGGTTTTCCTCTTGCAGCGGGGGGGCATTTCAGCTAAAAGAGCCGGCAATTTCCTGCCCCTTTTCTTTTCCGGCGGTGTCGCCCATGTGCCATTTTTCTCGCCGATCGATTGTGGCGTTGTTGGCCCTGACGTGCGGACTGTGGCTGGCCCAGTCCGGCCGCCTCGCCCGGGCGGCTGAGAACCTCGACGCCGCACAAATCAAGGCCGTGCTGCGGACCACGGACGTGGAAGACGGCGGATTCATCCAACGCGCGATCAATCTAGTCGACGCCGGCAAGTTGCCCTACGACCTCGTGCAGTCGTCGCTGCAATGGGCCCGCAAGAAACCGCATCACAAGTTTCAGTACTTCAAGGCGGCCCTGACCATGCGTGCCGCCCAAATCGGAGTGCAGCTTTGACAGTTTGAAGTGTTCAGTTTTCAGTGTTCAGGCAATCGAGCAGCGAGCACTGAAAACTGAACACTGAACACTCCTAGCAAATTCGCGGCATCTGCACGTCGGGTCGCTCTAGATACCCGACGGAACCTCAGATTAGGCCGGGTGGATCACGAAAACACGAAAGCACGAAAGAGAAGATCAAGGGGCACAAGTTCGAAGCCCTATCGGGGCAGATCATCGATGCGGCATTGCACGTCCATAAGGAATTGGGACCGGGTTTCCTGGAGTCGATATATGAGAATGCCATGAAAGTGGCGATTTCGTGCTTTCGTGTTTTCGTGATCTATAAGGAGGGCCCTGCGAGCCGATCGGACCGAGGCCCATCCGCTCAGCAAATTCGCGGCATCTGCTCGCCGGAGAGCAGATCGAGGATCCGCCCGCCGCCCAGAACGCTGCGCAGCTCGACCAGGCCGGCATGCTCGGCCAAAACCGTTCCCACCAGCGCCGGGCCGTGTGCGGCGGGGTGGCTGCGCAGGATCTCCAGCGCACGGGAAGCGGCGGCGGCCGAGACGAACGCCACCAGCCGGCCTTCGTTGGCCGCATAGAGCGGGTCCAGTCCGAGCAGCTCGCAGGCCCCGGCCACGGCTTCGCTGACCGGAATGGCCGCCTCCTGGACCTCCATGCCGACGGCCGCATCGACGGCGATTTCATTCAGCGCCGCCGCCAGGCCGCCGCGCGTCAGGTCGCGCAGGCAGTGCAGATCCGCTCCCAGGGCCAGCAGGGCCTCGACCAGGCCGGCCAACGACTCGCAGTCGCTCGCCAGTTGGCTTTCAAAGCCCAGGGCTTCCCGCACCGACATCACGGCCAGGCCGTGCCGGCCCAAATCGCCGCTGATGAGGATCGCGTCGCCGGGGGCCACGCGGCGCGGTGAAATCTCGATCCGCTCGGGCACCAGGCCGATGCCTGCCGTATTGACGAAAAGTCCGTCGCCATGGCCGCGATCGACGACTTTGGTGTCGCCGGTAACGATCTGGACGCCGGCCCGCCGGGCCTCGTCGCGCATCGAGGCCACCACGCGGCGCAGCGTTTCCATGGGCAGCCCCTCTTCGAGCACGAAGGCGGCGCTCAGCCACAGCGGCCGGGCCCCGGCCATCGCCAGGTCGTTCACCGTGCCGCACACGGCCAATTTGCCGATGTCGCCGCCGGGAAAAAACAACGGATGCACCACGAAGGTATCGGTGGTGAAGGCCAGCCGCGTCGGGCCGAGTTGAAGCACGGCGCTATCGTGCGCCGGCGTCGGGCCGCGGAAGGCCGGCAGAAACATCTCTTCGATGAGCCGCCGCATCAATCGGCCCCCGCCGCCGTGCGCCAGTTGCACCGTGGCATGATCGCTCAAGGGCAGGGGACAGGAGACGTTCAGTGGATGTGGCTGTTCGGGCATGGAGGAGAGGGATTAGGGATTGGGGATTAGGCGCAAGTGGCTGGAGGCCAGGGCTGGGCGTCAGCCTCTAATCCCCAATCCCCAATCCCTAATCCCTTGTCTGCAACCGTCGATAACGATAATACGCTGCGCAGGCCCCTTCGGTCGACACCATGGGCGCGCCCAGCGGCCGGTCCGGCGTGCAATGAACGCCGAAGGCCGGGCAATCCCAGGGCTTCTTGTGCCCTTGCAGCACCTCGCCGGCAATGCACTCCGCCGGCTCGTCGGCCGTAACGCCCGTCACTCCGAAACGCAACTCGGCATCGAAGGCATCGTAGGGCGGACGCAAGGCCCAGCCGCTGGCCGGGATCTCGCCGATGCCCCGCCATTTCCGCGGCACCACCTGAAACACCTTCTCAATCTGCCGCACGGCCGCCGGGTTGCCCTCGGGCCGGACGCTGCGGGCGTACTGGTTCTCGACTTCAGAGCGACCGGCTTCCAACTGCCGCACGCACATCAGCACGCCCTGCAAGATGTCCAGCGGCTCGAAGCCGGTCACCACGATGGGCACGCGATACTTCTCGGCCAGGGGCCGGTACTGGGCGATGCCCATCACCGTGCAGACGTGCCCCGCCGCCAGGAAGGCCTGCACCTGATTTCGCGGCGACCGGAGGATCGCTTCCATGGCCGGCGGCACCAGCACGTGCGAGACCAGGACGGAGAAATTCGCCAGCCCCAGTTTTTCCGCCTGCACCACGGCCATGACGTTGGCCGGCGCCGTGGTCTCGAAACCGATGGCAAAGAAAACCACTTGCCGCTGCGGATGTCGTTGCGCCAGGGCCACGGCATCCAACGGCGAATAGACCACCCGCACGTCGCCGCCTTCCGACTTGACCGTGAACAAATCCTTGGCCGTGCCGGGCACGCGCAACATGTCGCCGAAGGAGCAGAAGATCACCTCCGGCCGAGCGGCAACCGCGATCGCCTTATCGATCATCTCGATCGGCGTGACGCACACCGGACAGCCCGGCCCGTGGATCAACTGGATCTCCTGCGGCAGCATCTGGTCCAAGCCGAAGCGGATGATGGCATGCGTTTGCCCGCCGCAGATTTCCATGATGTTCCACGGCCGGGTCACGGTGCGGGCGATCGTCTCGGCCAGGCGTTTGGCCCCCTCGGCGTTGCGATATTCGTCGATGTATTTCATACGAAGAGTTTGAAGTGTTGAGTTTTCAGTTTTCAGCTTTGGCAACCGGTTCGCGGGCAGTTCACACGGAGAACTGAGATGTTCGGCATTAAGTTCTCGGCAAGCGGTTTGCACGCCACGCTGAACACTGAACACTGAAAACTGAAAACTACTCCCCCATGGCCTCCAGGTCGGCGAAGATCTGCCGGGCCTCCGCCTCGTCGAGTCGGCTGATGGCGAAGCCCACGTGGACGATCACGTAGTCGCCCACGACGGCCTCGGGCGTATAGACCAAACAGACCTCCTTGGTAATGCCGCCGAACGCCACCTTCCCCACCGGGAGATCGTTCTCCGTGCGGATTTCCAGCAATTTGCCGGGGATCGCCAAACACATGCTCTTGTCTCCAATCAGCGTGACGTCGTTTTCTCCCTCTCCCCTTGCGGGAGAGGGAACCAATAGTGCTAAAGTTTCTTTGGCCCATGCCTACGCCCTCTGCTCGCCTCGAAAAACCTTAGCGGCGACAAACACTTGCCCCAGTGCGATGCCGCCGTCGCCGGGCGGAACCGCCGATGGCATCAACACCGAAAAACCTGCCTTCATCAGACGTTGCCTGACAGTTTGCGTCAACAGCCGGTTCTGAAAACATCCGCCGCCAAGCACGACCTGTCCCAGACCGGTACGTTGGGCGATGGCCACGGCCAACTCGGCCAGCGCATTGTGAAACCGCGCGCTGATGCGAGCGGGCGGCTCACCGGCGGCCCGGTCGGCCAGAACGCGGCGGACCAACGGTTCCCAATCGGCCACTGCCGGCACACCGCCGGCCAGGGGCAGAGGATAGGCCTCTTCGAGGTCCGCATCGGCGGCGAACTCCAGGGCCATGGCGGCCTGCCCCTCGAAACTGGTCACCAACGGCAGGCCGCACAGGGCGGCCACCGCGTCGAAGAGCCGGCCCATGCTGCTGGTGCGGGGAGCGTGCCGTGGGGCCGCCAGGACCGCGAGCAAGGTGCGCAACTCCGGCGCGCGAAACCAGCCGGCCGCGTACCGGGCCACTTCTGCGTTGCGGAAGGGGACAGTCCCATTCTCGCTTAGACGAAAATCGGGACAGTCCCCCGCCTCAGAGCCCAACATCTCATACAGCAGGCCGAGGGCCGAACGGCGCGGTTCGCGCATGGCCCGATCGCCGCCCGGCAGCCGGAACGGGCGCAGATGGGCCACACGTTGGAAACGGCCGCCTTGGCACACCAGGGCCTCGCCGCCCCAGACCGTGCCGTCCGCTCCGTAGCCGGTTCCGTCCCAGGCAAGCCCCAGCACCGGCCCTTCCAGCCTGTGCTCGGCCATGCAGGCCGCCACGTGGGCGTGGTGGTGCTGCACGCGGACCAACGGCACGCCCCACCGCTGGGCCAACGTCTCGGCATGCCGTGTCGAGGCATAATCGGGATGAAGGTCGCAGGCGATCACCTCCGGTCGGATGCGAAAGAACTCCAGTAGGTCGTCGATGGCCCGGCGAAAAACCTCGATGCTGAGCACGTCGTCCAGGTCGCCGACGTGACAACTCCTGACCACCGGCGTAGTCGCCCGCTGGCCCGCCGCGCCCAGCGCCAGCGCCACGGTGTTCTTCAGATGCCCGCCCACGGCCAGAACGTTCGGGGCTGAAAAACCAAGGGGGATCGGCAGCGGCGCGTAACCGCGGGCGCGGCGCAGGATCTGCAAGCCGTCGGGCATGAGCCGCACCACCGAATCGTCCACCGGCCGCACGATGGGCCGATTGTGGACCAGCAGCAGGTCGGCAATCGGTCCCAACCGCCGCACGGCCTCGGACGGCTCGACGGCCATCGGCTCCTCGGAAAGATTGCCGCTGGTGCAGACGATCGGCCGGGCGATGCGCGCCATGAGCAGATGGTGCAGCGGCGTGTAGGGCAGCAGGGCGCCCAGGTAGGGATTGCCCGGCGCCACTTCCTCGGCGATGGGCTCGATTTCCCTTTCCGCACCGTCAAGGGCGCGTCGCCGCACCAATACGATCGGCGCCTGGTGCGAGCGGAGCGCGGCGGCCTCGGCCTCGGAGATTTCACAGAATTGTTGGGCCGCTTCCAAGCTGGGGAACATCACGGCCAGTGGCTTATCGGGGCGATGCTTCCGCGTCCGCAACCGGGCCACGGCGGCCGGCACGGTCGCATCGACCAGCAGTTGAAATCCGCCCAGGCCCTGCAGCGCGACGATCTGCCCGGCGCGGACGGCGGCCGCGGCCGTCTCCAGCGCCCCGTCCCTGGCTATCTCTTTTCCAGCCGGGTCCAAGAGCCGCAACTGCGGTCCGCACTGCGGACACGCGATCGGTTGCGCGTGGAAACGCCGGTCGGCCGCATTGTGGTACTCGGCCAGGCATTGGGGACACATCGGGAACGCGGCCATTGAGGTCCGCGGCCGATCGTAGGGCAGTTGCCGAATGATCGACCAGCGCGGGCCGCAGTTGGTGCAGTTGGTGAAGGGATAGCCGAAGCGCCGCTCCGACGGACTGCGGATCTCCGCCAGACACTCGGCGCAGGTGGCCAGGTCGGCCGGAATGGTGGGACGCGGCTCGGCCCCCCCCGCACTGTCGACGATCTGGAACGCTTCGGCCGGGGGCTGAGGACTTTTTGCGGCGATCTCGACAACATCCAGGGCATCGATGCGGGCCTGCGGCGGGTGGCGCCGCCGGAGCGTTTCCAGGAAATCATCCACCACAGTCCGATCGCCCTCGATCTCGATGTGTACCACGTCGGCCTCATTGCGAACCCAGCCGCTCAGTCCCCGCGACCGGGCCGCATTGTAAACGAAAGGCCGAAACCCGACCCCCTGCACCACGCCCTCGACGGCGATGGCCAGACGGCAATGGGTCGGCGGCGAGGACGGTTGTGGTGCCATTGATTCAAGTGTAGACGGTCTGGGGTAGTAGGGCAAAGACGGCGGAACAAAATGCGGGACTTGCGGCCCGGCGGCGGCACCCGTATATTGCCAGAGAGAAGGAACCGCTAAGGAACCGCGAATCAATAAGTTGAACAATTGCTTAAGGAACACTAATCCGCACTGATTGGCGCTAATGAGAAGGATTAGCGAGAATCAGCGAAGATAAGTGTTCCTCCGCCGGCTGCGATGGAGGTTGCCATGTCAGAACGTCCCTTGGCGCTGCGGAACGCTCCGTTGGTCTTCGCACCGCAGAATGAGTTGGGCGTCGTGTACCTTTTCGCCCACCTCGCCAAGAAACTTCAACTGCGGGTGGAGAAAGTCCAGCCATCTTTTCCTGATTGTCTCGCCTACCGCCGCATCGGTAACTCAGAGAGGTTGGTTCGGATTGAGTTCGAGTTTCGATCGAGCAATTTTCGCGCGCACGGCCACAATGTGCGTGGTTGTGATTGCGTCGTGTGTTGGGAGCATGATTGGGTCGACGTTCCCGCGCATATCGAAGTAATCGAGCTGAAGCGTGTGTTCAGTGACAGTTTCAATGTTTGGATTCAGCCGGTAATCAGGCAGCAATACCGGTTCCTTGAGGAATCTGACGAGGTCGAATGGGGGCTCTCAAACCATGCATCGCCTGGGGATCTGCTCCTCATGTATCGATGTGTCCCTGAGAAACGCATTGCCGAGATCTACTTTTTTGCAGGTGAGCTTCGTCGCAACAAGGCAGACTGGCGAGATGGCGACTGTTTCTCGGGAAAGATACGACGGCTTTGCAAGCTCCCTTGTCCGATTCTCTTGGATGATTTGCGCCTTCACGTGGTGCTACGACGGTCGCGCTTCATCCGCCGCAATATGCAAGGAGTCCACTTGGTGTCGGAGTATTGGCACTACTTGCACGAAATGATTATCGATCGAAACCCAAAACTGAAACGAGTTTTATCGAGATATGCCCCCGAGCGGCTGTAAAGCGGCCGATGGCTTGCCAGCAGGCGCCGTCTCCTGATAGGCTGGAGGAAGCACTGGCACACATCAGCAACCCCACGCGTCGCTCAGTTCGCTCGAAAGAACGCCCGCCAGTGGCACACTTCAACAGCGCAGCAATCACCCCCCAAACCGAAAACGCCCCCCCCTCTGGAGATCATCTCGTGCTCAAATGTACCACTATGTCGGCCTCGTCGGCGCTGTTGCTACTGCTGCTCTGTAATCTCCTTGCCGCCGCCGACCAGCCGCAATGGGGCCAGCCGTTCTCGCGGAACATGGTCTCCGGTGAGAAAGGCCTTCCCGACGACTTCGACGCGGGCAAACGGAGCAAGGAAGGCAATATCGATCTGCCCTCGCACGGTCGCGTGAAATGGGTGGCCCGGTTGGGCAACGCCAGCTACGGCTCGCCCGTGGTGGCCGGCGGACGGGTTTTCGTGGGCACCAACAACGACGCGCCCCGCGACGGCCGCATGCAGGGCGACCGCGGCGTGCTGATGTGCTTCGACGAGCACTCCGGCGAGTTCCTCTGGCAGCTTTGCCTGCCGAAGTTGACCAAGATCAAGTGGGCCGATTGGCACTATATCGGCATCACCTCGCCGCCCGTGGTCGAAGGCGATCGGCTCTACCTGGTGAGCAATCGGGCCGAGGTGATGTGCCTCGATGTCCACGGCATGCAGGGCGGAAACCGGGGGCCATTCACGGCCGAGGGCGAACTTATGGCCGACGAGGGCCAGAAGCCGCTCGCGCCCGGGCCCAAGGACGCCGACATTCTTTGGCTCTATGACATGACCAGCGAGTTGAACGTGGCCCCGCACAACGGCGCGAACTGCGCGATCCTCGTCCAGGGCGACTTGCTCTACCTCTGCACGTCCAACGGCGTCGACTGGACGCACAGCCGGGTGGTCCATCCCGAAGCCCCGTCGCTGATCGTGCTGGACAAGCGGAGCGGAAAGCTGGTGGCCCGCGACGATTTCGGCATCGGGCCGGACGTGACGCACGGCCAGTGGAGTTCGCCGGCCCTGGGAGAGGTGGGCGGACAAACGCTGATCTTCTTCGGCGCCGGCAACGGCTATTTGTATGCGGCCCATGCACTGGCCCAGCCGCGGTCCGCCGGCCCGGCCGTGGTCCTGGAAAATGCCTGGCGCTTTAACGGTCATCCGTTGGCGCAAACCCAATCGCCGCCGCCGCCCGACCATCAGCACGATTCAACCTCCTACGAAGTGACGGCCATGCCCGTGTTCTACAACGGCCGAGTGTACGTGACTTTCACGCAGGAGCCGTTTCACGGGATGAAGCGCGGCTGGCTGGCGTGCGTCGATGCGGGCCGCAAGGGCGACGTCACGCGGGGCGGACTGGTCTGGTCGTACGACAAGATCGGCTCCAGCGTATCGACGGTGGCCATCGCCGACGGCCTGGTCTATGCGGCCGATTTCGCCGGCAAGCTGCACTGCCTGGATGCGGAAACCGGCCGCTGCTATTGGACCTACGAGGTGGGCGGCGACCTGTGGGGCTCACCGCTGGTGGCCGACGGCAAGCTGTACGTCGGCAGCGGCAATCAGATGCTGTGCGTGCTCGTGCCCGGCAGGGAATTAAAGGTGCTGCACCGCATCCGCATGCGCGACGCGGTCTATGCCACGCCGACTGCCGCCAACGGCAGACTGTACGTGGCGACCAATAAGCATCTTTACGCAGTCGGGGAGTAGAAAGAGGCTGAATTCCAGGTGGTGGGACTCGTACCTCGTCCCACCCTGCGAATTAGCGACCTTTCACAACGGGAACGAATTAACCGTCACCCCAGGTCCCGCACTTCGATTTGGTTGGTGAGTTGGTCGGCGCCGGAGAGGGCCATTGCCGCATGTTGGGCCAGTTGCTTGCAGTAATAGCTGGCGCAACGGCCCATGAGCAGAACGCCGTTGCGACCGACCTCCACGGCCAGATCGTGGACGCCGTGGTCGGTTTCGCGATCGACGGCGCTTTCGATCGAGGCCACCAACTGTTCCGCTTCGGCCAGCGTTTCCGGCACGACCGCCTCCAAGGCGGGGGAAATCGTTTTCCGCCGCCTGGCTCTCTCGCTCATGACTGCCTCCGTGACAGGTCTCTTCTCGCGGTCCGGTTGCGCCCCCGCGCACTACCGGACATCGATCGCATTGCGAATCTCGACGTCTCCTAAAATGGAACGGACCGCTTCTTGCGCTAGCTGCTTCTGGTAAAAGCTCGATACCGTGCCCGATATCACCAGCGCCTGATGGTGCCGCTCGACGCGCAAAGCGCGCAACTCGTAGAACGGACTGCCGGCCAGAGCTGCCTGAGCCCGAGTCCGAAAATCATCCACAGATACCGTAGCCATCGCACACCGGCCCTTCTTCGCCATGGCCCGTGTCTCACGACGGATCGCTGTCTGTAAGCCGATAAGAAGAGACCTTCCGCCGCTAGTTAATTTAGCCCCGGAGGGTCAGTCGAGTCAACACCGATTTTTAGAGAGAGTTGAGAGTTTGAGAGTCGAGGGTCGAGAGCCCAACCCCGGGTCACCGCCTATTTGAAAAAGGCTACGACTCTCGACCCTCGATTATGCCCCCCTATCTTGCCAATCTTCCTCAGATAGACAATGACCTGGTGCTGGACCCTCGACCCTCGACTACGGACCTATCTTGCCAATCTTCTTCAGATAGGCGATGACCTGGTCCGCCAGGGCGTCGGCCGGCTGCCGTGCGGCGTCGAGGACCAGTTCGGCCCTTTGCGGTGGTTCGTAGGGATCGTCGATGCCGGTGAACCCCTTCAGTTGGCCCGCTCGGGCCTTCTTATAGAGGCCCTTTGGATCCCGGGCTTCGCAAACTTCGACGGGGGCGTCGACGAAGATCTCGATGAAATCGCCTTCCGCCAGGGTGGCGCGGACTCGATCGCGATCCACCCGATAGGGGCTGATGAATGCCGTGATGGCAACCACGCCGGCCTCGCAAAACAGCTTGGCCACCGCCCCGATACGGCGGATATTCTCCTCCCGATCCTGCGCCGAGAAGCCCAGTCCAAAACGCCGGCCGAACTCCTCGCCGTGTCGCTCCTTGAGCATGGCCGGGCTGGCGTTCAGACCGTGGCGGATGTTGTCGCCGTCCAGCACGAAGCTCTGCACGCCTAACTCGTGGAGGCGATGATCGACCAGATTGGCCACCGTGCTTTTCCCACAAGCGCTCAGTCCCGTGAGCCAGACCACGCCACCCTGATGCCCGCTCCGCCTCTGGCGTTCCTCGCGGCTAACGGCGTGCTCGTGCCAATGGACCTGAACGGAAGGCGTGTCAGACATGGGTCATCTCCCGGTTGACTGGTAAGGTTTTGGTGATCGACAACTTTGTATGACAATCAAGGCGACGGGCCATGATAAGCCAACTGGACACTTTCCGCAATCGTGGGCTGCGGACTACATTGCAGGGTGGACTTTAGACCACCTTGGAGAGGATGAAGTCCGCCCTACGCATTGACGTCAGCTTTGCAAAATTCTTGACCACCGCGTTCTATTCTGTTAGTCTCGGGGTTTGTAGGGGTTTCTCCGACGCGCGCTGGTGCCGCCCCCGGACGGTGGTCTGTACGTGCGCTAATTGGAATGAGCACTGTTGTGAAAGGACAATAACCATGTGCGTGCTGAAGAGGCTTACGGCGCGTGTCGTTCCATCCCGCGGCAATTCTCAGCCGCGACGTGTCGAAACAATGTATCCTCGGTATCGTCGGACCGCGCGAGCGGCTCTTGCCGTGACGTGTGCGGGCCTGATAGGCCTGGCCTTGACCGTAGTGGCGCCGCCGGCACGTGCCGCCGTAATCATCTCAACGGACTTCGTGTCTACGGGCAGCACGCAATACTTGAACGGCACGCAGACGGGCCTTACCACCGATCTGCCCGGCGGCAACTGGATCTGGGGCGCCGGCTGGGACTGGGGGGCACCGCTGGTCCAGCCTACCTGGATGGGCGGCACCGTGCAAAATGCCGCATACTTGAGCGAGGAAAAGACGGCCCTGGGGCTCTCGCTCGCCACCGCAGGCGCTTACACCAAGCCGACGCAGATGACCGTGTCCGCCGATCTCATGCTCGCCGCGAACGGCAATGGCGAGGGGCTGGGATTCTGGTCGACCATACCGCCTCAAGTCGACGGCGGCCCGGACTCGCTGACCAACTTTACGGGCGTAGAAGTGACGCCTGGCGGCAGTTTACAACTGTACGTCAACGGCGCGGCCAGCGGCTCTGCCGTTTCCACCGGCATCACCATTTCTTCCTCGACGTTCTACAACCTGTCCTACAACGTGAACACGACCACGGGCGCGATTTCCAACGTTTCCTTCGCCGGCAGCGCGGTGAATCTCACCGGCACGGGCTTCACCGATGCGGCGACGGCCTATGTCGGCGCGCTGTCTACCCCAGGGGCGCGAGTCATTTTGGGCGACCTCAACGTCAGCGGGGTCCTCGTGTCAACCTCGACGATCGACTGGGCTGCGCTTCTTCAATTCGGCCACGCCGCCCGCCAGGCTGCCCGCTTCCAATGCGACTGCGGGCCTGAGCGTCGCCGGCCTGATCTTCAGCAACGCTTGCGATCCGCTCGCGCCCGTGACCATCAGCTCCGCCAACGGCATCATTCTCGGTCCGCATGGCATCGCCAATAGCGCCTTGCGGCCGGTCACCTTGGCGCTGCCGATTACGCTCGCGATCGAGCAGACCTGGAACAGCGACTCCCCCGGCCTTTTGACCGTCTCGGGCAGCATTGCCAATGGCGGCAACAACCTCATCATTTCCGGCAGCGGCGGCGTGACGATCAACGGCGTCCTGAGCGGTGCGGGTGGCGGTCTGCAATACCAGGGGACCAGCGTCTTGACGCTCAACGCCACCAACACCTACAGCGGGGCAACGAATGTCAACAGCGGCACGCTGGTCCTCGGCGTCGCCAATGCCCTGCCCACGTCAACCGCCCTGGGCCTGGGCGCCGCGGGTGCGCTGGACCTCAACGGCTTGAGCCAGCAGATCGGCGACCTCAGCGGCACCGGCACGATCGGCAACAGCAGCACGAGCAAACCCGCGACGCTGGTCTTCGCCGGCACGGCCGCCGCTTCCGCGTTTGGCGGCACTATCGCCAACGGCCTCCACGGCGCCGGCTCGCAGCCCACCAGCCTGACGGTTACCAGCGGCAATCTCACGCTCTCGGGCAGCAACAGCTACAGCGGCGGCACGTCGCTTAGCGGCGGCACGTTGACGCTCAATACAGACGCCAATCTGGGCGCAACGACCAGCGGCATCACCTTCAACGGCGGGGCCTTCGCATTCAACAGCGCCTCGCCCTTCGCAATCAATCCCGCGCGTCCGATCACGGTCAACGCCACCGGCGGCACGCTCAGCAATAACAATGCCTGGGCTGCCCCGACCGTCACCATCGGCGCGAATATCTCCGGCCCCGGCGTCTTGACCGTCAACACGGAGGCTTGGAGAATCGGGACCGCCATCTTCAGCGGGAACAATAGCGGCTTCTCCGGCGGCATCGGCCAGGTCGGGTACGGCGGTACGCTAAACGTACTGGAATTCCACGGGGCCAATTCCACCGGCACTGGGCCGATCGCGTTCAACATCGCATACAACACCGCGAACCTGAACCTCCGCAACGACACGAGCACCACGTTCCTGGCCTCGAACGTCAATCCCGGCGCCTCGAACACCCTCAACGTCAACGTGGATCAGCTCGCCTCGGGCACCGGCAACACCCTCACCTTGAACATGCTGACCGCCAATAACGATACGATCAACATCACCGGGGCGCACGGCTACAGCCTGGGCATTGCAACCTTGAACATGCCCGCCTACCAGGCCGCAACCTTGAGCCCCGCGACCGCCAACGTGGCGATCGGCACCGTGAGCGGCGGTATAGGTTACTACAGCGGATCGCCCACCTTGACCCTCGCCGGCTCGGGCGCCGGCTCCGGCACGATCGGGGCCATCAACCTGGCGGGTGATAATCAGAATGGACAAGGCATCGCCGTTTCCTCGGGCTCCTGGACGATCACCGGGTCCGGCACCTACACCGCTCCCACGCAAGTCAACGGCGGCACTCTGATCCTCGGCAACACCGCGGGTTCTGCCACCGGCAGCGGCAACGTCACCCTCAACGGCGGTCAACTCGCCACAACCGTCGGCACCGCCGGCATCATCGGGGGCAATGTCATCGCCGGCACGGGCGCCCACTCCATCAGCCCTGGCGGCGACGGCGGCATCGGCTCCCTGGCCGTGGGCAACCTGACGCTCAACGCCAACAGCACGCTCCGCTTCGACATCACCAGCAGTTCCGTTCACGACCAGATCAACGACGCCGGCGCTCTCAATTTCAACGGCAGCGGCGCTGCCACGATCTTGGTTCCCGTGCTTCCTATCGGCAGCTATAAACTGATGGGCTTCGGCTCGGAGACCGTGACCAGTTCCAACTTCAACTTGGACTTCATCACCGGCGGCCCGACGCCCCCCACGTACAGCCTCAAATTCGTCGGTAGCGAAATGGATGTGCTGGTTACCTCGGCCACCAACAGTTCGACCCTCAAACTCGATCGCACGAGCGTTTCCCTGCGGACCATGCAGAACCAGCCCGTCACCGCAGCGGTCAAGCTCAGCGAAACCAGCGGCAGCATGCCTTCCAGTTTTAGCACCGTCGTTGGTCCAGCCGTTACGCTATCGCCGACCTCTGGAACCCTGGCCGCCTCCGGCAGTCAGGCCCTTACCATTGGATTGGCCGATTACAGCACGCTTGGCGCGCGTTCCGACACGGTGGCCGTCACCAACACCGCCAACGGCAGCGACCCCTTCAACACCGGCGGCAATATCATCGCCATTTCTGGCGCAGTGGTCACGAACCGCGTGGTTACCGCCTCGTCTCTTACGGGCGGCATGCACGCGGGCGTGGGCGCCACCGCCTCCGTCACTCTCAGTACGACCGGCGATGACAATTTCTTCACCCGCGTTACCGTAGGCAATCTGGGTACGCCCGACGCCAACGGCTTCACGGTCACCGGCGGCAGCAACGCCACGTTCAACTCTGCCTCGGTCACCGACACGCGTTTCCTCACCAGTACGACTGCGCTGACTCTGGGTGCGGTGTATAGTGGATCGTTGACCCTCACCACCAACCGCGAAGGACTGCCCGGCGAGTCCCCCATCAACGTCAGCCTGCCCTACAACGTCACGGTCTTCAGCGGCAATGCCAACTGGACCAATGCCGGCGGCGACAACACCTGGGGTAACGACGCCAACTGGACGGACGCCAGTTCCACGGCAACCTTGGGCGCCCCCGGCCTGTCCGGCGCCGTCAGCATCAACGACCAGGCCCACTTCCTCGGCGGCGGCGCAACGCTCAGTCTCGGCAACGCCAGCCCGCATCTGGCACTGCTCAGCTTCGCGGGCTCTGGC
>JBEKZQ010000509.1:0-4461 GCA_049509675.1 Thermoguttaceae bacterium | reverse complement strand
ACCGACGAAACTCTGCTCCGCACCCGGTAAACGAATCAGACCGGCGGCAAGCGACCGAAGCCCCACCAGTACAACGGTTTGCTCGACCCACCCTACATTTTTATGAATAATCCGGGTTAGGGCTGGCTGTGGGAGATCGCGTAGCACTGGACGGGACGCCATTGCGATTCGGTCGTGCCGCTGGACGGCCGCCGCAAGGCGGCCTATCATATTGTGCGCTTCCCCTGAAAGCTGCCGTGAACGCCAAGTCAATTACCATTGGGAGCGACGCAATGAACCGATTCGCCTGGCTGCTGGTGGCGCTGAGTTCGATGGTTTCTGCATGTCGGGCGGCCGAGCGCGGCGACGACCTGGCGAGCCTGGAGCAGCAGTTCCGCACGCTGCCGCTGGAGGCCCGGCGCTGGCTCGGCCCGCTGTTCTGGTTGCACGGCGACGAGAGCCGCCAACGGCTGGAGACCTACGTGGGCAAGGTGGCCGAGGGGGGCAACGGCTGTTTCACCGCCGAATCGCGGCCGCACGTCGATTGGCTGGGCGAAGGATGGTGGCGCGACCTGGGCATCTGCCTCGATGCGGCCAAGCGGCACGGCCTCCAGATGTGGATCTTCGACGAGAAGTGGTGGCCCAGCCAGAGCGTGGGCGGCAAGGTGCCCGCCCGATATGCCGCCAAGCGGCTGGCGGCGGCAGCCGTCACGATCGAGGGGCCGAAACCCTGGGCCGCCGACGGGTACGCCGGCCCGCGCCACGTGGCCGCCGTGGCCGGACGGCTGGCCGCCGACGGAACCATCCAGTCCGGCAGCCTGATCGACCTGGCGCCCTTCATCGAGGGGGGCAAGCTCTCCTGGCAGGTTCCGCCCGGCCGCTGGAAGATCATGAATTTCAGCCACGTGCCCGCTCCGCCGCTGAACCAGGGGGGGCTGTTCAGCGTCGACGGCGCGAGCAAGGACTGCGTCGATTGGTTCCTGGGCGCCGTCTACCAGCCGCACTACGATCATTTCGGCGCCGAGTTCGGCCGCACGATCCGCGGATTCTTCTACGACGAGCCCGAGACGCGCGGCGATTGGGGCACCGAGCTGCGCAGCGTGCTGGAGGAGCGGAAGGTCGATTGGAAGAAGGCCCTGGTGGCCTACAAATTCGCGCTGGCCGGCGACGACCAGGCCGCCGCCCGCTACCAGTATCTCACGGCCTTCGCCGAAACGTGGGGCCGCACCATGTACGGCGGAATCGCCCAATGGTGCCACCGGCACGGCGTCAAGTCGATGGGCCATTTCATGGAACATAGCTCGCTCTACGTCAACCCGGATTGCTGCGCCGGCGACATGATGCTCCTGCAAGGGCACAGCGACCTGGGGGCCATCGACGCGGTCTTCGACCAGTTCGTCATGGGCCGGCGCGTCGTCAAGGACGCGCCGACCTGGCAAACCCCCAAGCTGGCCAGTTCCGTCGCGCACGCCTTCGGCAAGGCCGACGACCGAGCCATGGTGGAAATCTTCGGCGCCCGGGGCCAGGACCTGACCTATCGCGAGATGAAGTGGTGGGCCGACCACATGCAGGTGTCGGGCGTCAACTTCCTGATCCCCCATTCGTTCAATCCCCGCGCGCCGTACGACAAGGACTGCCCGCCCTATTTCTACAACGGCGGCTGCGAGCCCCGCTGGCCCCTGTACCGCGTCTTCGCCGACTACTCCTGCCGGTTGAGCCTTCTGCTGGGCGGCGGGCGGCACGTCTGCCCCGTGGCCTTGCTCTTCAGCGGCAATACGTTGGGCGTGGGCAAGGCGATCATGCCGGAAGGACTGAGCGAGGCCCTCCAGGACGCCAACTACGATTGCGATTGGCTGCCCATGAGCATTTTCGAGCAGGACGCCGTGCTGGACGGCCGCACGATCGGCCTTCACCGGGAGCAATACCGCGTGCTCGTCGTGCCGCCGGTCGAGGTCATCCCCTATGAAACCCTGGCCAAGGCCAACGAGTTCTTCCAGGGCGGAGGCATCGTCGTCGGCTATGGGTTCCTGCCCGGCAAGTCGGCCACGCTGGGCCACGTGCGGGCCGACATCGCGGCCCTGGTCGATGCCATTTGGGGCCCGCAGCCGCAGCCCGGCCGGACCGCCTGCAAAGTCAGCCCCCGCGGCGGGCGCTCGTACTTCCTTTCGCAACGGCCTGCCGTCGATGAGATCAAGGCCGCCCTGGCCGCCGACGCGCGACTGCCCGCCACCCTGGAAGTAATCGAAGGCACCACCGACAACTGGCTGCACGTCCTGCACCGGCAGAAGGCCCAGCGGGACGTGTTCCTGGTCTGCAACCAGAACCACCAGGGCGAGCCGCGACGGTTCCGCTTCCGCATTACGGCCCGGGGCGAGCCGGAGTGTTGGGACGCCGTGCGCGGCGAGATCACCGCCTTGCCCTACCGGCGGTTGCAGGAAGACCAGGTCGAGTTGGCATTGACGCTCGAACCGCTGGAGAGCGTCTTGATCGTTTTCCAGGCGGCGAAGCTGGCGCGCCCCATCCGCCTGGAGCCGGGCAGCCGGCCGTTGGGCGCGGCGATCGATCTGGTTCGCGATCCGCAGCCGCCCGCGCCGCCTTTGGTGCCCGAGCCCAAGGGCCGCCCGGTGACCCTCAGTCCCGTCAAGGCGGCCGACCCGTTCCGCGGTCACTGCACCGTCCCGCCGGAGGTGGACCTGGCCGGCTGTCGCGTTTTTCTGGAGATGGCGGACCTGCCGGGCGAGGCGGCCCGCGTGACGGTCAACGGCGAGCCAGCCGGCGGGCTGATCGGCAAGCCATGCCGCCTGGACATCTCGTGCCACGTGCGACCTGGCGCGAACGAAGTCCGCATCGTTCCCCTGGCCCCCCAGGCCGCGCGGCTGGTGTTCTATGGGCGATGAACAGGGCCTTTGATGGTTAATATTGAAAGCCTGGCCCCGTGCCACTTTGCCGCCTCGCGATTAATGTCTGCGATAGCTGACAATAATGTGTCCGGGGGGGGCCACCACGGAAATTAAACAAAATCCTTGCAAGACTTGTAGCGTTTTGGTAGCATAGCGGTACTCGTGGGTGCGGCGTGGGAAAGACGTGAGATCCTCAGGCCGCACCTGGTGTGTATCTTTGACCCAGCCCCCACAGCAGGCAGCGCGGAATCCAAGCCCATTTGGCCCGATGCAGCTCTCAAGAGAGAGTCCCGCGCTGCAATCTGTTCTTGGCTGGGTACTCTCCCTTGTGTGTCGTCCGTAGTGAACGCTGCGCGCAACCGGAGTTGCGGCTGCCGTGCGTCGCGTGGATGCGGATAAGAAAGATCGAGACTTGAAGCGGGAGCGAGCGTTTGTAGCAGTCCATTTAACGGTGAAAGAATTCCGATGAGAAACAACGCGAAGAATCTGAAGTTGCCCTGTGTTGTGGTACTGGCGGCTGCCGTTATGGTCGTCGCAGCCTCTCTTGACCAACTCAACGCCGAAACGATTGCACTCAGTAATCTGCCGGGCAGCGGCACCTATATTTACGGCGAGATCCTTACCTCCGTGAACTGGGAAGCCGTCGGCCTTACCACGGACACCTCGGCGGAGACCTTCGTATCGCTTGTGGGGCAGTTCGCCGGGGGTTTTGCTGGAGGTGTCGTTGAGGGGGGAATCTACTCCGATTCCAATAATTCTCCCGGTACATTACTCGCCGCATTCAATGCTGTGACGGTCCCCGCGTTCGTCGAGGGGTCGTACCCGGTGACCACGACAAGCCCCTATACAATGCAACCATCCACGCCGTATTGGTTCGTGCTCCACGATCCGATTCAGTTCCCGTTCAATTGGGAAATTGACGACGCTGGCTCGGGATTCGGCACAGTGCCAACTCCAGCATCGGGCTACTCATTCAACGGATATGAAAACAGCGGCAATGCCGGTCTGACCTGGGTGTTCGACACGTCCAACTACGCCGTGCAGATCTCGACGGCTGCCGCGGTCCCGGAACCGGGCACGCTGTTGTTGGTAACCATCGGTGCGCTCGGGCTGATCGGCTGCCGCTGACGACGGAAGCGGCATGGGGTGAACGCCTGACGACCGCCAACTTCATTGAGGAGAAAACGAATGTTTCACAACCCGATGCTGCGAGGTTTGCTAGCGGCGGCCCTAGTGGCCTCCGCCCTAACGGTGCAGGCTGAGACGATCACCATGGCCATGGTGACCGTTGGCGATCCGGGCAATGCGGCGGATCCGGCCACCGGCAATCTCTACGGGGCAGTCGGCTATACCTACCAGATGGGCAAGTACGACGTGACGACCTCGCAATACGCCGCCTTTCTTAATGCCGCGGCCCAGACGAGCGACCCATACGGTTTATACAACAGCAGCATGGCCACGAACCTCCCGACGGTCGGCATCGCCCAGAGCGGCAGTCCGGGCAGCTACAGTTACTCGGTCACGGGCACGGCTGCCGGCAAGACTAACATGCCGGTGTTCGACGTCACCTGGTTAGACGCTG
>JBEKZQ010000508.1:0-4474 GCA_049509675.1 Thermoguttaceae bacterium | reverse complement strand
GCCCGCGGCGGATGTCATCGGTGCGGACGATGCGAAGACGGTGCGGCTGGATCTGGTCTTCACGCATCCGATGGAGCAGGGGCCTGTGCTCGAGATGCGCCGCCCGCGGCAATTCGGCGTGCTCGTTCATGGCCAAAAGCGAGACCTGCTGCCGGAGTTGCGGGCGACCAAGACCGATGGCAAGACGAGTTTTGCCTGCACGGCCCGAGTGGCGGCGCCCGGCGATTATGTCTTCTTCGTCGAGCCGGCCCCCTACTGGGAGCCGGCCGAGGCCAAATGGATCGTGCATTACACGAAGGTCGTCGTCGACGTGCTGGGCGAGCAAAAGGGCTGGGACGCCATGGTCGGCTTCCCGGTCGAGATCGAGCCGCTGGTCCGGCCTTACGGCCTGTGGACCGGCAACATTTTTCGCGGCATCGTCAAGCGCAACGGCAAAGCGGTGCCTTTCGCCACGATTGAAGTGGAATACGAAAATCGCGGCCGGCAGGTGAAGATCCCCAACGATGCCCTGATTACGCAGGTCGTCAAGGCCGACGGCCAGGGAGTTTTCGCCTACAGTATGCCGCGGGCTGGCTGGTGGGGTTTTGCCGCGCTGGTCGAGGGCGACAAGACGCCGGGCCCCGACGGGCAACTGGCGGACGTGGAACTCGGCGGATTGATGTGGGTCAGAACGGTGGATATGGAAGGGAAGAGGGATTAGGGATCAGGAGTTAGGAGCCTCCAGGCCCTTGTGGCTTGCGGATACTGAACACTGAACACTGAAAACTGAAAACTTCTGCCATGCACATCTTTGAAGGCGTTTTGTCGGTCACGCCGCACGGCCAGGAGGTCTGGCTCGGCGGTGCGGCTGTGGCCGCAGTGGGAACCGCCATCGGCCTGTACAAGATGGATTACGAGCGGATTCCACGCGTCGCCGTGCTGAGCTCGACCTTCTTCGTCGCGTCGCTGATCTCCGTTCCGATGGGACCAACCTCAGTCCACATGGTGCTCAACGGGTTGATGGGGCTGGTGCTCGGCTGGTGTGCCTTTCCCGCCGTTCTTGTAGCCCTCGTCTTGCAGGCCGTGATGTTTTCCATCGGCGGACCGACCACGCTGGGCGTCAACACGGTGATCATGGCCTTGCCCGCCGTGATGTGCCACTACATGTTCCGCTACGCGGTGCAAAGCCGCTATCAACCTGCCGTCTTCGCTGGCGGTTTCGCCGCCGGCGCACTGGGCATCCTGCTGGGCGCCACTTTGAACGCGACGGCCCTCAGCCTGGCGGCAACGTCGTTCGAAGTGTTGGCCCAGGCGGTCTGGCTCTGGCATCTTCCCGTGGCCTTGATCGAAGGTCTGGTGACCGGGAGCGTCGTGGTGTTCTTGAGGAAAGTCCGGCCGGAAGTTCTCGATGCCCCGTTCTTGGCCCCCGCTCCGCAGGAGGCTTTTCTTGGGTAGCTTGACGCTTGCAAATCGGCGCGAGGATCCCCCTCTCCCTCCGGGAGAGGGCCGGGGTGAGGGGATGCCGCGACAGATGAGCATTAGCGCCAACGACGGCCTCTTCCGATTCCCCCTCACCCCAGTCCTCTCCCGCAAGGGGAGAGGGAGAGAAATGCGGATCGCGATTGTGTGCGTCTGCCTGCTCGTCTTGTCGCCGGCGGTCGCGTCGGCTCACAAGCTCAATGTGTTCGCGTCCGCCACCGGCGCGACGATTCACGGCCGGGCGTATTTTAGTGACGGCTCACCGGCGCGGAACGTAGAAGTGATCGATCTGGACCCGGCCGGTCGCGAGATCCTCCGCACCACGACCGACCAGCAGGGCAATTTCCAGATCCAGGCGCGCTCGCGCTGCGATCACCGACTGTTGGTCCAAACTGCCGACGGCCACGGCGGCGAGTACAAATTGCCGGCCGCCGAGCTACCGCAAGACTTGCCACTCTGGAACGGTGCGGCCCCGGCGGCGCCCGTGTCCACCCCGGCCCAGCCGCCGCCAGCCGCGGAAGGCTCTTTGGCAGAGCAGATCGGGGGCCTGGAGCGTCAGATCGGCCAACTCCGCGAGCAGTTGGCCGCCTACGAGGCGAAGATCCGGTTTTGCGACGTGCTGGGCGGCATCGGCTACATCCTCGGCCTGGCCGGCATCGCCTGCTACGTTCTGGCCATCAGGCGCCGGTAGTGGGGGAGCGATGAGCAGCGAGCACTTATTACTCACTCGCCACGGCCTCACCGAGGTTGATCCCCGCGCGCGGCTCGTGGTTGCCGTCGCGCTGTCGGTCGCCGTCGCCCTGGCCCAGCGGCCGGCCGGTTTGGCGCTCGCTCTGGCGGCCGCCCTGCTGGCGATCCTGATGTCTGGCCTATCGCCCGGCGTGGTGCTGCGGCGGTTGCTGCCGTTGGAACTGCTGGTGTTGGTGCTCTTGGCGCTGTTGCCGCTGACGACGCACGGCACCATCGGGATGCACGTCGGGCCCCTGGCATTTTCACGGGAAGGACTGTGGTTGGGCACCAAGATCGCGTTGAAGTCCAATACAATCGTCCTCGCTCTGCTGGCCCTGGTTGCTACGATGGACGGCGCCACGCTGGGTCACGCCCTGAGCCACTTCCGCGTGCCGCGGAAGCTGGTGCATCTGCTCTTGTTCAGCGTGCGTTACCTGGACGTGCTGCAGCGCGAATCGCGGCGGCTCCGCTGGGCCATGAAGGTGCGCGGTTTCCGGCCGCGGATGGATCTGCACACCTACCGCGCCTACGGCTACCTGGTCGGCATGCTGCTGGTGCGCAGCTTCGACCGGGCCGAGCGGATCATGGCCGCCATGAAGTGCCGGGGATTTCGCGGGCAGTTCCACCTGTTGGACCATTTCGCCTTCTCCCGCCGCGACATGCCGTTCTGCCTGGTCTCGGCGGCCCTGCTGGCGGCCCTGGCGGCAACTGAATGGCTATGAAGATTAGGGATTAGGGATTAGGGATTAGGGTGGGCAGTCCATTGGAAAACTTCCACTCGGAGCAGATGAGAACGCGCGCAAAGGGCACAGAACCTCAACCTCAGACTCTAATCCCTAATCCCCAATCCCTAATCCCTTCCCCTTGCCTCCGCCTCGGCGACGTGGCGTTCTCCTATGGGCCCGATCGGCCCGTCCTGGAGGGATGCAGTTTCCAATTGCACCCGGGCCAGCGCCTGGCCTTGTTGGGATCCAACGGCAGCGGCAAGACCACGCTGTTGCACCTGATCGTGGGCCTGTTGCAGCCCGCGGCTGGCCGTATCGAGGTGCTGGGCCAATTGCGGCGCAAGGAAGCCGATTTCCACGAGGTCCGCCGCCGCGTGGGACTGCTGTTCCAGGACGCCGACGATCAACTGTTCTGCCCCACGGTGGCCGAGGACGTGGCCTTCGGACCGCTGAACCTCGGCAAGCCGCGCGACGAGGTGCGGAGCATTGTCCGCCACACGCTGGAACGCCTGTCGTTGGGCGGCTACGAGCACCGCATTACCTACCGCCTGTCCGGCGGCGAAAAACGCCTCGTGGCCCTGGCCACGGTCTTGGCCATGCAGCCCGAGGTCTTGTTGTTGGACGAGCCGGCCGGCGGACTGGACGAAGCGGCGCGCCAACGGCTGCGATCGGTGCTGGCCACGTTGCCGCAGGCCATGCTGATTGTCTCCCACGATCGCACTTTTTGGGAGCCGATTGCCAACGGCGTGCTGCGACTGGATGCCGGGCGAATTGTGGTGGGCGAGCAACCGTAAAGCTCGCCCTCTTTGCCGCTACCCCACGCACAACCGACGCCACCGCTACCACCGGCCACGGGATTTGTCATTTATGGGGCAAATTAGGGCGTCTGGTTAAGTAAATGCGATGGGCTTCGTCGATAGCAACCCGTAGATTGGACCCCGACTACCTATTTACGCCAGGTTGCGTGTACTTCCCACTGGGTCTTTCCTAACAAGGAGTGTTTCCATGAACCGTCGTATTGTCCTGTCGGCGATGGCTTTGGCCGCAATCATTGCCTTCGGCATCGCCTCGTACGCGAGCGCCGACTGCGGCTGTGCCGCGCCGGCCTGCTGTGCCGCCCCGGCCGCCTGCTGCTGCGAAAAGTCATGTTGCGAGCCCTGCTGCCATCCGTGCATTTTGGAACGGCTGAAGGCCAAGCTTTCCTGTCTGAACTGCGGATGCGGTTGCGGCTGCGAGTGCGCTGCCCCAGCTTGCTGTGCGGCCCCGGCGGCTTGTGCCGCTCCGGCCCCGGCCTGCTGCGCCGCCCCGGCCTGCTGCGGGTCGTGCTGCGAGTCGTGCTGCCGCCCGTGCATCCTTGAGAAACTGAAGGCCAAGTTCTCGTGCATGGGCTGCGGTTGCGGTTGCGGCTGCTGCGGATGCGCCGCCGCCCCGACCTGCTGTGCCGCCCCGGCTGCCTGTGCCGCTCCGGCCCCGACCTGCTGTGCTGCCCCGACCTGCTGCGCCGCCCCGGCCTGCTGCGCCGCCCCGGCCTGCTGCGGGTCGTGCTGCGAGTCGTGCTGCCG
>JBEKZQ010000507.1:0-4485 GCA_049509675.1 Thermoguttaceae bacterium | reverse complement strand
AAAGAAGGACGGCGACACGCAAAAGTAACCGTTCCCGGGCTGTTCGGAGCGAGCCGTAATAGATAGGTTGATCAATCATCGTAGGACGGATTGGCAATCCGTCCTACGGGCAACTGGCCAGGTTGTTCTCTTACGGCTCCTTACTTCCGTTCGGCGTTGGCGTTTTCGTAGAACCGCAGCAGGGCATGCAGATTGAAATGCGCGTACGGCTCGTCGCAGGCCGGCGCATCGCGCCCCGCGTCGGCCACCCATAGGTCGAGCGTCTCCGCGGCGAAGATGGCGTCGTGGAGGTTGCTGTCCATGGCCACCGGCCGCTTGATGATGTCGATCAATGTGGCGGGGTCGATCTTTCCATATTCTTTTTGCAGCCGCTGGCTGAGGATCTCGGCCCGCCGGCCCCCGGAGATGAACACCGTGTCTTCCGGCACCCGCGGCAAACGCGCATGCTGCTGTCCGGGCCCTAAGACCGTCATTTGGCGGGGCGTGCAGTAGACGCCGGCCACCGCCCGCGACTTGTCGCTGAGCACGTAGTAGTACTCGCACGTCCGCGGCGCGCGGCGGAGGATTTCCAGGGCGGCGTCGACCGAGTCCGCACGCTCCATTAGGTCGCGCAGGAGGAAGCTCATGGGCATGCCGTCCCAGTCGCCCTCGCCGCGACCGCCCATCTCGCCCACGGCCAACCCCTTGTCGTTCATGGCCGTAACCGTGCCGATGAATCCGCCGTAGCCGAGGCTGACCCACTTGCGGCGTCCCTCGGGCAGAAAGACCGTTACGGCTGCGCCGGTTTGGAGGTGGATGTCGCGCATGTAATCGAGCACCCGGGCGTGCAGGACCTTGCCGTCGGACGTAGCCTTGCCGCGTACCGCCACGCCGCTGCAATGGAACCGCTCGGGGAACAGGTTTGCCGCCCGGCCGTCGCGCTGCGAGATGCCCGCCGCCCGCGCCAGAGCATCGCATTCCACGAGGAACCGCTGGGGCAAGTAGGGCTGTGTCCGCCGTTGGATCTCGGCGAAGCGATCGAAAGCCCACACCCCGGTACGGAGGCTGTCGCCGGCGCCCACCAGGTAAAGCACGTGTTCGCAAAGCCGCCGGATCGGATCGCGGAGCAACACCCCATGGGCAGCGCCCATCTGCTCCGGCGTGCCCGAGACCATGAGGATCGTCTTGTTCTGAGATTGGCACACCAGGCCGTGGCCCGCCGGGTCCCGGGCGATCAGCCGCATGCCCTGATCGGCCGCCTGCGGCTTGCTCTTGTCGAACGACTCGGCGGCGAAGTTGATCGCGCTGGCAAACATCCGTAGCAGGTCGACGGCAGCCACTTCCTTGGCCGTCGAGCCGGCAGGCTCGCGAAACATCGAATCCTGGGCCGCCGCGTTGAGCTGCCAGGCATGGAAAATAACGTGGCCGCGGATGCCTGCAACATCAAACGTTGCGCTGCGCGGCGCGGCCCGGTCCTCTTCCAGGACCAAACGGACATACTCCCCCGGCCGGTCCTTGCGGGTGATGCGGATGGCGGGCCCCTCGCCGGGTGCCGGGTCGTCCGCAATCGTCACCCAGCGATCGAGGACATCGGGGGCCATGGCCAGTGCGGCCAAGGCGCCGCCGAGGACCTGCACTTTCATGAGATGCTTCCGTTCCACGTACGCCAACGGGTCCAGTCCGGCGCTGTTGCCGGCCAGGTCGTCGGATGGCCGGCCCCGAAAGACGACGCGTGGCCCGGCGCTCATCCACGGCCAGGCCCCGCAACCCAGCGACACTTCACCCAGGCCAGGCAGTTGGCACTGGATCTTGAACTTGGGCTTCCGCCCGCGGACCAACCGCAGTCGGCCCTCGATCTTCTTGCCGTCTTTGCCGATGGCCGACAGTTCGAGATCCGCCTGGTGGCAACATCCTTCCTTCGGCTCGCAACAGAGCAGGTCGGCGCCCTGCTGGAGCAGCTTGATCGCGACTTGCTGCGGCGGCGGGGCGCGACCGTCCGGTGCCGGCGGTTTCACACCCGGCGGCAGATCCTCGGCAAAAAAGTCGATTGTCGCTTTCAGCGTGCGCGGCAAGGCGGCCAGTGCCGTGTAATGGCCCAGCCCATCGAGCCACACCACCCGTTGGCCAATCCCCAGTGCGGCGGCTAGTTTCTCCGTGCATGCGCGAGGAATGACTTCGTCGTCGGCCGCATTGACCATCAGGACCTTGCCGCTGCGGGCCCGATCGCGCAGAAGATCGGCGTGGCGAAGCGGATCGGCTTCTCGGATGGCGCGCTCGATCCGGACCCGATCGTCACTCGCCAGGCGGCGGATCATCGCCGTCAACTCCTGCGTTTCTTTGGCCTGGTAAATGACTGGCAACAGATCGCCGCCGGAGAGGATCAAGGCGGCCCGGCTGATCCGCGTGTCGTTCTCCGCGGCCGTGGCCGCCAGAATGCCGCCCAGACTGATTCCCATGACGCCGATTCGCGCGGGATCGATCTCCGGTCGTGAGGCCAGCACGTCGACCGTCCGCTTGACGTCCTCGACGGCTTGCGCGATCGCTGAAGCGAACAGCGTCGGATCCGCGGCCACGGCGCGGCGGCCGCCGGCCGGCCCTCGCGGCCCATAATAAGGCAGGTGGAACCACAGCGCGGGGATACCCCGTGCCGCCAGGGCCGAACAGGCGATCTGGACCAGTTCCACGTTGCCGTCGAGGATGTGCAGGCAAATCACCGCCGGCCTCGTCGCGCCGCCGGGTCGAATGTCCCTGGGCAAGTAGAACTCCGCCGGAACGACGTTGTTCCGCTCGATCGCCGTTCGTACCGGCGAGGGATAGCTCAGGCGGTAAACGCGGAAGAGGTCCTTCTCCACGCTCAGCTCGCTGCGATAGGAGAACTTCGCCCGGTCGAAGGCCTTGCTCACGGCGATCGTTTCAGCCCCCATTGGGTCCGCCGCGGCGCAGCATGCGGGAAGCGCGCGCAGGAAAATGCAGCAAAGAGCAAATCGAGGACCGATCCAGCCGCTGTTCAGTGCCATGGGAAGGCTCCCCACAGAAGGGTGTCTGTGAACCTTTTCCCCAGTAGAACCGGATGAAATGCGTCAGTCAACACACGAGCCCGCGCACACCAAGAAAGCCCGGCTGCGCCGCCGCGCCGCCGCGATCTCCTTCCGGTGTCGGCTTGCGGCCTGGGCGGAACCCGGTTAACGTAATGTTAGGGCAACCAGAGGGTTGAGAACTTCATTTCCCGGCAAGCGGCGGACGCAGTGGTGAACGTCAGGCGGTCAGCTTTGGAACGATGTGCCTTGGCCAGCGGGCTGCTGACGGAGCAACAGATCGAGGAGGCCCGCGCGGCGGCCTCGCAGGGCGCCGGCAGCGCCGCCCCCGACGAGCAGCGGGTCGCCGACTGCCTGGTCGAACTGGGGTTGCTGAACCCTTGGCAGGCCAAGCAATTGCTGGACGGCCGCACCAAGTTCAACCTGGGACCCTACCGCATCATCGACTCCATCGGCCAGGGGGGCATGGGGCAGGTTTTCAAGGCCGAGCACGAGTTGATGGGGCGCGTCGTGGCCGTCAAGGTCTTGCCGCGCGACAAGTCCACGCCGGACTCGATTGCCAACTTTACCCGCGAAATCCAGTCCCTGGCCAAGTTGGACCACCGCAAATTGGTCCGCGCGCTGGACGCCGGCCACGACGGCAACGTCTATTACCTGGTGACCGAGTACGTGCCCGGCTGCGATCTGCGGAAACTGGTGCGTCGCGACGGCCCGTTGGGCATGGAGTTCGCGGCAAGCATCATTTCCCAGGTGGCCGAAGGGTTGCAACATGCCCATCAGCAAGGGCTGGTGCATCGCGACGTCAAGCCCGGCAACGTGTTAGTCACGCCCGAGGGCGAGGCCAAACTCTCCGACTTGGGGCTGGCCGGGCCGTTGAACCCGGAGCACGATCCCCGCGCCGGCAAGATCGTGGGCACGGCCGACTACCTCTCGCCCGACCACATCATGTGCCCCTGGCAGCCGACGCCCGGCTGGGACATCTACTCGTTGGGCTGCACGCTGTACTACGCGGTGACGGGCAAGGTGCCGTTTCCCGGCGGATCGACGGCCGAAAAGGCCCGCGCCCATTGCGATTTCGACATGCGGCCGTTGGACCCCCGACGGCTCAATCCGGCGCTGAGCGACTCGTTTGTGGACGTGGTGGCCGACATGATGGCCAAGGACCCGGGCGAGCGGATTCCGTCGGCCGAGGAGGCGATAAAGAGTTTGTCGCCCTGGGTGCGGTTGCCGGTGCCGGTCGTCGGCAGTGCGCAACTGCCGGAGACACTCCTCCCGGCGGTTTCGCCGCCGGCGGTTTCGCGGTCGGAGGTTCCGCGGTCGGAGGTTCCGCGGTCGGAGGCAGGTCTGCCTGGCGTGGCCGTCGCGCCGGGCCCGATTCTTGCCCCGCCCATCATCGGGCGCCCGATCGTGCTGCCGCCCCTTGCGGCATCGCGGAACGTTACTCCGCCCCTGGTCGGCGATACGCTGCCGG
>JBEKZQ010000506.1:0-7232 GCA_049509675.1 Thermoguttaceae bacterium | reverse complement strand
AAGCAATCGCCGATGCGGTTGTCCCAACTGCGGCTGGTGAAGGGGATCTCTTCCGGCTTGTAGTTCTTGGCCGCCGCCTTGGGCAGAATCGCCAACGAGGTGTAGTTGTGGAACGGTTCATCGCCTTGGCGGGCGATATCCGCGTGCAGCTCGTAATAGCGGCCGGTCTCCAAGGCCACGCCGCCCAGATCGATCGCGGCCTCGTAGACGAAGTTCTTCCCGTCGCGCTTCGCCGGGCCCAACGCCACTTTGGCCGGGCCACTGCATTCCGCGCCCCAGTAATCGCGCACCACGTACGACACTTCTTTCTGGTTCTCCCCCAGCGCCCTGGTCGCCACCACCGTGACGTTCACGGTCCGCTTGTCCTCGGGATAGAGCAGGTTGCCCAGTTGGGCCGTGGAGAACAGGATGCGGTCGACGCGACGGTCCTTCTTCGGGGCGGCCGAGACATAGGCGGCCGAGAGCTCATCGATCCAGAACCGCCCCGAGGCCTTGTTCAACTGCGCGTGAAAGCGGGCGGCCGACACGCCCTTGGCCAACTCGACGCGCCGGGAAATCGGCTGCCAGTTCTTCCGGCCGTACAGGTCCGCCAGCACGATGGCGGCTGACGGCTTGCCCAAGGCGTCCAGGCACTCCAGCGTGACGACGCCGCTGAAAGAGTTGTCCGGCGACTTCAGGTCGCTCTTGCACGCCAGGCCGAGTTCCCAGAGCCCCGGCGTCACCGCGAAGGGAGCGGTCGTGACCGAACAGGGCTTCTCGGCGTCCTCGACCGGCTGCTCCAACAGCAGCGATTGCTTGCCCCGGAAGGCGTTCTGCTTGTCAATCACGACCTTGCCCCGGCTGGTCCAGCCGGCGGGCAACTGCCCGATCGACTCGAAATCGCACTTCAACGAAGCGGCCTGGATCACCGCCGCCTCGAGGATTTCGGCCTGGATGTCGGCCAGGTACACGACCGGCCGCTTGTCCTGCGCATCGGGTCGGGCGCCGAGGATGATCGCGAGCAATTGTGCCGGCCCGTGCCACTTGCCGTCATTGGCGCCGCCCCAGTGTTCTCCGCCCGCGACATCGCTCGGCTTGAGCACAAAGTCGTGCCACTTGCCGTCGGCCGTAATGGGCGCGCCGCCGCGCTGGTGGCACTGGCCGGTGCTATCGATCAGCCGCATGCTGAGGGCCTTCACGTTGTCGGACTTGACCTTCAGCTTGATGGCGGCCAGGTCCTTCATTTCGACCGCCTTGAGGTCCCGAATGACTTGCACGTAGGCGCCGCCGCCGCTGAAGTCGCCGGAGAGTTTCAGGCAGCCCTGCCCCTGCTGCGGCCCATCCTTCACCAGCGCCAGTGCGCCCTTGGCGCCGGGAAACTCCTGCCCGTTGTCGAAGGTCCACTCCGTCCGGCCGTCGTCAACTTCGTCCAGCTTGACGGCCGTCTTGATCATCGACTCCGCCGCATGACCGCTCGCGGCCGCACACAGCAATCCCACCACGGTCGGGACAACCCATTGGATCTTCTTCATGTTTGCACTCGTTTCTGGAAGTGGTGTTTCTCATTGCGACTCCGCTCGAACTCACTACCGAGCGGCAATAGTCTTCCCATATTAGCAAAGGTGTGCGTCACTTTCCATCGGGCCAGGTTGAAATGCGAGGGGGATTGTTAATGCCCCATCGAGGACGTATCGAGTCTGAAGTCCTTGCGAATCCGCAGGAGTCTGAGATTCACCATGTCGGCCACGTAGATGTATTCGTCCGTCGCGTCTACGCTGTTCGGGAAGGCCAGCGGAATGCCCTTGGTCGGAACCAGATCACCCGGCAACCCGCCTGTCGAATCACGGTTGCCGTAGGTGCCAAAGTGGAGGATCTCGTTGCCTGCGTTGTCGATGACGGCAACTTGTTGTGCGATGTTCGTGGGGTAATAGATCCGACCGAAGCCGTCCACACTGAACCGGGGTGTTCGGATGATACAGTCGCTGTCAAACGCACCGTACGGCACGTCGTAGGTCTTGGAAGGGCCGGCCGGCGCCCTCGGAAAGAGGTTTCCGCTTTCCAGCGTACCCGTTGGATGGTATTTGTGGATTCGGCCCATCGCCTCAGCGAATCTGTCGCCTTCAAAGCCCGGCAAGAGGTTCGTTGCTCTCTTGTCTACGTAGCCGACATAGAGGTTGCCCTGGAGGTCGAATCTCGCGCCGCCGGCAGAATCGGGGAGCTGCGCGATGGTCGTCGCGTCCCAAGGCACTTTCGCCCGGGTTCCCGCAAACACCCGCAGGCCGTCCTTCGGATCGCCCACCACCGCCAGATTGCCGTTGGGGGCCACGGCAAAACCCTTATCGCCATTTCCCGAGAAGCACCACTCGTGGTGGAACGACGGCGTGATGCGATTGGTCCCCGCGTCGCCGAAGTTCGCGGGCGGGTACTCCTTCTTATCCAGTTGGAATCGCGCTACTTTGCCGACTGAGTAAGAGGAGCTCCCGTCGGCTAGAGTGCGTATGTAGATGTGCCGATTGCGGGAGTCGACGGCGATGCTGGCCGTCTGAAGCGGCACCTTTACGAACCGGGGGTTCTTCCAGTCGGCGACCTTCCATACGCTTTTGTGGTCGTCCAGGACGTAGACCTCGTCGGTTCGTTGGTCCACCTCCATGCGATCAAACCCCAGGCAGCGCTGCGCGCCCTCGACGCGGTAGAAGTCCTTGAGCAGTCGGAAGCCCTGTTCGTCATCCCGGTAGATGCGGACGGGCATGTTGGTGTAGGCGACCCAGACATTGCTGGCCTTGTCGGTGTCGCACACGACCACATACGAGCATTTGTGGTGGTCGGTGAATCCCGTTTCGGAGACTTGCAGAAACACCGTGGGCTTGTCGTCCTTTCGCCAGTCGTTGAACTTGACCAGGTTCACGTGGCCCGGGCCGTGATACTCGTCGCCTGTGCGGGTCGTCACGTAGAGAGCGCCCGTCCTGGCGCTCAACGTGATCGCGTCAGGGTGCTCGAGCGGAATCTCGCGGATTGTCTTCCCAGCGGCGTCCGTAACGACAACCTGCTTGTTCAGGCGATCGCAAATAAAGACATTGTCGTCTTTGTCCACGGCAACGCCATGCAGCGCGGTGTAGCTGTATCCGCCGCCAAAAACCGGGTTTCGATCGATGACCGCGACGGCCAACGCCTTCTTGTCCAGCGCGAAGAACACTGTGGCGGTTCTCGTCGCGGCATCCACCTTCCAGACCTGTCCGCCGCGCCAGAAGCCTTCGGTCTTGATCTCCTTGACCGATCCATAAACGTTGGTCGCCGCGTAGGCGCCGCTCAAATAGAAGTGCTTGCGGTCCGTCGTGAAGCACGTGAAGACCGGTCCAAGCAACGAATTGATGAGATGGCTGTCCGGTTTCACCGGTCCTTCCTCGATCGGCGGATTCTTTACCAGAGGTCCCGGCAGTTTGTCGGCAGCATGCGTTGGGATTGTGCCGTCGGTGTTGATCGTCATCAGGTCGAAACCAGCCCTCCCGAGGTCCGTGCGCCACAGACTCAAGCGGTCCTTGTCGGGCGTGGGCCACAGTCTGGCCATTCCGCCATCTCCGGTATTGATGAACGTGGTGGTCAGGCATGGGAAGGTGAGCCGGCTGAACTTTGGCGTGCAGGTGCCGTCCGATTTGACGTTGATTCCCCACCCCTTCATGGCCTTCATTTCCTGGGCGGCCGGCGGCGGGAAGACCGTTCGCAGGTAGTTGCCGTCCATGTCGTACTGCCGAAGCGCCGGCGGACCCAGGTTGCTGGAATGCCCCAGGACGTACACCTTCCCGTCCGGCTTGGCTTCCAAGCCGTTGATCCCGAACGGGCCGTGGTCGCCATGCCCCATTTCCTCGGAGAAGTAGGCGTATGGGTCGCCGCCCGCGATCTGTTCCAACGCAACGCTCATTCCCGCCCTGACTCGCACCGCCAAGCGGGCGGGATTGGGAACGTCGGTTTGGTAGTCGTCTTTGCCGTCCCATTCCAGCTTCTGTGCCCGCGAGTTTGCGGCCAGTGGCGGCGGCGCCTTCGGGCCGAGAACCCCAGCCGCCAGATGGCGGACGACGTGGGGACTCGCCGGATCCACGATTGATACTTCGACATCCGCGTATGCATCAAGCGCGAATGTCGCGTACCACGTCCCGGCCTTCTCGTCGCGAACCAGAGCCGGCTCTCGCTCCCAGTTCAGAGGCTGAGCAAGAGAACTTGTTGAAGAAAGCGGCACGGTGACGGTCAAGAAAGCCAAGATCCAGAGAAAACCCAAGGGAACTCCTACTGCCGAGCTTCGTAATAGACAGGTTCTGCAAAACATTGACATACATACGACGTCCCGCCCAGTGGGATTCGCATGCTCACGGCGAACCGCCTTTCGTTTTGGAATTGCAATTGAACTCCAGGATGCAGGCGTCGATGCCGTAGCGCTCCAGCAGGCCTTCGCCAATGGTGCCCATGTTGCGGAATGTCGGGCCGGAGCTGCCTTCGGTGAACCACGTGTGCCGGCGCAAGAGCTGCTCGAACAGCCGCATGCGGTCCAGGTGCCGCTGAAGGTCCGGTATTGGGGGGCGAGAGACTTGCAGCCCGCCCTCCTCGTCGTTGTGGAAGTCCATGACGAAGTCCGGCGGCCTGCCCTGCCGGATCATCCCGCGGATCCAGGTCTCCAGGGCGTAGTTCTCCGGGGTGAGCAGGGGGTCGGTCGGCTTGTCCCAGTTGCGGTTCAGATCGCGGCCGAGCATGTTGA
Source organism: Thermoguttaceae bacterium (assembly GCA_049509675.1). GTDB lineage: Bacteria > Planctomycetota > Planctomycetia > Pirellulales > Thermoguttaceae > JBEKZQ01. Next base: position 2,509 of record JBEKZQ010000506.1, on the reverse strand, counting down.
ATCGCGTCAGGCCCCGGGCCACCGCGTCCTTGTTGGCCATCGGCATGGCGTAGAGGCAGTAGCGCCTCAGGCACTTGCGCGAGACCTCGTCGTCTTGGAGCAGGGCGCGGATCAGGCCTTGTACCACCCAGTTGCCACCGGGCTCCCAAGCGTGCGCCCTGGCCCGCAGCAGCACGCGGAACTCTGCGGCGGGATCGCCGACGCGGACGATTTCCAGCGGACGGCCCTCGACCGTCTTGCCGATCGGGGTGATCTCCACCAGCCGGTGGCCGCGGATCTCGTCCAGGAGCCGATCGAGGTCCGAGACGCGGTAGGGCTCCAGCCGCGCCAGGTAGAGCGAATCGCCCTCCAGGTGTACGCGGATGCGCAGCACGTTGCCCTCGATGAATTCCGCCGGGAGGACCTGCCAGTGCTTGCCGTCCGGGGAAACGTAGCAGGTGCTTTTCTTGGACACCGCGGCGCCGGGCCTGCCGTTGTAGACGTTGTCGAAGTTGTGCAGGACCAGCGTCACGTCGGAGCCGGGCTTGCCGTGGATCTGGAAGTGCCAGTGCCCGGCGGCGCGATTGGGAGAGCCCCGCTCGTAATCGTAGAGCATGTGAACGTGGAGAACCCCATCCGCACCCACCTCCCATTGCAGCGGCGAGCCGTTCTCGAAGCCCCAGCGGACGAACTCCACAACCTGTGCCGGCGGCGGCTTGGCAGCCGCAGCGTGTTCGGCGGCGAGGGCAAGCGAGACGGCGGCCATTCCGATCGCCACGGAAGACAGAATGCAAGCCAGCGTCACGGGGAGAATAAGAAAACGCGTACGTTTCATTCTGGTCACGTCATGGAGTCCGGGGTAGATGGTCTATCAGCCGCGGCGACCGGCGCCACGCCGCCATCGAGGATCTTGGTGGTTCCTTGCCGATTCAATAACAGATTACCCGGCTTGATGTCTGACTACCATTGCCTCGCACCGAATTTGTGCTTTCTCATTTTCTCACGAGCACCAGACACACGCCGTTGGATGGAAGATCCAGATACAGCACTGAGTCTTCCATCTTTGGCGTCTCCTCGGTGGTCCGCTCGAAGTTGTGCGTGGCGTCGATCCGATAGGTTTCCACGCGCAGGCCGCCCTTCCAGGGCAGGTTGCGCAGCGCGACGGCGATCTTTTTCGGCCCGGACCTGAAATTGCTCGCCAGCAGCGCGGCTGTTTGCCTGTCGTCCGACAAGCCCGCGCAGAGCAGAAGCGGACCGCCCGGCGGCAGCCCATCGCAGGCCACCCGGTTGGGCGTGTTGGCCAGTTCATGGAAACCCCGGAAAACGTAGTACACCTTGGTCGGGATTCCGAACTGCCCGAACATGCTCCAGGGCGAGGTGTCGGCGCAGTAGAAATTGACGACGTCGATGGGGCGATCTTGCAGGAGCATGAGCACCGAAGCGCAGAACGCCGCCCCTTCCTCGCGGCAGGAACGGGCAAACCACTCCGGCACGGCCGCGTACTCCTTGGGATCATTCGGCCTGAGGCCGGCCCAGGTGGTCAAGTAGCGCCATTCGTTCAAGTGGCTTTCCGTCTGCTTGAAGCCATACTCGTCCAGGAGCCTGCGCGCGGTGGCCGCATCGATGGCCAAAGATTTCGGGTCGCCATAGTAGGCGTGCCAGGAGAAGAAATCCAACGGCAGCTTCTTGTCTCGGCAGAAGGCCAGCAACGGCCTGACCAGTTCGCTGTTGACGTTGGTCGCCGCCGGCCCGCCCACCTTCAGCGAGGGATCGTGCGCCTTAATGCTCGTGGCCGCGGTCTGGTAGAGCGCGAAGTACTGGTCGCGCGTGCCCGTCCACATGGAGCCTATCTCCGGCTCGTTCCAGATCTCCCAGTACTTGATGTTGTGCCGGAAACCGTTGGCCCAACCCTCGTTGTAGTGCCGGATGATATTCACGCAGATGGTTGCCCACTTCTGGAAGTCCTTGGGCGGGTGGTCGTGGTAGCGGGTCCACGGTTCGATGCTCTCGCCCAGCCGATACACGATCTGCGACTTGTTCTTGACGATCGCGGCCAGATAGTCGTCCGTCTTGGCGAAAGTGTAGTTCTTCGGATCGTCCGCGCTGGCGTCGAAGATCGGGAAGATGGTGGAAACGTCCACAGCGTCGGGATACGGCCAATGAACGTCGTGCAGGCGGGTGTAAGGGAAACCCGCCAAGGCATGATAGCCTTCCAGTTTGGCGTTCTCGCCGTAGGCGAAAGGCCCGTTGCAGACGCCGTGCAAGGGCTTGATCTTGCCCAGCGACTTTGCGAAATCCACAGTGACGTTCTGACGCGGTTCGGCGGCGTGGGTCCAGGCGCCGATGCAGCACGCCATGAGACAACTGATGCACAAGCGGATCTTCACGTTCTTGCCTCCTCGGGCTGTCGAACAGGATTTCCCCGATTTCCCCCGATTTCCCCCGATTTCTGTCCTGTCTGTCCCCCGATTCCCCCCAATCCCCCAAAATCAGTAATGTGTCCCCCGATTCGTGGTCCGCCCTGGCCGAC
>JBEKZQ010000505.1:0-4490 GCA_049509675.1 Thermoguttaceae bacterium | reverse complement strand
TGATTGTAGTAGGCCTGGGGGACGGCCGTGTTCGGCTTGTGGCTGCCGGGCGGGCTGTGGCTTTCGTCTTTGAAATAGATGCGGGCCGGCGTTTTCAGGGCCTTTTCCAGCCCGGTGGCACGCACCAGCGGCGAGGGCCGCCAAATCTTGTACACCTCGCGGACCGGCTCGGGAATCTCGATCCAGCGCTCGCGGCTGACCTCCTGCTGGATCAGCGCCCGGGCGAAGATCGGCTCCAAATCGGCCGGCCCGATCGGCTGCTGCGTGCCCGGGTTCAGCGGTGGCGGCAGCGGCTTGGGTAGATCGGCCTGCAGGTTGTACCAGGCCGTGGGAAGTTCTTTCTCAGTCAACAAAATTCGCTTCGAGCTCATGGAATTCTCTCCGCAATACTCTCCGGGATTCGAGCGACAATTGGACATTAGCATAATTGCTCGCGGCACGCTTGTCGAGTGGCTGGGGGATCAGTGGCTGAGGGATCAAATTGCAGACGTACCGCGGTTTTGCCGGGAACGCGTACTCTGGGGCGTCCGCGCGGAGGGTACAGCCGCCTATTGACCGCCACGGTGCGGGGGCGGGCAACGTTGATTACCGGCGCGTAGCGCAGCAAGCGACTCGGCAACTTCCTTACCCTTGGCCTCGATCAGGTCCAAGAGTTCTTCGGGCGTGCGTTTGTCCTCGTCGCTCTTGGCGTTGGGGTTCACGGCCTTGAGGTTGTAAACGGCATTCTCGATGTCCTGCGCTTGGTTCTCCAACTCCCTCGCCTCTCGGGACAACTCGTTGATCCGCTCCTGAGCTTCGCAGAAACAGAATCCAGGTCAACTCGGGCACATTCTGCAAGGCACCGGTACAATTGCTGCGACGCATGATATCGCAGATGGCTTTGACCGACGAGTTCACCGACTGCTGCGTGGCCAGCTTCTTGCCATTGCCGTTAGCCCCACCGGTCGTTTGGCTGTTCGATTGTTTCTTCTTTTCCATAGCACTCTTAGCGGGCTTCCTGTTCCACTCGGGCGACGAATGTCGGCACGTCTTCTTCGGGGATGTTCTTGACCTTGTATTCGTGAAGGACGTCGGCAACTCGGCCTTTCAATTCCTGCCCATTTTCGCTGGGACGGAAAGACGAGAGGATAATCAGCCGCTTGGCCCCCTCCTCGTCCGCACCGTAGCGTTGCAACAGGTCGCCGGCCACGGCTAGATGTACTGCCATCCGAATTGCTGGTCCCTCTTGGCTAGAGAATAGCTGTGGCCGTACCAGATTCAAATCGCCGTTGCGATATTCATACGGCACATGCAACGGCCTGCCTTCAATGGGGACCGTTACAGTCACGTTTAGCCGCGCACGCTTCTCTTGCTCAAGCCTATGAAACAGTTCGTCGAGCGATGGCAAAACCACCTTGTCCTGCGGAGACCGCGAGCGGCCTCCAACAAGTTCTTGGAACAACTGGGCAAGTTCCTGCTCGGGCTCGACCGCCTTGATGGGCCGTGGGGCTGTGAGTCGCAAGACGTTGGCGCGGGTCTCCGCGTATCGCCGGAAGTCGTCCAGCGTCCGAAATGACGCTAAATCCGCGTGCAGACGATGTTCAATTGCCCGCTTCGCAGCGTTCAACTCGGCGGGGTCTATGCCGGCCCGCCCCACAAGCTTCATGGCCGGCTTGTTGCCCGCCGACATCTTGGCTCCGAGAAAGCCTGCATCGGGACAGAAAAGGACCACCCCGAGGTTTACGGCCTCGGCGCGCGATGGGTTTGGATAGAACTGAACCAGACTATAATAGCCGCGTTTTGCGGTCATCGGCTTTCCTCTTCTATGGGTTGTTGTCGAAGAGCTGGCCGGGCCAGCAGACACGACCAAGCAGCGATAAGATATTGGCGGCCACGAAGGCCGCGCGCTGGACAATCAAATCCCTCAACGCTTTCCGTAGCTTCGCGTTTACGTCCCACTCACTCGGTACGCGCCCGACGATCTCTTCAACTGTATCCTCCCTTAATTCTCCAAGGCGGGCAATCGCATTTCTGGCATGATCCTCAGCAACTCGCTCGACAAACGCAGGGAACATGCCGTATAGCTGTGAATCCGTAATCTGATCGATATTTGCGATCTTCGGCGATAGATCCCGGCCACCGCTGAAGCAGCATCCCTGGTCAATGGCCACGAGCCGAAACGCCTTCTTGCCCCGTTCGCCCACCTTCTCCAAAAACACATTGTCGTACTTGGGCTCGCGCTTCGTCAACTCGGGCGGGTAACGGTCGCAATTGAGCGTCCACGTGTCGAATACCACAAGGTGGGTGATGGACTCGGGGTTGATCAAGGCGTCCAGTTCCTCCGATGATTTGCCCCAAGGGTGGCCGGTGGCAGCCCTGGTCACGAACGCTGGACCGGACTGGGCGAATTTGCCGTCCCCGAGCGGAATTTCGTCCTCCCTTGCATCCACGGTCATCAACGCGTAGTCGAACGTCGGCAGCCCGAACCATTCGGCCAACTGCGTTCCGACGTACTCGCACGCCAACTGGTGCGGCCCCTGCGGATTCCCAATCGCCTTGAGATAGGCCGGCCCGACGTCGGTTATGATCCGCGCAGGACACATGCTGCTGGGAATCGATTCGTCGAACCGCCGGAATTCGGTGGGCTGCCAGCGCTGATGGGACGATCCATTCAAGCCCACTACTCCTCATCCGTGTCGGGGTATTGCCGCGGCGACTTGCCGTGCTTCTCTACTACCCGTGGGTACTTGCCTTTCCCGGCGGGCACATCGGTCTGTTCGACGGTGATCTCGTGCAACCAGTTGTCGCCGAAATCAAAAAGGTACAGAAAGACCTGCCCCGGTTTCAATCCGAGCGACGATACCGCCGTCTTGGCCGCGCTGGGCAACACGTCGTCGGAAAAGGGACCGGCATCTTTGCAACTGAACGGACAGGCGTACTCAACGGCGTCCCGCAGTCGAGCCCTGCCCTTGGTTCCGGGCCTGGGAAAGTAGAACGAGTACAGGTGCTCGTCATCGCGGTCGAAGGCGTTGAAGATCGTCTCGTGCAGGTTGTCCAATGTCTGCTCTCCACGGAGAGCAATCCGTCGCCAGACGCTTTTCCGGCCTGCCAATGCAACTTTGAGGATGAATACGGGGCCGGTCATTTCATAGGTCTCCAGGCGCTCCGAGAACTGATCGCAACCACGATCTGCCAGCCTTATCAACCCCGCACTCCTGGGGGACGGCAAACGATCGGTTGGTGATTTTCATTCTAACGGCGCCGCGCTAGGGATGACAGTACATGCGAATTCGCACGCTGCCGACCGAATCTCTGGACGCCTTGCAGGAGAACTGCGAAGTCGGGGTCTGGTCCATTTTTCGGCTGATAGGCATTGCCATTTGGCCGGACTCGTGACCGAAAACATGGACCCGGGCACCCTCTGGGTGCCTTCGCGTCAGATTTTGCAGTTGTCCCGGGGAAACCTTGACCAAAGCCGCGGGGGCAGGTACAAAGACGAAGCAAGGGGCGCGAGCGATCCGAACAAGGAAACGAATCACGAAAACCTGAAAAAGCGAAAACCCGAAAGCTGCCATAGAAGGCCAGTGACGAGCATGAATCATGTGCCCGTGTTTTTTGGGCTTGCGTCGTTTCGGGCTTTCGTGATCTCCGAATAAAATCCCATGGCGCTAGTTACGTTGCGGATTCTCGATGGGGCCGACCGGGGACAGGTCTTCGAGGAAATACCTACCCCCCTGACCATCGGTCGCGAAGAGGGCAATCCGGTTCAGCTCAACGACGATCGCATCAGCCGTTTCCATCTGAAGATCCAGGAGGACAACGGCAAGCTGGTGTTGACCGACCTGCAAAGCACCAACGGCACCAAGGTCAACGGCGAACCGGTGCAGTTGTGCATCCTCCGCCCCGGCGACATGATCTCGCTGGGCCGGACGGTCGTGCTCGCGGGATCGCGGGCCGAGATCGCCCAGCGGCTAGCGCAACTGCGCGGGGCGGATCTCGCCGAAGGGATCACCTTGGAAGTCGAAGAGCTTGGGCAGGAATACAACTCGGCCATGCTGGATTTCGAGTTGAACTACGACGACGATCCGCAATCGCAGAACTTGCTTCATACGCTGCTGCCGCCGGAGCTGCCCCTCGCGCTGAGCCCGGGGCAGGCCGCACAATGCGCCGAGTTGCTCCAGTACATGCACCTCCGCCTGCGCGGCATCATCGAATCCGTGCGCGCGAAACCAAGACGCGACCGGATCACGCTGGAACAGCGGCAGTGGCAGAACCTGGTCGACTTGCAGGCCCGCGTGGCAAGCTATCTGCGCGCCATCGGCGAGCCGAAGGACAGGGATTAGGGATTAGGGATTAGGGATTAGGGATTAGGGATTAGGGATTAGGGATTGGGTGCTCGCACAAACTGATGTATGCAAACATCGATAAATAGGGTATGTTGCCTCCATGGATCCGAGTGTTACTCGGATAGTTTAGCAAAGGTCGACACCGCTGTCCAGACAAGGTTCTGG
>JBEKZQ010000504.1:0-4508 GCA_049509675.1 Thermoguttaceae bacterium | reverse complement strand
TACCACCGAGACCTGGAAACGCACTTCGAGCCGGTCGAGGACGACGATGATCTGCTGGACGAGTGGGCCGGTCGATGGCCCATCCTTGGCAAGCCCCATGCCTGGACGATCCCGGCGGAGGGGAGCACCGATCCGACCGCCAACGATGGGGCGGTTGACTACCATCCCAATCTGATCGGCTGTTTCGGAACGTCCTGGTGGAACTGGAAAGTCGGGCAGACCGAAGGTTGCATGTTCGACTTCGATTTCGGGCATGGTGCGAAGGCCCTGGACGAAGCCGGCATTGCCAAGATCGACGAGCTATCGCAGCGGCATCCCGCCATCATGGCCACCGCAAGCAAGGGTGGCGGCGGTCGGCATTGGGCAATCTTCGTCGATCCCATGCCGGCGAAAACCCGCAAGGACCATAGCCGCAACTGTCATGCAATCCTGGCCCATCTCTCGGGCCTTCTTGGCGTCAATCTGGCCGATTATGCGTGCAGCCACGGCGTCATCCAATACATCTACCACTATGCGCCGAAGCCGGGTGGGTTTCGCCTTATCAGGTCGGCCACGGTCAAACTGAAGGTCGATCCACCGCCGCCACTGCCGCCGGCCCCTGAACCTGACCCGCAAGCTGCTAAGCACGACAATCCCGGATGGGATGCCGTCCACGAGTCGATCTTCGCGACGATGACGGCCGCTGGTTTTCCTGCCGTCAGGGAAACCCGTGACGGCAAACACCGAGTCCGGCTGCACACCCACGGGCTGCTGGTGGATTTCCAGACGAACCGGCGGTCTGGCCGTTACTCCACGGACAGCACCGTGCGACATCCGCAAGAGCCCAACGCCTTTGCTTATCCGTTGCCGAACGGCGGGCTCGACGTGTACCGCTACAACGACACCGGGGAATCCGACGACTGGAACACGACCAAGAACAAGAAGACCCGGATCAAGTACAACGTGCCCGTTTCCTTCGAGGAGGCGGCAACGGCCTGTGGCACCCTTGATCGTCGGGGCGACGTTGTTCTATCCGATCCCAACGAGTTCGCCCGGCTGCTCGGTCTGTCATTCCAGGTTCCCGAGCTTCTGAATGGCCGCCCCGTTGTTGCTCGCCGTGACCGGCGCAGCCTTTTCATTTCGATCGAGGGTGCAAAGAGCGCGCGGGATACGGTCTTGCCGGGCTGGCGCTACTATCGTGGCAAATGGGAATGCGATCTCGTCGATTGCCTGCCAGAGCCCACCATCACCTACCACGAGGAGTCCGTCCGACAGACGACGGACGAAGAAAAAGCGCAGGACTGGGTTATCAGGGACAGCAGGGGCAATTGGATTTCCCAGTCTCTCACGGCCGTCAAAACCTACCTCAAGGGTGAAGGGCACTCGGACGCCGAAGTTTCGGAAATCCTCCACAACCACATGGACAACAATTTCCAGTTGCAACGCATCCCTTTCGGTCCCGAGTACCTGCCGGGCCGAATCTGGAACCGCTTTGGGGCACGGCTGGCGTGCCAACCGGAGAAGGGTGATTTTCCCCACATCCAAATGATTCTCGACCACTGGGGCCGCAACCTCAATGCCGAAGTCCAAGCGGACGAGTGGTGTCAACGCAACGGCGTCAAGACCGGCGGGGGCTACCTCAAGCTGTGGGCAGCCGTGGTAGTCCGCCACCCCGACTGGCGTTTGCCCTATCTGTTCGGCTACTCCAAGCAGCAGAACATCGGCAAATCGACTCTTCCGCGGACGCTTTGCCGCATGTTCCACGGACCCAATGGCTGGGCTGAACTACGGAAGGAGATCACGCGCGACGATTTCAACGACCAGATGCACGGGGCGGCCTTGTGTTTCCTGGAAGAAATCGACCTGTCCACGAACTACCCTGCGTACCACCTCATCAAGAACCTAGTCGATAATCCCTTCCTCAAAATACGCGGGATTTACGTCAAGGCCATCACCGTCGTCAACTACACGCACCTGATCCAGACGGCCAACGAACGACACTTCTGCGTGATTTTCCCGCGGGACAAGCGGATCATCATCGTTCGAGTTGACCCGTTCACGGGCTTGGAATTGGACTGGACTACGAAGTTGCGCCCACTCGTGGACCAGGAAATGCCCGGATTTCTCCACCACATCATCAACGAGTTGGAACTGCCGCCCTCCGCGGGGAGGCTGTATTTGCCGGTGCTTGAGACGGAAGACAAGCGCCAAGCGATGGCGGAACGCGCGGCCCAGTCCGATGGTTGGTTCGGACAACTGCGGGAGTTTGCCTACGACGGCTGGCTCGAAAACAAGACCGCCGCCGAGATTCTTCAGATCATTGCGCCGGCGACCACTGATCCCAGGATGCCGAAAACGGCTGCCGGCGTGGCATCACAACTGAAGCAATTTGACAAAGCCGGCAAATTCAAGACCGCCGGTTTGACCCTAACGTGCATCGAGGGCGACAAGCACCATCCCACGAAGTACACCTTGAAACCCGCACCCCTGGAACAAACACCATGACGCGCAAAGTCCCCCTGACACTCGACGAGCACCGTCTGATCGCGGCCATCTTGCACACTGTCTACACTGAGATCGTTCGCATCCGCGTAGACCTGGCAAATCTGCTTGGCAAGTCACACCAGGCGTCTGTCCGCGCCGGCCGCGCCGCGGAGAAACTCTCGACCGCACGTTCTGCGTTGGAAGAAGTGTTGTATCGAGATTACCGCAGCGACTTCGATACCCGTGTTTACTATCCAGGCCCCCTAGCCGAGCGTGCCGACCTCACTGACCTCGGTGAGATCGCCAAGGCGATTTATGAGTGTGAACACGGGGTCAGCGACGTACTGGGGCGGCTGTGGAAAGCACTGTCGGTCAAATCCCTTCCCGTAAAGTGCCTTGAGAAGGCACGCGATGCACTGGCGGGGGCACGATCACCTTTGTTCGGTCGCTGAACGCAATCGCAATCCTGTCACAATGCCCTGGCCTTCAGGCCACGGCTAATCGGCACCCGCAGGCTTCGGCCAACGTGGCGTCCGCGCACCAGGTGCGTCCAATGATCCACGAGGCCCTGACGCAGGGCATCATTTCACTCCAAGGAGACAATCCGTGTTTCGATTAGAAGATCCCGAACTGGCGAAACGGCTCGACGAGTTTCGCGGCGAGGACGCAACGAGTCTGTCGGACGAAATCGCGTTGACGAGGTTGCTGGCCGAGATCGCCGTGAACCAGAACCATGCGGGCCTTGCCGGTCAACTGCTGCACATCGTCGGCAAGCTCCAGCTCTTGCAAATCTCGCAGCAAGAGAAGATGGGGGATTTGCTCAGCCGACACGCCCTGTTCTCGGTCGGCAGCGCGATCTGCGCGGCCCTCGTCGAGAAGCTGTCGGGCTTCCAGGAGTATGAGGCGATCTGCGATGCCGTGATTCCCGCAATCGAAAACGCGATTGCGACTGCCGGCCGAGAACAGAAACGCGAACCACTACGACTCATCCAGGAGAAAACCCAATGATTTCGGTGACCGAGTTTCTAAATGGCACCTGTGATCTCCATGACCAGGAAGCCAACCACTGGTATCGAGGCGTCGCGCTGGCCGATCTCCCCGACTTTCTGCGCGCCCTCAACGTTGACCCACGACCGCTTTCGCGGGAAGAGCAGGCTTGGGTCAAACTGCTGGAGCACTACCGACGTTATCCGGGGATATACGAGTTCGACCCTGACCTGCAAGGCGTCTTGTCGCAGGCTCACAGATACTTGGCCGCGCAGCTTTTCCGAAACTGGATCGCAACGCGAATCATCAAGGGCAGCATGTCGTCGGTCAAGGTCGCCTTTGAGGCGGCGACGGGGCGGTACGCCGGTGGTCTTACTCGCATCCGAGAGTTGCTTCAGGAGGCGCGCTTTGAAATCGACAACCAGGACCGCATTCACAGTCCCCGACATTTGCCCGTGCGGAAGAAACATTCACCCCGCCTACCAAGCTGACGGCCTGTGCGAGGATTGCCTTTCGGATTTGTGGGCACGAAATCATACTCCCGGCTCGCAGTCCTTCGCGCACCGTGCCGGCAACCCGCCGCCGCGCGAAAGGCTCACCGACGTTGAGAAGGCCGTTTACGCGAACAACAAGCCGCCGGATTCTCAATCCTAGCCGGCAGGCTGTTTCAAACCTGGAGATCACCATGAACGACCGCATTTCGATAGCACTTTGCAAGCGACTGGCACGCGAAGCCGGCGCGAATGAGACAGAGTACGTCGTAAGCCATCTCCGCTGGTGCAGCGACGAAGCGGACGCACGCCGGAGTCTCGCACAGCTCAAAATCAATCGACCCGAATACTTCAGCCGCGCTCGCCAGGGTCGAGCGCGGTAACGACCCGCAGGCACCCTTGGCTTCTTGGGATCGGTGTGCCGGGGTGCCTGCGGAAGAAAACAAGGACAACCGAAATGGACTCGAACAAGATCGAACGCATCGTGAAGGGCATCACGAAATCGCAAGAGCAGGAGGCGAAGCGGGCCGTGGACAAAGAGCGCATGGAGGGCAACGCCAGAGACGA
>JBEKZQ010000503.1:0-4515 GCA_049509675.1 Thermoguttaceae bacterium | reverse complement strand
TAGTGGCGATGATATCGCCGCACGTGGGAGGTCAGCAACCACTGCATCCATCGGCTCAGGTCTCCCTCGCCGAATGGCCACAACACCAGATGAAAATGATTCGGTATCAAACACCACGCCAACAGACGTAGCGGCAACCGCCCGCTCGACTCCTCGATCAAATCGAGGAAAGCAATGTAGTCCTCCTTCTTGTGGAACACGTCCTGCCGCGCGTTGCCGCGATTGAGCACATGGTAGCAAACCCCACCCACCGACGCCCTTGCCGTTCTCGCCATGGTGGGATCATATGATGCGTGCAAACGCCCCGCAAGACGAAAAGTAGAATGTCCCCTTTTGCCCCCCTTTTGCCTCCCGTCGATCGCTAAGTGACGGCCTTTACGCATGGGCGAAACCTCGGCGCCGCCTGTGTCGGCCAATGCTGGCTTATCAGGTTTTTCGGCCAGCGGATGCCGCCTGCTGGAACGTCACGAGTCGCGGTGTTAGCATAGCAATTGACTCCCGCCGGCAAGGGCGCCGCGAGTCCGCTCGTCCGCCCCTGCCTGCGCCGCCCGTCGCCGCCTGCCCACTCAGCCCCCCCATTCTTGACCCTCCGAGGAGAATCCAAATGAAATCGCTTCTGATTGCAGCAATCGTAACCTGTTGTGCGGCGGCGGCCGCGTCGGCATACGCCTCCGAAGGCAATGCTGGCCCGCTTGCCGCAAGTCCGCAAGCCGCGCCCCGAAAGGAATCTCACCCCATCCTCCTCATCCGCCCCGACCAGGTGGATCGATACAAAGTGCGCGTCGCCGACATGCCCGAGAAAACCAAGACCTTCGGGCTGACCACCGACATCATGCTTGCGGCGATGATCGATTACCTGCGGGGAAGACGCTGCGAGGAAGCGGTGGCCGACATCCGGAAGTCGCTCGCCTCGAAGGATGCGGGCAGAATCGCTTATGCCGTCCTCATTTATGACATTCAGTATCCGTTCCTGACTGCCGCGGAGCGGACGACGTTCCGGGAACAGTTCCTGGCGTGGGTCGAGCCGATCTACCAAGACGCGGTCAAACAAAATCACTGGATGTATGACCGCCGCGCGCTGAACAACTGGACCTATGGCTTCGGCGGCAGGCCCTTGCAGAACCTGTTGTTCATCGGCCTGGCATTTCCCGAGCATCCCCGCTCGGCTCTCTATGTCGCCAAGGGAAAGCAGCTTCTCACCTGGGTTCTGGAAGGCGGACCGAACAACGGCACCTGGAACGAAAAACGCGGGGAGTTCGACGTCTACCCGACCAAAGTCGACATGATCGACGAAAGCCTCTCGGCCGCGCCGGTCTACGGCCTGGGAGGGCTCGACAACCTTCTCATGGTCATGCACGTTCTTAACAACGCGACCGACGACCGGCCCTTCGAGCGATTCGATCGCATGATGCACTCCGAGGGCCGCTGGTGGACCTACAACTTGGGCTACAAGGAGGCCCTCCATTACTTCCGCAACAACTCCTGTTTCGCCAGCTACGTGAACTCCGTCGGGCACGGGCACTATCAGCCCCTCTCCAAGTTCTGGGCAAACAATCCCCAGTTCTTGTACCTGGCCATGCGCTACAACGACCCCGTGTTGGCCTGGCACCATTACGCCAATCCGGGGAACATCGGTTCGCCCGACAATCGTCAGTTCATGGAAAACGGCCTCTGGAAGGTCAAGTCGTTCATGGACCAGCGGGTTTCCTGGGACATCTGGACGTTCCTGAGTTGGGGCATGGTGGCTCCGAAGAGCGCGGAGGAGGCCGGCTGGCCGCTGACGGAGTTCTGGCCCAACGCCGGCTCGTTCGTCATGCGCAAGAGTTGGGCGAGGAACGTCCGCGTGTCCAAGCCGGGCGAGAAGACGGGCGTCATTGTGGGCTGGGGCGGCCCCGGCGGCTCCAAGGACCGCGTGTTCTTCGGCACGGTCCGCTACGACGCCGACGACCACCAAGTGCTCGGTTGCGCGCCCTTCTCCGGGACCGGCGGTCCCCCGGCCCTGTTCGGACATCCGCGCCTGCAAAACGTGCTTGCCGTGGACGGCGTAGCCGAACAGTTTTTCGGCAATATCCGCTTTAACCGCCTCCGCCACGGCGTTACCACGCGGCTCGGCCCGTACACATTCCTCATGGACATGAGCCCCCAGGACCGGCCCGACTACCTCTCCGTATACGCCCATCTTCCCGTGGGCGGCGTGTGGTGGACCCGCAAGGTCCACTATGATCGCGAAAAGGACATTCTCTGGATCAAGGATGTCGCCTCCACGGGCGACAAGAAGCCGCACAAGCTCCGTTTCAACTGGGTTAATTCCGGTCCGGAGTTGATTGACGCTGAGACCATCAAGCTCTCGGGCGGCTATTACCTGGTCGCCCAGTCGCTCGATCCGGGCTCGCAGCTCAGGTCCGAAGTGAATACCCATCGCGACGCTTACGAGCAATTCCAGGCGGCCATGAAACGCACCCCACCGGAAATGGCAGGCGAGCCTTACGCCAAGGAGCCCGACTATTACATATGGAAATCTGTCTACTCGGGCGTGGATGCCCCATCGGCGCAAATCGTGTGGGCCATCGGCAAGGACCTGGCGGCCTTGCGGGAGTATCTCCAGACCGAGCATTGAGATTGTAAACCGTTAGACGAAAGGAAGATCCAGCGGCCCGGAAGGACAGGGCCATGGCCGACGCCATTCGCTTGCGAAAGAACAAAAGGGAACAAAAGGAGGGAACAAAAGGAACAAAAGGGAACAAAAGGGGGAACAAAAGGGGACACCCATAACCGCCCGCGTGTCAAGGCCCGGGTTTTCGGATTTTCGGGAATAACAACTGGAACGGAGAGAGGCTAGCCGGGGTCCAGGGGCGGCAATGAGCGCCCTGGTCGGCGGATGGATCCGCCGAAATGCCTCGGCATGGATGCTCGGTCTCCGTATCTCGTTCCGCAACGCGCATTCTGCTTTATCACGAATTATCCTCGTTCTCCGTTCCATGTTCTCACTATTCCGAAAAAAGCAGAATGACCCCTTTTGCTCCCCCCGATGTAGGCCGGTAACGAATAGGATAGCGCCGTCATGGCGGTGGCTGGAACCGAGTCAAAAAAGGGGTCAGAACTATTTTCCGCTTGCCAGACGGCAAGTTTGATGCTGCCGGTCATTCTCTTCGGCGAGTTCCTTCTGCCAGCGTCGGACGATCTTCGCCGCAAGAAAACGGGGGCAGAACGATTCTCGGTTCGCCCGTTTGCCAAACCGTCTGACTCCTCCGCAGAGTGGTAAACGCGCAGTCAGCATAGGCCCTTGGGGGCGACGGCGTCAAGCACCCGCAAGAAAAGTTCGGCAAGAGCCAAGAAGATCGCGGCCGGGCGCGAACAGTCGGCGATAACACCGCATGGCGAAGAACCCCTCACCCCCAACCCCTCTCCCGCAAGGGGAGAGGGGCGCGCTAGCCAGACTGCGCCACGCCCCGTCACCCCAACCCCTCTACCGCAAGGGGAGAGGGGAGTAGAAAGCGCGAAAGTCATCAACCGGATACTGCGCTAACGAAGCAGACCCTTCTCGTGGGCGGCCGCTTGCCGG
The DNA here is from genome assembly GCA_049509675.1 of Thermoguttaceae bacterium. GTDB lineage: Bacteria > Planctomycetota > Planctomycetia > Pirellulales > Thermoguttaceae > JBEKZQ01. The sequence goes on along the minus strand of JBEKZQ010000503.1, from coordinate 953 downwards.
GCAACCAGCGACTTTCGGGCGGCCTCCGGGGCCGACTGCCGAGTCAGACGCACGGTCTCACTCTGCCCATCCCAGGAAGCAATCCAGCAGACGCCAGGGACCGATAGCGGCTGACTGTCGCCGTCCAGCACGGGCCGGTCCAGTGCCAGTTGCAGCATCAGGGGCATGTCTTGAGGCAGACCTTGGGCGACCACCGGTTCCGGGCGATTCCGCAGTTGCGCGGCCAGAGCGTCCACTGCCGCCCAGTGGGCGTTGGTCTTCTTAGCCCGGGGCAGGTCGACCGTCAGCCAATAACCGCAGGCCACGGCCAGGTGGATCAGCAGGCCGATGCGGAGGACGGCCAGACGCCGCTGGCGCAGACGTTCCAGCGCGAACCACACGCATACCAGCAGAATGGGAAGCATGGGCACCAAATGCCGTCCGCCGGTGTCGAAGGAGTGCGCCGCGATCAGGCCGACGTAGAACGGGAGGGTCCAGGCCAACGGATCATTGTCGCGCTTTGCCCACCGCCACCAGCCCAGCAAGAGGAGCAGCAAGAACGGCAGATACGGGACCATGTTGACATCCAGCCAGTTTCCCGGATCGCCATAGCAACTGTACATTCCGGGGATGGTCACGCGGCCAATGTCGCTGATGCACAATTGGATGCCGCGCGGGTAGCTGGAAAGGAAGGAGCGGGCCGCGTCGTCGAACTCGTTGAGATACGTGCGCCCGCCCACGGCCCGGGCGGTGGCTCGTTCCCGAGCGACCACGGCGGCCACGGTGGCCGAAGCGGCGATGAGCACCAGTGCGGCCCACGGCGCGGCCCGCCGCCAGGTCATCTTGCCCTGCCAGGCCGCCAGGAAGGTCGCCAGGCCGAAACCGGCGGCCAGCGGCAGCCCTACGGGACGGATGACGCACAACAGACCAATCAGGCCGGCCACGCCCGCGGCGGCCGCGAGCACCCGGGGCCA